>JAHBXT010000005.1:0-300000 GCA_019636385.1 Pirellulaceae bacterium | reverse complement strand
ACGCGGCTGGATTTGAACGCGACATTCAGCCTCCCGGAGCCGAAGAGGTCGAGGTGCTGAACGAACCAACTCTCGAAGAAACGCTGGAAGCAGTGACCGATACTGCTACTACCGTTCAGGCGTCGATTGAATCCTTAGATTCCAACGCGGTGTCGACAGTAGCTGGTGCTGGACGCGGTGATTCTCGTCCACCGGGACCGCTGGGTGAAGGCGATGATGTTGTACCCAGGTACGAACGCTGGGAGCTCAAGTTTCAGGCCAAGAATCTCAAAGACTACGCTGTGCAGTTGGATTTTTACCAGATTGAGCTGGCGTGTATCGGAGGCGGAAACAGCCAAGTGGATTACGCCAGTCGCCTTTCGGGCAATTCACTGAAGCGATCGGGCACAAGCCAAGAAGAGAATCAGCGGCAGCGTCTGTACTTCATGTGGCGTAGCGAGGGGCCGCTCAAGCAGTTTGACCAACAGCTGCTAACGCAAGCCGGTATCAGTACCACCAATCGGCAACTCCTAAAATTCATTCCCAAGGAACTGGAAGACAAACTCGCACAAGTTGAATTGGCCCATGCATCCAACAACGGACGAAAGACCGTTCGTGAAGTCGCCAAAACTATTTTTCAGTCGCAGCCATCCGGCGATGGATTCGAGTTTGTTGTGTCTCAACAACTGTACCGAAGTCCTCGTCCCTAGCAGTCATCGACGTTACAATTAGCTTCGCGTCGCGGATGAAAACGCGGGCGAAATATTGAGTAGCTTAAGAGTAAAGCGTAATTCATGCCACAGACTATATTTGATTGGATCGGTTTAGTGATTTACCTTGCCTTGGCTGGAGTAGCACTGTTCGGAGCATTCTGTTGCGTGATGGTGTGGACTCGCGTTGGTCAGAAATGGTTCAAATCCGAGGATCAGCAAGATGCCTTTCTGGACTCCATTGAAGCGGATTTGCTGACAGGGAACTTTGACGCAGTCCAACAGACGTGTGCCGAAGATGCTCGCGCCGTCCCCATGCTGGTATCGCTGGGATTGCAGAACAAGGAATTGGGGTACGCCAAGGTCAAGCACTTTCTGACCGAGCGATTTCAGCGAGATGTACTGGCTGATTTGGAAAAACACATCAGCTGGGTTACCACCGTCATCAAGACCGCGCCTATGTTAGGACTTCTGGGAACGGTGGTGGGCATGATTGGAGCCTTTGCGACATTGGCGTCTGCGCAAAGTGTCGAGCCCACGAAGCTAGCCAAGGACATCAATGTCGCGCTGTATACCACGGCAATCGGCCTTTCCATCGCGATCCCGTTGGTCATGGCGCTCAATGCAGTCAACAATCGCTTGCGGCACATGGAGGAATTGGTTGGCGCTGGTGTGACGCGCTTCCTGGAGGCGTTTCGGGTGGGACTGAAACGGCTGGGACTTGATCGTTCGGCGTAATCGTCACTACCTAGATGACTGTTCGCCGAGCGGGCGGTCGCCGTGAATGAGGCTTGTATGGCGGAATCAACACCCACTGCCGACCAGGAGATCGAAGTCGATACCGACTTCTGGCGCCCCCGCGCCGTCGAGCTAGATAATGAAATCGATATCACACCGATGATCGATATCGTTTTTCTGCTGTTGATTTTCTTTTTGGTTTCGTCGCAAATGACCGGCGAGGCAACTGTGGATTTGCCTGCCGCCCGACACGGTGGCGTAGTGGCTGCCAAGGAATCCGTAATCATTCTGATGCGCCGCGGAACTGGCGAACAAGCCGAAGTATTGCAGTTGGATGGCACGCAATTTTCGGCTGATTTGGAGCAGCAACAGTCGGAAATCGCCGAGTATGTTGCTGGTGGCTTAGACTCTGGCAAGAAACATGTCATCATCCGGGCCGAAGGATCCGTACGCCATGGCGAAATCGGTCGCGTGAGTCGCGCGATTGCAGAATCACTTCCCGAGGGCGAAATGATTCACATTGCGGTAATTGAACAAGGTTAGAGCCCTTATTTGTGCAGGCGGGTTGATTGGTGACTATCAAGATTCGTTGTCCGGAGTGCGGTGCCACAAACGCGATTCACCAGCGCGTTTTGGGGCGTGAAGTGCGCTGCCCGCAATGCGCTGTACCGTTGCAAGTGCCAACGCAGGAGGCGGTGGAGACCCTGCGCTCCCAACGCGCGCAGCAGCGCATTTTTGAAGACAAATTAAAGCAGATTCTGGGCAAACTTGGTGGGCGACAGCCCGTCGCATTGCAGTCCACACAGCCACTGGACTTGGAGCGATTCTTACAGTCTGGGGGACTGGAACAATCGCTGGACGAACGCAGCGAGCACGAGTTGGCCGCAGCCAAGGTCAGTTTTTCGCGGCCTCAGACAGGGGACGCAGCGGAAATGGATATGACGCCAATGGTGGACGTCACTTTCTTGCTGCTGATTTTTTTCATGATTACCGCCTCGTTCGTTGTGCAAAAAAGTATTCAACGACCTGCCGAACGCGAGCAGCAAGCTAGCCTGAATTCACAACCCCAGGTTGATGACGACCAAGATTCGGTGCGCGTACAAGTTGATGAATTCAATGCCTACAACGTGGTGTATGGGAGCGTGGACACTGCCGCCAGCAGCAAGCAAGATTTAATTGTCGTTTTGAATCGGGCGCATGGCTCCGCGGCTCCTGGTGCTCAAGCCAGCAAGTTGATTATCGAAGCACATGAAAACTGCATTCACGCCGCAGTGATTGCCGCATTGGATGCGGGCCGTGAAGCACAGTTTGAAAATTTTCAGGTTCTGACGGTCGAGCAATTTGACTGACTTGATGGTAAACATTTCGATCCCGGCATGGCCATCGATCGCGCACTGATCCGTAGTACTTACTTGCGACAACCACAGCGTTATGCGTTCCACTACCGAACAATTTCTGAACCTTTTGTCAGGCAGGCAGCTGTTGCCTGACGATGTGCTGACCGAACTTCGCGATCAGGTCGCTCAAAGCAGTGCGCGACTGACACCGGAGTTGATCGCACGCTTACTGGTCGAGCATGGGCACTTGACCAAGTTTCAAGCGACGCGCTTGGTGGCCGAAGCTAAGCCGCTCAGTGCAGATTCAAAATCCTACGCAGAAGAATTGGGGCTAGTACCCGAATCAGGCATTGCGCAAATCGTCGTTGACAGTCTGGACGAAACCGACGAAGTCCAATCCGTTGACCAGGGGCAAGGCAACCTGGAATCTTCTGCCGCCACGCGGGCCAGACTGTCGGGTTTGACCAATCAAGCTGCCCAACCCTCCGGCGCTACGGACAGCAGTTCCGGACCGCCAACAACTTCCGGCTCAGAAGCTGCTGCACAATACGCTTCGCTATCCGAGAAGCGGGCCACAAGCTCAGTCAACAAAGCCAAGAAGCCAGCAGCAGCCGATCACGAAGGTGGCTTGGCTAAACCCAGCAAATTCATCAAACCGGTACGCTCCAGCTCTCAGAAAAACCCTTGGGATTCGTTTCGTATTGTGGGCGTAGCATTGCTGCTATCGCTGGTGGGCGTGGCGGGATTCTTTTTGATTACCTGGATGTTGCGGGGCAACGCGACTGACGCCTTGCAGCGTGCGGATACCGCTTACGAGCAGCGGAGCTACGAAACGTCAGCCAGCATGTATCGGGATTTCGCACAGAATTGGCCAGCGCATGCCAGCGCTTCGTACGCTAAAGTCCGGCAAGCACTGTCGCTGCTACGCAAAGACGTTGAAGGCGCGGCCAATCCGCAAGTGGCCCTGAAAACCGCTGAGAGCGTGCTACCGCCGTTGCCTGCCGAATCAGCCTTGCGTGAGCAACAGTCCGATTTGGCAGGGGCGATGATTACGCTGGCCGAAAAATTCACAGCCCGCATCGACGCCACGCCTCAGGGCAGCGAGCGTCGCGCACTGATGGCCGACATGGATAAACTAATGAATTTTATCCAAGACCCGCAACTGGTCGGTGCAACGCAGCGCACTCAGTTGGCCCCGACCTTGCAACGCATTGAGGAAAGCCGCTTGCGGATACAGCGAGAAATTCAGCGCGATGATGAACTTGCACTGGCGCTTTCCAAAATTGATGAGCATTTGCAGGCTAGTCGGATCGATGAGGCGCACGAAGTCCGTAAGCAGCTGATTGCACGTTATCCTCAATTGGAATCGCACGAGGAAATTAAACAGCGGGTCCTCAGTGCATCGGCCCTGCAGCGCGACAGAGTGCACAATAGTACGGTTCAGGCACAGTTGGTCACCGAACTTCCTGGGGCGGATGCACCCAAAGCATTCGTTTTTGCACACGCGCAGGGCAGAGTGGTTTCGGAGCTTGAAGGAGCACGCGTTTATTTCAATGTCAAAGGCTCCGTTTATGGAGTCGACGCGCAACAAGGCAACGTTCTGTGGCGAAGGTACGTTGGTTTGGAAAACGATTGGCAACCCATCCGCTTGTCGGAAGATCCAGGTAGCGATGTGTTGATATGCCAGTCGTCGGCGGGGCGAATTTCACGCTTGGCCGGGGACACGGGAGTCAGTCGTTGGACCGTACAATTCGGCGAACCAGTAACGCAACCGGCAGTATCCAATGGTGAAGTATTCGCGTCCACGCAGTCGGGGGCGGTGCTGTGTTTGGATGCCGTCGGTGGGCAAACCAAATGGGCCAAACAGTTGCCTCAATCGTTGGAGGTGGGACCGGGCATTTACCAGTCTGGGCAATTCCTCTACCAACCCGCCGGCCATAGCAACATCTATGTACTGGATCGACGGCAGGGAGATTGCCACCAGGTTTATTATCTAGGTCATCGCGAGGGAGCAATTCGCGTGGCCCCGGTCGTGGTGTTGGGTAATCTACTGGCCTGCGAAAATATCAATAATGAATCGGCACGCATTCGAATTTTGTCAATAACAGACCAAGGGTTGCAACAGGCACAGCCGGCCGTGGCTGTTGATGGCAACGTGCTGGTCCCTGCTCTAGCCGATCGGCGTCAGGCTTTAGTGCAAAGCGATTTGGGCAATACCCTGATTCTAGAGGTTGATCCATCAGCCACGGCGCGACCCGTGACGGTTGTGGCACGCGTTCCCAAGAACCTGGATTGGCCTCAGAACTTTGGCGTGGCCTTTGGTCGCAATCAAGTGTGGCTTGCGGAAAAGCGGTTGGCCCGGCTGGACTTGGTTGTTTCTCAAGAAAAATTGAATCGTAAATGGAGTCGTTACGAAGGCGACCAATTCGCTGCGTCGCTGCAACTCTGGGACAAGTACTTATTTCATGCGCGGCGCCCATCGGGCAGCGACGGCCTGATGATTTCTGCCTCGATGGCTGAAGATGGAGAGCCGCTATGGGAAGTGGAAGTTGGCAGTCCTGTGACTCTGGTCCATCGAGCGCCGGGCGATCGCATCGACGTTGTGCTCGGCAGCGGCAACTACTACGTGCTAGCGCCTAGCAAGGGGGTGCGTAGTCAGGCCGACTCCAGCTTGAGTGACAGTCTCATCAGGAGGCGACTAACGGCCCCTGTTTGGCCTACGGCAGGTCGATCGCTAATGCTGAATCAGTCCAATCCACGGGAATTGGTGGTCTATAATGCCAGCAGCAATCCGCCGATCAGCCCCATTCCATTGGCACTTGGCTCGGCGCAACCTGCCAGCCCGCTGGTGGTCACTGATCAGCGGGTCGTCGTGGGATTGGACAACGGTCAATTAGTTCAACTGGATTCTATGAACGGCCAATTGTCGGGGGATGCTTTTCAACCCACTCCTATTGAGCCAGGAACAAAAGTCGAGTGGATCGCACCGACCTTTGTGTCCGAAACACAATCCCTGATAGTACCCATGCGAACCGGCAGCGTTCATCGCGTCTCCGCGGGTGATTCACTCCGTTCCCTCTCAGAACAGCCCCTCGATCGCCCGTGGCGCGGCCCGCTGGCGGTGGTCAAGGATCAATTATTGGGTGTGCGTGTAGCCGATGTCGGCGATGAGGCAGTTGTGCTGGATGCCAACAGCCTACAAGTCAAACAGCAACAACCAATCCACGGAGGATTGATCTCGGGGCCATACAGCACTTCCCGGGGTTGTGTGCTGCAAACCGATCGCGGCTTGATTGCATTTAACCAGGCGGCAGAACTTGTGTGGGAGTTGTCCGAGCTGAGTCATCGGCTGGCGGGACCACCCGTTGAAACAGGCGAACTTTATGTCATGTCTTGCCGACAAGGTCAAATCTGGGTTGTGGACGCGGCTAGCGGTCAAGTTCTTGGTAGCACGAGTGTCGGTCAACCGCTGAATACGCCGCCACTGATCTTGCAGAAGCGGATTCTGGTGGGCGGAGACGACGGAGTTGTATGGGTGGTGCCCGTCCCGACGCAGCACTTACTTGGCGGAGGTTCGCAGTGATAGAGCGCATCACCTCTGAGTTCTTTACCGCCAAGGCTAAGGCTTCGTCATGGGGCAAAAGCGCGGCTGGCTATCGTATGGCAGCGCGGCGCTATCTGTGCTGGCCGATGATGGCTTGGCTGGTGGTCCTTCTTACCGTTCAGACTGCGCAGGCGCAGGAGGACTCCGCGTCAACCTTGGATCCGACCGGCCAAGATATACCGCTAATCGACCAACAGCCGTTTGACCTGATTCATCTGAAATCAGAGGCCGGTGGAGGCACGTTCGGCGTGTTTCCGTTGCCATTTGCCGAGAGACGCGTTCCCAGTTCGCCGGATCCCAGCGACCGACTTCAGGTGGTCCTAAAAAAGTTTCCCGAACGGCTCTATCAGATAGCTTGGAAATGGATCGATCGCATCGACTTGTACGAAGACTTGGTTCTGCAGGAAGCTCAGCGCCAGATGTCCGACAAGAATTTGATTGGTGCTTTTCAAAATCTTAGTTTTCTGATGAAAAACTATCCGTCGATGCCTCGATTGTTGGAATTGCGGCGCGAATTCTTGTTTAACAGCTTGACGATTAGCTTCAGCTCCAAACAGTACGCTCAGACCTTGTCTACATTGGAAGAGCTAAAGGAGACGGCACCCGGTTTTCGACAGGAAGCGGTGGGTCGTGCACTGAACACCGTAGCAACATCCATGTTAACTGAATTGGAGCGCGTCGGCGATCTGGAATCGGCACGGCAACTACTGGCCCGACTACAGAAGAAACACGGAGATATTGATTCGGTTAAACGCTGGAACGAGCGTCTCAGCCAGCTCGCCAGTGCCAAACAAGTCGAAGCCAGTGAAGCGTTTGCTGCCGGACGATTTCGTCAGGCCTATCAAGCCATCTCTGATAGCCTCAGTATCCTGCCGACCTTCACGGGTGGTCGGGAATTGCAGCGAGAACTTCACCAGCGATACCCACTGGTGCGAGTCGGTGTAATGCAACCCAGCCGCCAGTTGGACGTCAGCAGTTTGACTGATTGGTCGGCGCGCCGTAGCGGTCGATTGGTCCAACGTGCACTGTTTCAGTTCCAGCAAATTGGCAACGAAGGTGGAGTGTATAGTTTTGGGCTGGGCAAATTCCGTATCAGCGATGATCAGCGACAATTGATTTTGCAGTTCGACCCCCGAACTTCCAGCAGTCGTACTCGGCTTGAACTGTTTCAAACTCTGATTGCGCGAGCCAACCCCGAAGACGAGCAATACGATGCGAACTGGGCATCAGTTTGTGAAACTGTAGCTCTGGGAAACGAGAGTCAGTTGGTCATTCAATTGCGACGACCGCATGTGCTGCCTCACTCACTTCTGCAATGGCCACTGTCAGAAGACACCGAACTGGGAGCCCAATTGGCCGGTTTATTTCAAGTGCCGATTAACCAAGAGCAGAGTGCATATTTTGTCGGGAGATCCCTGGAACAGTCGGCCGGCAGGCCCGTGGAAATCATCGAAATACACTACTCGAATGCTCAACAAGCCATCAACGACCTAATTCGAGGGCAGATTGACGTTCTTGATCAAGTCTTTCCAGCAGATGCTCGACGGTTGGCTGCCCTGCGTAACGTTAAGGTAATACCCTACGCCTTGCCGACGTCGCATATGTTGATTCCTATTTCAAACCATGCTTACTTGGCGAGCGAGAAATTTCGTCGAGCGCTGTTGTATGCCACCAATCGCCAAGAAATTTTACACAGCGAGTTATTGGGCAGCACCAATCCTGCGGAAGGTCGACTCCTGAGCGGCCCATTCGCCGTGGGTCAACGTGACACCGAACCCTTGGCTTATGCGTACAACGAACAGGTGCCTGCGGTTGCATATAATCCCCTGTTGGCCAAGCTGTTGGTTAGCATTACCCGCCAAGAATTGGAAAAACGTGCGCTTAAAGCGGGCCAGCCTCAGCCCAACTTGGAAACGTTGGTAGTGGGCTGCCCGGACTACGAATTAGCGCGCGTAGCTGTTGAGGCCATGATCCAACAGTGGGCCATCGTGGGAGTGCCCGCCGAGATGCGTGTACTTTCAGAAGGGGTTTCGCAACAGTCAATTGTGGATTGCGATCTGCTGTATGTTATGGCTGCCATGTGGGAACCGGTTGTGGACATCCAGCGATTGCTGGCCGGCGACGGACTAACTGCCAGCAATCACCCTCTGCTAGTTCAGTCGCTGGAGCGAGTCCGCGACGCTAGAAATTGGCGCGAAGTGCGAACATCGTTGCAAGAATTGCATCAGGTGATTGCCTACCATTTGCCTCTGCTGCCCTTGTGGCAAATTACCGATCGCTTGGTGGTGCGCAGTAGCGTACAAGGCATCAGCGATCGTCCCGTTTCCCTTTATCAAGACGTCGACCGCTGGCGACTCCAGCCCGACACTCTTGCCGCGCAGTAGGGAGAAATGTACTTGCCAACTTTCGCTGCTGCGACTGTACGATTGTTAAGCTGTTGGAGCTATCCATCGCGTGTCTGGGTTGGCTACCTGTTGCTGGCCATTTGGCTGTGTGGCTGCTGGAATGGTTGGTCCTTGGCCAGGGCGGCCCAAGCTGCCTCGGATCCAACAGAAACAAAAGTTTGGGAATACGCTCCCTATCAAGTTCGTATATGGTACGCAGTTCACCCAGATGTGAATTTGCCAGAGGCGGCCCGGTCGCATTGGCTTGGTCAACTGGAGTTGGACCTGCAGCGAGCCTATCAGGCAACTTGGCGTTTACAAATCGACGCTATTCCCGATGTCCTGTATTGGGAAGCAGTCCGGCACTTGGAGTATATGACTCTAGAAGACCTGCAGCGACACGAGTATTCATTAGTTGTATCCACAACACATGCCGACACTCAGTCGATCAAGAGCTTGACGGCAGCTGCCGAGCTACCCACGATTGCGATTTCAGAAGTTTCACAGCGTCTGCTGCAACACCAGGCCGAACGCGATCCCCCCGATCCCGACTCGCCAACCGGGCGCGTGCTGAACAAATTGAACGCAACTCGCGAAAGCGATTTGACAATTGCTCGATCCGTGGCGGATGGTTCACTTGCTGCGGCGCTGGTGCCGCGCAGTCTAACAACGAATGCGGAAAGCTTGCGACAGTTGCCTACTCTATTGTCCTGGCAGACTGATGTGATCGTCAATCGTTGTGACAAGATATTCTTCCTGGTGGTACAGCCAGGCGACCAGGGTTATCAAGTTCAAGTCCGCGAGCTGGATAGTGCGATGCGTCACTGGGGGCCAACGATCACATTCACCTCTGACAATTGGTGGCAGGCGGCGCGCATCTCGGCACTCGCAGTACAATCGGCGTTCGCCCCCGTGGCCCGCGTCGAACAAGCAGAAGACAATGTAGCTGTACTTCGGCACCGCGCCGGCGGCTTGATTACTGACGACGAAAATGCTGTGCATCCCGCACGAATTCGCGTTGGCGACGTATTGCAACCCATCATTCGGCGCGACGATCGCAACGGCAACGCCACCCTGTTGCAGACGCTCGATTTTACCTTTGCCGCTGTGACTCAGTCCGACGGTATTCACATGCGTGCCAACGTGTATACCTACTCAGGTGGGCCAGGGTTAAGAGGTCGACAGAATCCCAGGACAACGCGGTGGTTGCTGCGAGTTCGCCCGCAGGCGACCAGCAGCGAATTGCAGTTCGTCGCGCGCGGACAGCCTCAAAAGCAACTGTCGGGGTGCTTTGTTTTCGGCCAAGATCCATTGTCGGGGCAATTGAGTCAACTGGGCCGCAGCGATTGGCGAGGTCGAATGAACGTGCCAAGCCCCGATTCGCCTGTCAGAATTCTGCCTCATGAATTGCATGAACAGCGCATGACGACGCTGCGCAAGTTGCGCGACGATGCTATTCAAGAAGCTCATGAACTTCACCAACAGTCGGTCCAGCATGCTAAGGCAGCCGGACTCGAGCCGCCGCCTTTTGCTCCACCCAATTTGACCAACATCGATGTGCCTATCGACAGCAGCGCTTTAATTCAGCTCAATACCCCGATTGTTCAGGTGTATGTCAAGAATGGCAATCAAGTGGTGGCCAGACTGCCTATAGTGCCTGGGCTGAAGGCGGTGGAGCATGTTGAACTACCCGATGATGCGCTGAGGGTGCAGGCCGAAGCAATCGTGGGTGGGTTCCAAGGTCAGATTCTGGATTTGGTCGGGCAGCGCAATCTATTGGCGGCGCGCGTCAAGCTGGATGTGCAGAATGGTCAGCTTGAGCGCGCATCTGAGAACCTCAATCGCTTGCGTGACCTTGGCGACTTCAATCAAATGAACGATCAGCTCAGCCGTATTCAGCGAGATATCTTAGAGCGATCAGGAGACAGTCTGTCGGGCACTGTGCGAGCCCCCATCGACCGCATGTTCAAAGCGACCCGCGACATGCTGCAAAAATTCTTGCAAGACGACCTAGTCGCCCAAACCGCTCAGCTCATTCAGTCCGCGCCAGTCAGCCAGCAACCGGAAAACTGAATTGCCTTTTGGGGAACGCGCGCCCTCAAGTACCCGGACATCCTGTAACTGTCGCCTCTGGTGTAGCAGTCTTTTTGTGTTGACTGACCGCCGTATATTACTGCGTGTCGTCGGACTTTGACTTGCCACGCCAGGCGGGTCGTTTCTTACGAGCTTTGGGATGGTGTTGGGCCCGCAGACCAGGCGCATCGCTGGGCTTGAGCTTCATCGACAGCGGCCGTACCGATCGACGCACTCGAGTAGCCTGCAAGCGGATTTTCTGAAGGCGATGCAATTCGTCGATTTCATATTCCACTTCGTCACCATCCTCCAGTGGACGAGTTCCAACCTTCTCGACCTTGGAAAAATGAAAAAAAACATCCTCGGACAAATCATCCGAACGAATGAAGCCAACTTTCTTTTCAGGCAATACTTTGACTACTGTACCTATACGCATGTGTCGTCTTACGGATGCACGTTTAACCGCCTGGGCAACGCTAGCTGGATCAATAAACTCAGCCGGCAACGGCCCGGCGACCTGATGAAACCCAAGTCACCCAAACTCTAAATGGGAACTGCCCTATTGTACGTCAATCTCGCCGCATTGCGCCGATGGATTCCGCAAATTACACACATTCTCACCAGGCGGTTGCTGGTGGCTTGTGTTGTTAGCTGGAGGCCTGCGCTCCGTAAGTAGGGTCGCCCAACGCGGGCTACAACGGCAAGCGGCCCGCTCGTGGCGACGTTAGCAGCGACACTACGATCAGCGTTGCGAACGCCAGAGGGATGGTAACGATGCCGGGTTGGCTGAATGGAATCAAGCTGACAATCCACGCTGGCCGCGCGGCGTGGTAGACTTTGTCAAACGTATCGGCACTCAACAGAATCCAGCCCAACGAGCTGGTCATGCCGACTAACACGGCGGCGATCACGCCCTGCTTGGAGGTGCGTCTCCAGAACAACAACATCACCAGTGCCGGCAGATTCGCCGACGCAGCGACACTGAATGCCCAGCCAACCAGATAGGTAACATTCATCGTGCCAAATAGAATCCCCAATGCAATTGCGACAATGCCAACCACCACCGATGCAATTTTAGCGATGCGGACTTGTTGGCGATCGTTCATGCTTACCCCCATGGCGGTCTTCAACAAGTCGTGACTGACCGCGCCGGCCGAAGCCAAAATCAAGCCACTAACCGTGCCGAGCACGGTGGTGAAGGCAATTGCAGAGATGACTGCAAACAGCCATTCGCTGATGCTACGAGCCAAGAGCGGTGCGGACATATTCTCGTTGGTCACATCCAGCGCGCCGCTGGTCATGGCACCCAACCCCATGAACAGTGTCAGGATGTAAAACGCACCGATTGTACCAATGCCCACAATGGTGCTCTTTCGGGCCGCAGCGCCATCTTTGACCGTATAGTAACGAATCAAAATATGCGGAAGCGAGGCCGTACCGCAGAACAACGCGGCCATTAGCGACAAGAAATTTAACTTAGGCCACAGCCCCGGTTGACGGATACCAGCAAACATCGGATGCTCGCCCGGTCGAGTGATCTGGGCACCAGAGGTTGGCTTGGGAAAGAAAACTTCGATACTCTTGCCATTCAAATCTTGCAGTGTCGTTTTGCTCCACAAAACCACTTCGCTACCACTGATCGTCTGCAGATATTCCCATGGTCCCAGAGAGCCAGTCTGCGTTTGTTCATGCGGCAGTCGGCTAACGTAACCGACTGGTCGGAGCGAGGTACCAGGTGTCGATCGACGGTCGGCCTCAGAGGGCGGTGTAGAGTCGAGAAAACTATGGATCGACGGTTGGGACTGACATTCCATGAGGCATGTACCGCGGGAACTTGAAGCCAGCCTACATAACATGCTCGATGTCGATTCGGGGGGTGTAACCAGCCAGAAGCCGTGCTGTCGCCATGCGCGTGCAAGCATGTCGTCATGGCAGCGATAACCTGACTGTTGAACTTTGTCTGCCACTTCGTGTTGGTTGTTAATGTCAACAGCGCCCAGTGAAATCGCCGTAAACTGATAGCCGTCCGTTCCGCCGCTACGAACCACTAAGCCTCGCTGCAAAATCATCACGGTCAGCACACACGAGAAGACGATTAGTAATGCGCCTTTGATAAACTGAACCCAGGTGGTAGATACCATTCCGGCGGTGACCACAATCAGAATTACCACAGCGCCTACCAGCACTACCCCCACCCAATGCGGAAAACCGAGCAATGGCTGTACTAGCACACCAGCCCCCACCATTTGTGGAATTAAATAAAACACGCTAACGGCTAACGTGCTAATTCCAGCGGCCAATTGAATGCCTTTGGATTGAAATCTTGCATTCAGTGCATCCGCGAACGTGAACTTGCCCAGGCGTTTGAGAGGCTCGGCGATTACTAACAGCGCCACAATCCAGCCTGCCAAATAGCCAATCGAGTACAAGAAACCGTCGTAGCCATAAAAGGCGATCATGCCACAGATGCCCAGAAATGAAGCGGCTGACAGATAATCGCCTGCAAAGGCCACTCCATTGACAAACCACGGAATCTGTCCGTGGGCCGCAAAGTACCCGCTAGAATCTTTCGCCTTGCGTCCCAGATAAAAACTGAGCCCCAACGTGAAGGCCAAGAAACACACAAAAATGGTGACCGCCAATCCAGAAGGGGAGGTATTCACTCGCGGTCCTCCTCAGCGGCTTGATGGTCAACTTCGCTGCGACACAACTGTTCATAGACCAGCGCCAGCGCAAAGGCCAAGCCGATCAGTCCCATGCCCCACCAAATAGCCAAGTTCACTCCACCGGCAGGCTGCCATTCAACCCAATGCGGAGCAAAGGCATTGACCAACGCAAAGGCCAAATAGATCACGCCGTAGAACAAGAACAATCGTAGGCCAAGTCGCGTATTGGCCGTGCGAACTGTTGTAGATTTGTCTGGACTATCTTCCATAGTGATACGGAACTATCTGCGGCGGACTACAAACCGACAGATGTCGGCAGACACGCGGTGAAGGGCGGAGGCTTGAGGTCACGTCATTGAGCCCGATGTTGGAAGGTCCACGGGTCCTTGGGTGCGTCAAGGCCACAAGTGTATTCCATACTTGCTAGCATTGGGAACTGGGGCTGACGCCACCGTCAAAAAAACTTACATTGAGCCTGCACCGAATGGCTGCAAGGCGAGCGGCAATTGACAATACACCGTAGCTATCGTCGCCAGACGCTGGTCTTGCTTGTGATCCACCGTCTGGCAACGGCAGTTACATTTCGGATGCTGCCCCAAAAACAATGACGGCAATTGGTGCTACTGGTAGTGGTCAGGACGACGGGTAGCCGCTGCCAAACGTAGGATTGGACATCTTAGAATACGACAACGGCGGAGTGATTGATGAGGCGTGTGGTTGTAACAGGTCTGGGCATGGTTTCGCCGGTCGCCTGTGGCTTCGAGCAGAGTTGGCAGGGCGTGCTGGCAGGCCGGAGTGCGGTAGCACCAATCACTGAATTCGACGTGGAAGATATGCCGGTCAAGATCGCCAGCCACGTACCGCGTGGCGATGGCACCAACGGCACCTTCAACGCCGACCACTGGATGGAGCCCAAAGAACAGCGCAAGGTAGATGACTTTATCATTTACGCCATCGCCGCTGCCCAGCAGGCAATGGATGATGCCGGCTGGCGGCCTGAAACGTACGAACAACAATGTCGATCCGGCACGCTGATTGGCTCTGGCATTGGTGGCCTCAAGGGAATCGCCGAAACGACGTTAACGCTGCACGAGCGTGGCCCGCGGCGCGTGAGCCCCTTTTTCATTCCCGGTCGCCTAATCAACTTGGCATCGGGCCATATTTCGATTCGCTTTGGACTCAAGGGACCAAACCACTCGGTGGTGACCGCGTGTTCGACGGGAGCCCATGCAATTGGCGATGCGGCTCGATTGATTATGCTGGGCGATGCAGATTTGATGGTGGCCGGGGGTACAGAAAGCCCCTTGTGCCGATTGACTGTGGCTGGCTTTGCCGCCTGCCGCAGTCTATCCACCGCCTACAACGAAAAGCCGCAACGCGCATCGCGACCGTTTGACACCGATCGCGATGGATTTGTTCTGGGGGAAGGTGCCGGCGTGGTCGTATTGGAATCACTGGAACACGCGCAAGCCCGCGGCGCGAAAATCTATGCCGAGTTCGTTGGTTACGGCATGTCGGGCGACGCCTATCATATTACTGCGCCCTCCGAAGACGGTGACGGAGCGTATCGCTGCATGAGCGCGGCCTTGCGCAGCGCTGGTCTGCAGCCAAGCGACATCGACTACATCAACGCGCACGGCACATCGACCATGGCCGATATGATCGAACTGACTGCGGTTGAGCGCGTGATGGGTACAGCCGCCTCGCGTATAGCCATGTCGTCTACCAAATCGGTCACGGGTCACTTGTTGGGAGCTGCCGGAGCGGTTGAAGCCATCTTTTGCATCCTGGCCTTGCGCGATCAAATCGTGCCGCCCACGATCAACCTCGACCGCCCGGAACGCGAGACCGCCATTAACCTCGTGCCGCACACCGCTCAGCCTCGCCCGCTGCGCACTGTGCTCTCTAATTCCTTTGGCTTCGGAGGCACCAACGCTTCACTCATCTTCCGCCAGTTCGACTCGTAGTGCATAGGCAGCAATGCAAGCAGCCATTGATTTCAAGCTCAACTACAGCGCTATACAGGAATTGTCATTCGCACCAGGCTGGTCGGATGTGCAAGCTTCATGATTCAAGGCGTTCATTGAGCAGCTTGCGAACGAGATCGTTGCCAATGGCGGATTGCAGAGCGGTACGAAAATCGGCGTCGCGTTTGGTAAGTTCTTGGAGCACCTGCTCGCTTAGTAGCGCGTAGCGTACTGGCGTCGTGGCGATGATTGTCGCAGTGGTTACATTGTTCGTAAGAAAACTCATTTCGCCGAAGAACTGGTAAGCATTCAAGGTCGCAATGGTCTTTCCGGCCACGCTCACATTGGCCTGGCCTTCCACCAACAGCCGCAGACCGTCGTTGTGCACGCCTTCGGGCAGAATCACTGCACCAGCCGAGTCCTGGCACCATAGCCAATGTGAATTCAGCCGACGCACTTGTAAAGCCGTTAATGGTTTGAGCGCGGTTTGATGCAGTCGCCGCTCTTGTTCGGTGAGTTCTATTGGTCGGCGTTCGTGAAGCAACAAACCAACGTGAAACAGATTGATGGCCAGAAAGGCTGACTGCCATAAGACCGGTGCCATTTGCTGCGTTGCCAGATAGTACCCTCCCAGCAACAGCATGGCCACGATCGTCAACAGCCGCAACCACAAGATGTCGCGTACCGAATACGACAGCAAATACAAGACGTTCGCAAAATGCAGCAGCGACAGACTCATCATGGTACGAAATTCCGCCGGTTATGGCTTGGGCGCAGTGGCTCGTAACAGCCAGCGCGTCAACCAGGGCAAGGTTAGAGATGACCAGTAAAACAGTCGCAACATAAACGGATAGACGACTTGGCGGCGGGGCCTCTCAGCCAAGTTGGCAATAATCTTGGCACATTCTGCGGACGACAACGTCCGGATTAGCACCGAAATCTTGGGCATCCGCTGGAGGACTCCCGGATTGTTATCGAAATACTGGCTGTCAATTCTGCCAAACACAACATGGCAACTGTGGACTCCGGTTCCTGCCAAGTCTTGACTGAGCGCTTCGTGTAGACCTCGTAATGCAAAACGCGCTGCCGAATATCCAACCGATGACGGCCAAGGCATATAGCAGGCCGGCGAATTAACGTGTATCAACAGGCCACTGCCCCGCTGTAGCATGTCGCGCATGAAAGCCTGAGAAACATTAAAGGCGGCCAAATATGGTGCTCCAATCATGGTGTGCGCCTCTGCGGGCGAGGTGTCTTCAATGCGTTTCCATTGCCCCAGTCCAGCGCAATTGACAATCACGTCGGGAAGGCCATGTCGCTGGCGCACAAAGTCGGCTAGCGACTGAACGCCCGCTGCGCTGGCCGCATCACAGGCGCAGCAATCGGCTGCCGAACCGATCTGGCTGACCAGTTCGGCCAGCCTGTCCCGGCAGCGCGCTGACAGTACCACCCGATAGCCACGCACGGCCAACTCACGGGCGGTCGCCTCCCCTACGCCACTGGATGCACCTACAATCAAGGCCAGTTTTGACATCAGGTTAACCTTCTAGCTGACAGCGCTGACCGCAGTAGCATGTTCGAAATTAAACCGGCAATTCTAGGGTGGCCCAACCCTTTTGCAATTGCAGGCCGATTTAAGGCGACTTCCCATGTTTTTGCATTGCCCGGTTGTTCGGCTTAAAATGAGACGCTGCAAATGGCCATCCAGGTGGGAATTCGATGAATCCGACTGAACTTCGCGACAAGATTCGCCTGGGCGAAACAGTCCTGGGCACACTGATTATTTCACCTTCACCGCGCTGGCCGCAGGCGGTCAGCGCATGCGGCTTGGACTTTGTGTTCATCGATACCGAACATATTGCCCTGGATCGACATCAATTGAGCTGGATGTGCCAGGCCTACAGTGCGTTGAGCTTGCCGCCATTGGTGCGCATTGCGTCGCCTGATCCCCATGCGGCCAGCATGGTATTAGACGGCGGCGCGGCAGGTGTCATCGCTCCGTATATTGAGCAGGTCGAGCAGGCTCGAACGTTGTCCAATGCGGTTAAATTGCGTCCGATCAAAGGCCATAAACTCGAACGCATGTCGGCGGGGTTGCCTGTCGATCCGATACTGCAAGACTATCTGGACGCTCAAGCTCGGCAGCGCCTACTGGTCTTGAATATCGAGAGCGTTCCCGCTCTGGAATCGCTGGACCAAATCTTACGCGTTGAAGGAATTGACGCTGTTTTGGTCGGGCCTCATGACCTGACGTGTAGCCTGGAGATACCCGAACAGTACGACCATCCACGGTTTCTGGATGCCTGCGAATTTATTTTCAAGAAGGCACGCGCAGCAGGCGTGGGGGCTGGCATCCACTTTTGGGGAAGCGTTCAGCAGCAAGCGCAGATGCTGGCACTGGGCGCGAACCTATTGATTTATAGCTCGGACTTAGGAATTTTTCAGCAGAATCTGCAGCGCGATATCGAACTGCTCTGTCAGACAGCACACTTAAAACGCACCGATACTTCGGGTAAGACCGTTGTCACGATTTAGCCTGTCGCCAACGCTAATCGAGTTTAATTTGTATGGACAGTCAAAAGTCGAATCAAAGCGGTTTCACGCTGGTTGAGCTGTTGGTGGTTATCGCAATTATTGGTGCGTTGATCGCACTGTTGCTCCCTGCGGTCCAAGCTGCCCGTGAGGCAGGGCGGCGCGTGCAATGTTCCAATCACTTGCGGCAAATGGGACTAGCGCTGCACAGCTATCATGACACGTTCGCTAGTTTTCCGTCGGGAATTACTTATCCCAGCCGGGCTTTTTGGAGTGCGCATTTGTTGCCGTATCTCGAACGAAAGCCCTTGTATGACACTCTTGACTTTTCGGCTGGATGGGAGGTTGCTGGAACCCCAAACGCCAATGCCTGCGCGACGTTTTTGTCGATCTACCAGTGCCCCAGCAGCGGATCCCCAGCATCAACGGAAATCCAGGGAATCGCCGGCCGAGTACCTTGCAACTACTTGGCTGTAGCCAGCGGTACCGATACCCTGGACGCAGGTGATCCCGCGCACCACCTTGGAGCCGCTAAACGCAATGGATTGATGTACGTCAGTAGTCGCACCAATTTACGCGATGTTCGGGATGGCTCGTCTCAGACGCTGGCGATTGGCGAAGCCTTGTTCTTACCGGACAAATTTGGCCCCGACGCCACCGGCGCCGAGCAAATTGTCGATCACTGGTACATTGGTAGCGACGGAATCGGCTACTCGACTACACCAGGCTCTGGCTTGATGGAGGCCTCGGAGGCTCTGGGGTCAACCGGCGTGCAAATCAACTGTTACGATTTGCCGGTAACCATCGATCATAAGGAAATTGGTTTTTCCAGTCGCCATTCCGGTGGGGCGCAATTTGTGTTTACCGATGGTCATGTAAAATTCATGAGCGCTAACATATCTGCCGCAACCTACTCCGCCCTGGGAACAATTGCCGCAGGCGAGTTGGTTGCTGAATAGTAACCCACTTGATTGGCGTTTGGCTGCAACCAAATACTACGACCCGCATTTGTATCTCAGGCCATGAATAGCAAACGAAATCTCACTCAGCTATCCACCAGATGGTTGGCCACGCTGGTTGTATCGCTGGTTGCCTACGGTTGGTTGCAGCCGCTGGCCAACCGCAGGTTCGGCTGCAATCTACCGTCACTCAATAGCCTGTTGAGTTTACAGCAGCAAGGCACGTCCAACGAAACATTCGAAGAAACTGTGGGCAAGCCATCTGGTTCTCCGGGCGGTTTGGAGACTGATGCTCAAGTATCCGTACCAACCACCTCTGACCCTAGGTTGCCGCCCGCCCTGCAACTCAACGACCACGGCAAGGCTCTTGGCACGCAGAAATCCGAGCCATCGGCTGGATCTGCACATCTGCTACACGGACTGCTGCAAGAGAAAAGCCGCGACGAATATGTCTCTCCGGCGGGACTGCGTTACACTCGGGGCAGCGAGGAAGGACATCGCCTAAAACACCTCGAAAAGCACCTGGCGGATCAACCGGATCGTCCGGGTCGGCACGGGGTTTTTTACGGAGACTTGCCGCAGGTGTTGCGCTGGCTGGATGAAGCTTACACACGAGCCTGTATGGGTGCCAAGGGAACAAGGTCTCATGAGGAAGCTGGACGTACCGTGTACGAAGTTACCTTTGCGAAGCCGTTGGGTTATATCGGCGGCCGCGATGGCAAGCGCCAGAACAATCCGGATTCCAGACGCTTGAGGTTGGTAGTGGATGGCGATTTTGTTATTACAGCCTTTCCATTTTGAGCGAAGTTGGATCTGAGGTAGTCGCCAAATCTTCTGTTTTTTTGTGGGTCTACAACTTGTGACGAGAGAACGTTGATGTCCGAATCGACTACAGCACCCTGGATTCATATCGGCGAATGCCCGATTTGCGGTGACGGATTGTGCCGAGTGCGTTGTTACCAGAAAGGCAACGAAGCTCGACATCTGTACGCTATGTGCGATGAATGCGAGGCGATTTGGTTACTGCCCAGTACTTCGACAGCGCACTTTTTTCCCGACTCGGAGCACCCACTTTGCCCGATCAGCGGCGAATTTTTGTTTGGCGACAACTCACGTTGGGCGAGCCTGGCGGATCTGCGAGGTTCGCAATGGGAGAACGAGGTCATCATCAATTTACCGGGCGACATCAGCATCGAGACAGTCGGTGGCGAATTTGTCACGGGTGAAGACCAAGCAGGCGCGCTGGATGTTCCGCCAGTTCCTGCGCGAACAGGCGTCGCCTCACCGAGCGCTGAACCGCACTCAAAGGATCTGGCATACGGCCAAGATGAACCCCGGCCAGGATGCTGAGCCCTTTGCTGAATCATCCACTCGCACGCACGATTGGCCGCAGGCATCGGGCGATGCTGTTTAGCTACCATCTATCTGCTGCTGCTCCGGGCACAAGAGCCCGAAACTGACGCTCGCTCAATACTCGAATTCGATCGGGAGGCAATATCGCCGCTGAATCGTGCTTTTGGCCGGAAGGTGTCGCCAGTCTGAGTAAGGCATTTGCCAGGTAGCGCTGAGCCTCCGAGATGGCGGCACCACAAGCCACAACATAATGTGTAGAGCCGTCAATTTGCTGCTGAACCTGGGCACCCAGGTCGGTAACTAACTGAACCGATTGTTGCATATTTAGTCCGCGCAGCGGCCCTAACATGACGATGAACTTGCCCGCTAACGGTTGCTCGTCGCAGGCGCGTCGAATTGAATCTACACACACCCCGCCCAGTGCACGTTGCTGAGGGAAACCCGCACGATCACAACTGGGTTGCAACGCCCGCAGTTGGCTTTGTTTTTTTCGGCTGCGATCCAAGCGGCGTGGCGAGACCAAGCGACCGTGCCGGTAGCATCCGCGGGAGACTCGCAAGCCTGCTTCCAGTTCTGCCAGACCACTCGGAACGCCGCAGGCGTCTTGGATCGCCAGAATAATGGACGCGCAGCAACGAGCATCCTCCAGTGCGTCGTGATGCTTGAACTCGATGCCTAACCATTGGCCGAGGGGCTTGAGGCCATAGCGTTCGCGACCTGGCCAGACTATCTGTGATAGCAGTCGAGTACAGGTGTATTCAAGCTGAGGGCAAGCAATATCGTAAGCAGCCAAGCTGGCGACTAGCACGCCGATGTCAAACCGAGCGTTGTGGGCGACCAAAGTCTGGTCAGCTACCAATGACCAAAACTCGGGCCACACCTGGTCCATAGTTGGGCTGTCGATCACGTCAGCAGGGCGAATACCGTGCACGGAAATGTTGAAAGACGAGAAATAGTTGCCAGCGGGACGAATCAGCCACGAATGCTCGGCAACGATTTGAGAGTCCCGTACGACGACCGCTGCCAACTGACATGCACTGTCCGCATGTCGATTGGCTGTCTCGAAGTCGATTGCTACAAAGTCCATTGCAAGCTCGGCAGGATACGGCTCGTCAGGATTTTAGGTTTGCGTGTCACTGTTGGCATGCTGTTTCTCCCGCGCGGCTTTGGCTCGCCAGGCTCTTACGCGCCACAATGCGCTGGTCAGCAACCCAATGACAAATCCTAAGGCCAGTGCCGAAGCCAGCACAACTGCCTGAGGCAACTCAGCTTGGGCCAGCAGGAATCGAACTTGGATTGGGGTCAAATTCTGAAAACTGACGATCACTGCTAAAAGAATTAACAGTCCCCAAATCAACCATTTGATCGTGCGCAGCATGAGCTTAGGCCTATTAACGCAAAGATTCTAAACCATGGCCTCGGCGGACCAAGCCAATTTGACCGGCGTGGATGCCTTCGTGGATTGGAGCCATCATCAGAGCACCGAGTTTTGTTGGATAAACACAATACGGAATGTCGCATGGCTGGCGCAACGTCGTTACAGTCAATTGCGATGCCTCAAGGATGGCTTGGCGATGGATCGCGCCCAGATGCTCCAGAAGTTGTTCGGGCGTAGGCATATCGGCACTGGAGACGGCCGGTTGCGACCCACGACCAAACTGCTTCCGCAGCCAGCCAGGCATTAACTGCACATCGCCTTCGGCACGACCTCGCTGTCGAAACAACATCAATCCATATTCTGCGACAGCCAAGTGTCCGACTTGCCACGCCATGTGAGTCGAGAGTCCGCTAGGAATCACATACCAAGATTCATGCGGCAGCCTGCTCACCAACTCCATGGTGTAGTCTCTGGCCCACCGAAGTTGCGCTATTGCCTGATCCCGTATGCACAGGATTTCAGGGTCGGTCAGGCTGTGAGGATCGAGAGTGTACAACGATTGCATTGCCAGGAATTGCATTGAGCCGTGGAAATTGATTCAACCCAACCAAACGCGGTGTGGTGTTGGGGGCTGATTATGCAGTCTGGAACGCTATCGGGGAACTATGGCACCAGGAAAATCCGCCCCCAGAACTACGTGCAAACGGTTCGGGAACAGCAACCAACGGCAACCGGCAAAGAAAACTTGCCAAGGCCAGAATTGCCGCATACTGACCAACTGAGCGGCCAATACGGAAAGCCAAGTCGCGCGACAGCGATGGATTAGTTGGTTGGAACGTGACGTTTTGCACTGAGCCACAATCCGGCGATGGCCAAAGACAGCATCGCCGTTACGAGCAAGGAAATTGCCACTTTTCTGAGTGTGGAGGCCGAATAGTCTGCCAATTGCTTGTAATAAGGCGGAATGGGGTGCCGTAGGTAGGTGTTGGAATAGTCGTCCCACAACTTGCTTAGTTCATCGGCCCCAGCATGGTCCAACAGTTCGTATTGAAACGCCAGGTTTGACTCGATCGAGTTGATAACAAAAGTCTTTTCACCCATCTGTACTCGAATGGAAGTATCAACTTGCCACCAGTTCTTCAGGTAATAGCCACCGATAGTCAGGGAGATCAACCAAACCAAAGCCAGGATCGCAAAGACTGGGCCACGCCATCCCCATGGAGATGCGTTTGTTTTTGGCGACAAACTTGCGGCAGAATCGATGCCGTCGACAATGATTTCAGGTAACTGAGCCAACCCCCGAAGCGTGGGGACATGGTTCTGGCGATTGCAACTCTCGCAGGTGACCTGTCGGCCTGCCTGGGCGGAAGTAACGACAATCTTTTTCCCACACTCACAAGTTAACACGCGCTGCATTCTCGAATCGCTTTCATTGATGGCAAGTTTACAAACAATGCACTGCGGACACTGGACCGGACCATTAGCGTAGTTAGAATTAGCTGAATGCGAAACAAGGGCTACTACCTGGTGACTTGCAGTCCCGGACGGTAACTTTTGTGCGCACCCTCCGTTTGGCATGAGGCCTGCGGCGCGGCAATGTGGTCAATTTGTTGATGTCAGTGGAGTAAGCTGACTGACAAATTTGGCGGAACACGGGGAATTGTAGCTCGCCTAGGTAATGTAGTCCGGTCGTCAAGCTGACGCGGGGGTGATATCTCACTGGTGGCGGGTAACTCTGTTTCGCTCGTCTGATTTGGTATCAGACGTTGTTCCACACGGCTCGGGGAATGGACTAGTTGGGTTGTCCGAATGCGTCTGTGCCCACAGTGCAAAGGTACAACTCAAGTGGCACGTGTGCGCCCTTGGCCGCATGCGTGGGCGCTCTCTAGCACCATTAAGGGAAGCATTAGATTTGCTGATGTGCGAGCTGCAGCGGTGATGGTTGAGTCAAGCCAGAAGGCGTACTCACCCCGCTTCCGTACGTTGGAGGAATCGAGGAGACCGGCCCGTTGTCTTTGCAGGTTTTGATCAGTAGATTTTCGTCGGCTGGTGATTAGTATCAAACCTTGCGGAAATGACGGACAAGATTACCTAAACGCAAACTTTTACAATTTGTTGCTTCGACGCGAACAACCGCTTGTCAGGTGGTAGAGTTGGTAGTGCTGGCACGCGGTAGGCAGATTTAAGCATGATTCACTGCGTTCGAAGCGGCTTGGTCATTTTTGACAACTCAGGAGCATCCCCTTGTTTGATGTAATGCTGGACGAATTCGATGAAGATACCCCGCGCGCTGGTGACGATGTCCTTGATACGTTTCAAAAGTTGCCCATCGACGATGACGATCCGGTAGTCGAAGGCTTGCCCGACGACGACGGCTTAGCTGCCGAAGGTGAAGTACAACTCGAAAGCGACGAAGAGCTGCTGGCGGCGGCCGAAGAAGAGGCCGAATCGTGGTCGGATGACCCCGTGCGGATGTATCTGACTCAAATGGGTGAAATTCCGCTGTTGACGCGCGACGAAGAAATTCGGCTCGCCAAGTCAATCGAAGTCGCTCGGCGACGATTCCGTACGAAGTTGCTTGAGTGCGACTACGTAATGCAATTTGCCTACAAGATATTGAAGCGCGTTCACACCGGTGAATTGCCTTTTGATCGCACCGTGCAGGTGTCGGTGACCGATCACCTGGAAAAAGATCAGATTCTGGGCAGGTTGCCTCATAATCTGAAGACTCTGGATGTGCTTATCAAGCGCAACGCTCGCGATTATCGCGTCGCGCTGAGCCGTTCTCAGCCGCGAGAGATTCGCGATCAGGCTTGGGCCGCTCTGGCGCGCCGGCGTCGCAAGGCCGTGCGGTTGGTCGAGGAGCTTGGCTTGCGAACACAGCGTCTGGAGGCCCGGCTTTTAGATCTGGAGAAATTCAGTCGCCGCATCGACGATCTGCGCAGAGAATTCACGCGACTTAGCGGCGATCGCGTCTCCGCTTCGCAACGCTCGGAATTGATCCGCGAATTCCGCGAACTGCTGATGGCGACTCAAGAAACCCCACTCAGCCTCCGTCGCCGCGTGGAAATGGTCAATACGGTATTTCAAGATTACCAACGAGCCAAAAAGCAACTTTCCGAAGGCAACTTACGTTTGGTTGTGTCCATCGCTAAGAAGTATCGCAATCGCGGATTAAGCTTTCTAGATTTGATCCAGGAAGGCAACGCGGGTCTGATGCGGGCGGTAGACAAGTTCGAATACCGACGCGGTTTCAAGTTCTGTACTTACGCTACCTGGTGGATTCGCCAGGCCATCACGCGAGCCGTGGCGGACCAAAGCCGAACCATTCGCATACCCGTGCACATGGTCGAAACAATGTCACGCGTTCGCAATGTATCGCGCCAACTGTTGCAGGAATTGGGACGAGAACCAACATTGGAAGAAACCGCCCGTCGAGCCGAGACGACCGTGGAAGAGGCGCGCCGCGTATTGGCGATGAGCCGCTACCCGATCAGCTTAGATCGACCGGTTGGCAATAGCGAAGATAGCCAGTTCGGTGATCTGCTGCCCGATGGTATGGCCGAAAGTCCAGCCATCGGTGCCGGTCAAGAAATGCTACGCGCCCGTATTCAACATGTACTCAAGTCGCTCAGCTATCGAGAACGCGAAATCATCAAGCTACGGTATGGCTTGGGAGATGGCTACAGCTACACGTTGGAAGAGGTTGGCCACATTTTTAAGGTGACCCGCGAACGCATTCGCCAAATTGAAGCCAAGGCCGTACGCAAGCTGCAACAGCCCAGTCGCAGCCAAGATCTAGTCGGCTTCTTGGATTAATCAGATCAGGCAACTGCCGGAATACTTGCAGTTGCAAATAGTAACGATTGAACTTGTGTGGCACGCTCAACATCATCGATGGGCGTGCCACTTGTCTTTTAGTGTGTCAGCCAGGACTTCTGGGCAACCGCTGATGTCGTCACTGCAATCTGAACTAAGCCGCGGCTGGAAAATTCACCAACAACAGCGGCCGGCTGAAGCCGAACAGATTTACCGACGCGTGATCGCGCTGCAGCCCAACGACGCTAACGCGTGGTGCTACCTGGGTATTGCACTGCACGATCAGCGGCACTATCAGCAGGCCGTTGAGTCCTATCAGCGCGCCCTGCAGCTTCAGTCAAAATTCCCCATTGCACTCAATAATCTGGGCAATAGCCTGCGGTATGTCGGCCAATTTGAAGAAGCCGACCAATGTTTTCAGAAGGCTATTACGCTTCAACCCAATTATTTCAACGCCTATAAAAATCGTGGCACGCTCCATGCTTGGAATGGGAACCTGGATCTGGCGCTCCAATACTATGGCCAAGCACTGGAGCTGAGTCCGCAGGACGCGGAGCTGCATCGCAATTTGGGGGTGATCTACCTGCTGCAAGGGCGGTTCGCTGAGGGATGGACCCAATACCGCTGGCGTTGGCGCGTCGGTGATCTGAACCGCCTACCATCCATCCCCGTTTGGGACGGTACGCACCCCAGCGGCAAAGCGATTCTCTTGACCGCCGAGCAGGGTTTGGGCGACACCTTGCAATTCGTTCGATTTGCAGAGATTCTACGGCAGCGGGGTGCCAAGACGCTGATTCACTGTCAAGCAGCATTGATGGCCCTGCTGCAAAACAATGCCAACCTGGGACCGGTTTATCCCAACAATTTAGCGGTTCCCCAGCCAATGGACGTACAATGCTCGCTGCTGGATGTCGCCGACTTGCTACAGCTCGATTTGCCCACGATACCCGGCATGGCTGGCTACATTCAGCCGACACAGAACCTACGTCAGTACTGGCAGGCTACTCTGCCAAAATCGCCAGGCCAGTTTCGTATCGGTATCGCCTGGCAAGGAAATCCCGATCATCAAGCCGACCTGTATCGCAGCTGTCCACTGAGCGAATTTGAAGCAATTGCACGGATTGATGGCGTCCAGCTCGTTAGCCTGCAGAAGGGATTTGGTAGCCAGCAGCTTGACCAGTGGCGCGGACCTCCAATCATGCGACTGGATGATTCCACAGACACCAGCAGCGGTGCCTTCATGGATACCGCCGCCATTATGCAATCCCTTGACTTGGTCATCACCAGCGACACGGCCATTGCGCATTTGGGTGGGGCGTTAGGTGTACCGACCTGGATTGTACTCAGCTTCGTGCCCGACTGGCGCTGGCTGCTGCAACGCAGCGATTCGCCATGGTATCCTAGTGTACGCCTCTTCCGACAACCATCCGCTGGTGACTGGACGAACGTCTTCGCGGCTGTGGAGCGAGCGCTGGTTGACGTGTTAAAATCCGCGCGCTCACTCAAAGGAAATCCATGAGCCCCAACGTTGTACCAGTTGTGTGTCGCGCTGTCGTGGATGCTTTCAATCAAACCAAGCCGCGTCCGCTAGTCGAAAATTGGCTCAAGCGATATCCAGATTGTTGACGACCCTATGCAGTGGACACTCGATTTGCTTCTGTTAGCTACATTGTCGCTAGCCGCCATCATAGGTTTGGCCATCACGGTCTTGGGAATGCCGGGTAACTGGCTGGTTGTCGCGCTGGGAGCAGGCTGCTTCCTCCTAAGTACTCCCGAGCGAGCCGAGCATGTTGGCCTGTGGCCGCTACTCGCTTTGGTGGCGGTGGCAGGATTGGGGGAATTGCTGGAATTGGCCGCTAGCGCGCTGGGGGCTAGTCGCCTCGGTGCCAGCAAACGAGCGACCATGCTAGCAATTGTCGGGTCGATTGGCGGCGCGATTGTGGGGTTATTTGCCGGTGCTATCATTCCGATTCCCGTCGTCGGCTCGGTTCTCGGATCGCTGTTGCTAGGCGGTGCCGGCGCGGCGGTGGGAGCGGTGAGCGGCGAGCGGTGGGCCGGAAAGAGTTGGGATGAGAGTCTGCATGTTGGTCACGCTGCCTTTTGGGGACGTTTGCTGGGCACCGTCGGCAAAGTCATATGCGGAACCGTGACCTGCGGGATATTCCTAGCCGCCATTTGGAGTTGATAGCCCAACAGGTCAGCTCGCCAACAATGGCGGTAACTCAACGCGTTAGAGGGTGAACGTTCCCGCCAACCTTCCCCGATAAAACTCAAGCTCCTCACTCCGGCCTTACAGTCTAACTTGCCGGACATTTAGTCGGCGGTAGGATTATCACGCTCATGCGATGCTGGAACACAGAAGCCGTGGAAATGCTTCTGATGAACGATTCAGGATGAAAACGGACTGGAGTTGGCAGAAGCTACACTCCTGGTCCGCAGCACGGAAGTGCACGAGCACCACTGGCTTTAATGCGATGCGGGGGTGCTTGATGAACGGTTCAATTTCTTTTCGATGCGCGCTATCAACTCTGTGCTTCGGGAGTCTTCTTGGCGGTAGCACTCTGGCAGCCGGGCAGCGCGAAGCGGTCGTCTTCGACGTCCCGGCCGTGGTAATTGCTCAGCCGGTCAATCCGCAAGTAGTGTCTGCACCAACCATGGGCGGCAGACTGCTGCGACTGAAGATTCCCGTGTCCACCTTCATCTCCCCAGAGTTCGCAGGCGCGGTTAGCGAGTACTGTATTGAACTCGATAGTACCGGGCAAACCATGCGCGTGGTTGACTTCTGGCCCAAGAATGAAACTTACTCTCAGTACGAGGGTACCGTCAAAGTCGAAGCCTCGCGCCACAAAGATGAACAATTCAACTTCAGCTTAGCCGCAGCTTATCCGACGGTCGGGCAGGCCAGCGCTCGGGGCGAATATCGTAATCAATTCGAGGTGCAAGAGAGCTACCAGCGACGACCGCCGATGCAAACGTTGACCAGCAGCGGTACGATTCGACAAGGCTTCGGCGTGATGTACAAATTTCGTCCCGGCCCGGTCGATGTGCTGGAAGGCGCGCGAGAAATCGCTGTGCTAGTTGAAGTTTCGCCCGATTGGCGCGCTGATTTGCTAAAAGTCCACATGACAGCGGCGGGCATCTCTGGAGGAGCTAGCGAGCGCCCGCAATTGCTGGGACGTTCTCAACTGTGGATCACCACCTACCAGGAGGGAGATGCGGAAGCCGCCGCGCAGGCATTGGCCTACGTTCGTCAAGAGCGCAGCCTGCGCGGCTTGGCCGCCTCTCGTCAGCGTGAAATCCAGCAGCGATCCCTACCAACGATCTGGCATAAGGTGGGCGCAGCTCTAGAAATGGTCGATTCACGAATTCCGGCGGACTATCTGGCCAGCGTACTGTTTGGGCCAGCGAGTCCGCAATTTGATAGAGGAACTCAACGACTACCGGTGGACATGCGAGTCGCCATCCTGGACTATTGGGAGGCGCGCAGTCAACTGATGCACCTGTCGCAAGCCAGTGCGCCCAGTGTTAAAAACGCGGTAGCCGCGCTGGACCGTTAGGAAAACACCAACCACAAATTCACTGGCCACAGCGCGCTTGTTCAAGTTCACTGCTGCGACCCGGATTATTCAACTCGCAAAGCGCGGCGAGATATTTGTGTGGAGCCATCGGGCCAAGTGACTTGCACTTCGATGGTGTGAGTACCAGTGGGCAGGCTATCGGCCAGAACTGCGCGCCACAGGTGCGGGGTTTCATGGGGTTTGGGCAAGTCACGCCATTGCCGCATGAGTAACTGGGCATCTCGCTTGAGTTCGGCTTCAAAAGCTGGGTCGGCACGTCGCACCTGTTGCATTTGGACCCAAGCAGCCTGCGGCCCAAGGCGTAACTGACACTTAGTCTTGTCGCACCCGGCAAACACGTTGGCCAATATTTCGGTTCCTGGCACCTTTTCGCCAGCCAGCGATTCAGGGGCATAGATGTTCATTTGGTACTCGGCTGGACGACCTGCAGCGCGAAACTGTAGTGAATAGTTCTGTCCGTCGAACTCCATGACTGAATAGCCATTGGGTCCACCATCACTCATCGTCGCATGTGGAATGCCGCGTTCATCCTTGCGACCACTCCACCAACTGCCACAAACCGTGACATTGACAATGTGATGATGCGGCTTGGTACCTTGCCATCCATCCTCTGGACCGATGTACCGGTGTTCCATGTAATGTGTATGCGCCGACAACGAAACCACAGCCGGTCGCCGCTCGATCAAGCGATACAGATGCTGACGATCCTGGACGTCTATCAGCGGGATGTGCATCATCAGCACTACCAGCTGCTCGGCTGGAATTCCCGCTAAGTCGTTCTTAATGAACGTCAACTGCTGTGGGCCAAGTCCGCCGACATAGTGTGCCGGTCGGCCACCGCTGGCGGCCAACCAGTCTACATCATCGACCACGATGAAGTGCGCCGGCCCGTAGTCAAACGAATAGTACGCTGGTCCGTATACACGCTCGAACGTTTCGTCACTGTGCTCATCGTCGGCGGCATCATAGTTGATGTCGTGATTACCCAACACGTTGTACCAGGGAATTCCCAATAGCGCCACGGCTTCATTATGAGGCTGCATGACATCCAGATCGTCAAACACGATGTCGCCCAAGGTAACTCCGAAGGCAGCTCCGTGATTCTCGTTGGCAATGATCTGTTCGATGATGTCGTGGGCCATATACTCCACTTCTGTCCGGTCACGAGGCTGTGTATCTCCGAACATCAGAACGCGAAATCTATCGGGCTCGCTCTGCCGTCGCAGCGCGAAGTTAATTGAGGCTGGCAATGACCCCGTAGGTGCAACGCCCGGATACTTAAAGTTGGCTGGCGACCCGGCTGGCTTGTGAATGTAATAAAACTGAGGAAGATTCTGCTGGTCGACCGGCGTCATAAAATTACGCGGCTTAATGACAAAAAGAATGTCATCGTCGTCCACGGTTAACTGATAATGCCCCTGGGGATCGGTCAACACAATGTCTCGACCGTTGCTGACGCGAACGCCGGGCAAACCGGGCTCTCCAGCGTCGCGAACACCATTGCCGTTGAGGTCTTCATAGACCCAACCCACAGCGGTCTGTACATCAGCGGCTGGGGACTGATCAGCTTGGCTCTCAGGCGTCACTGCACCGCAGGCGCACACGAACCAGACAAGAACCCAACAGTACAACCGTGCATGATAACGCATACTGGTATCTCCGAAACGAAGAAAAATTCTAGAAACTTACAACAGATCAGGGGCTAGGATACCAACCGCTGGCGTCAGCACAACCACTAAGGTGCGCGGCTGATAGTTAGCCTCCGACAGCGGGCGGTGGGCGACAGTAGCCGCTGACATATTCTCTACGGGCCACTTCCCCAACAGCTGGCTGGATCAGGCTACAGCGTATCTAACGGGTCGATGTCAATCACGTACTGAATATCCTTGACTGGCTTGAGGTTGTCTATCGCCTGGCGGACTAATCGGTGCAACGGTTCGGGCTGGCTGGACAGCAGTAAAACATGCATTCGATAATTGCCGCGCAGACGTGCCAACGGCGGCGGAGCAGGGCCCAAAATTCGGCAGTCGAGTTGCTGCTGCGCGCGCAGTGCCTGTAACCGCTGGACCATCGACTCAGCAAATGCTTCGACGGCAGCCAGTTCTGGACCGCGCATGATAATCCTCACCAGGCTCCCGTGTGGTGGATAGCCGAAGTGGGCTCGTTGCACCAACTCGTGGGTCGCAAAGCTCATGTAGTCGTGACGGCTGGCAGCTACGATGGCTGGATGCTCGGGCGAAAAGGTTTGCACGAGCACCCGCCCCACGCGATCGCCTCGGCCCGTACGTCCCGCGACCTGCGTTACCAACTGAAAGGTCTTCTCGGCGGCGCGAAAGTCGGGGAAGTGCAGGGCGGTGTCGGCGTTGATCACGCCTACTAGCAACACATTGGGGAAATCCAGCCCTTTGGCAATCATCTGCGTGCCCAGCAGAATCTGGGTTGCTCCTTTCCGGAACTGGTCTAAGACTCGCTGATGACTCCCCGGCTTGCGCATGGTATCGCTATCCATGCGCGCTACAGTAGCCTGAGGAAACCGATGCTGAACTTCAACTTCCAAGCGCTGTGTACCTTGACCGGCGTAACGAATACCGTCGAAGCTGCAGCGCAAGCAAGCTGGAGGCGACGCAATCGAGTAGTCGCAGTAATGACAACAGGCCTTCAGGCCATCGCGATGATGGGTCAGCGGCAGGTCGCAATCTGGACATTCGACCACATACCCACAGCGCGGGCACTGGATCGTCGTGGCGAATCCCCGGCGGTTCAACAGCAGCATAATTTGCCCGTCACCACTGAGCGTCTCTTGCATAGCCCGCTCCAATGGCCCTGAAATGGCACCTCGGTGCGTTGTCTGAGGCTGGGAACGCAAGTCGATGATTTCCACCTCTGGCAGCGGTCGATTGTGAATCCGGCGAGGCAGTTTGGCCAACTGGTATTTACCATTCTGCGCGCGATGCCAGCTCTCTAAACTCGGCGTGGCACTGCCAAGCACCAGCGGAATCTGCTCCAGATAAGTTCGATGCAGGGCCACATCGCGCGTGTGATAGCGGGGCAAGGTATCTTGCTTGAACGACGATTCGTGCTCTTCGTCCAGCACGATCAGCCCCAAACGCGGCAGCGGTGCGAACACGGCGCTACGGGGACCGATCACCACATCGGCCTGGCCGCTAGCGATTCGCCGCCACTGATAATGTCGTTGGATATCGCTTTGGTGACTATGCAGAATGGCAACCTTACCAAACCGTGCTTGAAAGCGATGATGGGTTTGTGGAGTCAAGCTGATTTCTGGAACGAGCACGATAGCCTGACGTCCATAAGCGATCACTTCATGAATGGCTTGCATGTAGACTTCGGTTTTACCGCTGCCTGTCACGCCGTGAAGCAAAATGGTTTGTTGGCGGTGGGCCTCCAGAGCCTGGGTGATCAAGCGCAGCGCCTGACGTTGGTCGACGCTCAGCGCCAACGGCGTCGACGCCGAATCAACGCTGGGTTCTGGATCAAATTGCGTATAGCTTTCTTGGCGAGCTTCAATCAAGCCACACCGACGCAGCGCGGCAATGGGAGCCGCCGAACAACCCGCCAGCGTCTGCAACTGCTCGCTGGATATACCACTGGCCACGCGAATCAATTGACGCAGTACCTCTTGTTGTTTGGCTGACGACAAGGCCTGGATGGCCTCCTGCGTCGCTCGCGCGGTGGCATATAACATGGTGCGTTGCCGTGTTCCGGCTGCGCTGCGGACCCCGGCCGGTATTGCCGCTTCGATCACTTGTCCCAAGGGAGCAAGATAGTAGCGGCTCATCCATTGCAGCAGCTCTAGAACCTGAGGTGTACAAATCGGCTCACTATCGACCAACTCTTCGATCGCTTTCAGGGAACCAGGTGCCTGCGCAATCGTCTCGACCGCGATACAATAGCCCAGCAGCTGTCGATTGGATTTTCCGAGCGGAACTTTCACGCGGCAGCCCGGCACAAGCTGGTCGAGCCAAGCATCGGGTACGCGATAGCTCAACGGTCCGTGCGGCGGCTCGCTGAACACGACGCTGGCTGCGCGGCATTCACCTTGGGAGTCCATTTCCCAGGGCGGTAGGTTAGTATCAAATAATTCGGGTTGGCTCATAGCAATTTCGTGAGGCGTTCAGCTGTCAACAGCGGACAAGGCCGGCATAGTTGACCGGTAAATGATAACCGTAGAGCACCCTAATGACGAAGCAGGTGAACATGAGCGAGTCGAAAAAAGGACGCTCGATTGGAATTTGGGGTGGCACATTTGACCCAGTTCACGTCGGACACTTGTTGATTGCAGAACTGGCGTGCGAACGGTTGGAGCTGGATCAGCTGCGCTGGATACCAGCGGCTACAGCTCCCCATGCAGAATTAAAAAATGCAACCAGCGCGAATCACCGACTGGAGATGCTGCGACTGGCCACCAGCGGCAATCCCCAATTCATAGTGGACGACTGCGAGCTACGGCGTGGCGGCCAGTCCTATACAGTGGAAACGCTGACCCACCTAGGTCAGCAATTTCCAGACACACACTTGATCCTGTTGATCGGCGCCGACTCTCTGGCAAATTTCAGTCAGTGGCGTCAGCCCGAGCGCATCTGTCGGCTGGCTCGGGTCGTTGTAGTTGCTCGCGGTGGTCAACCGCCACCTGACCTGCGCCTACTGTCCCCATATTTGCCGGACCACGTGCGTGAGGAAGACATGCCAGCCAGGCACCTCTTGCGGCTACCACAGTTTGAAATATCCTCCACCGACATACGGCAACGTATAACTCAAGGCAGGTCCATACGTTATATGGTGCCGGCCTCAGTTTGGGCCTACATCGACGCTAACAACTTGTACCAAGTGCCTGTTTCGTAGGCTGGGACAAACGAGGCCAAATCGAGCGTCGTTGCCGCCCCATGCTTGATTCTCGGTCTCACTGGAAGTTTTGATGCAAAGAAGTCGGCACTGCGACAGGGCCACCACAGCGACTAAAATTGGTCATGAATTCTACCACTACTCCAATTCGTGCACTGCCGCATTCCGTAATGCCATCCCCCATCAACCCCTTCGCAACGCGCTACGTGGCTCCAGGCAGATTACCGTGGGTGGAGAGCGACGGAGTAACATTACGTCATCTGCAACAGCAATTGGAAAGACTCAACGGGCGCGCACAAATCCTTGGCCCGCATGGAAGCGGCAAGTCCACGTTGCTGTCACATCTAGTACCGCTCTTGGGTAACGTGACGCAGCGAGACAGCGCTCAACTGGAGGCCGCTGGCGAGGCTTCGCAGGGCACCGCTGCCCCCGCCTATTTCAGCTCCCAACCCAAAGCGCCAGCGCGTAAAACAGCCAGTGGATGGGATCCGACTCTGGCGAACGCAACGGGTTGTGAAAGCCACCAACCTGCCGACCGTGCCGTCAGGAGAAACGTTGTTTGGTTTTCGATTCGGCGCGGGCATCCCGTCATGCAGCGGTTGGGTTACAAGCTAAAACATCTGGGTGCCGGCGATCTGCTGGTTGTAGATGGATTTGAACAGTTGAGCTGGGTTGGGCGGTTGCGCATTCGCTCAATCACTTGGAGACGCGGGGCAGGACTGCTAGTTACTAGCCATCGCTCAGTGGGCCTGCCTACGCTTTACCGCACCCACGTCACCATGGAACTGACGTCAAAGATTGTCCAACAGGCCTGGCAGGTCGCTGGTTCCAATCGGTCACTAACGCAATTCTTAAATGGCTTGAATCTCCAGCAATTGTTGGAAAAGCACGGCGGTAGCTTGAGGGAGTGCTTGATGGACCTGTTCGACCGCTACCACGCCTGGGAGCCGACTTCAGTTGACCGTACGGAGGACGCATGAACAGACCTGACACATCACTACAATGGCTGGCCTGCGAAATACACGACGGTCTGATGCCTTGGCTTCACGGAGCCCAGATGCAATTGGCAACTCTGCGTCAAGCGGCCGAAACAGATCAATATAAATTGGCTATGCAGTGCCTGCGGAATGCCATTGAAGAAGGGCGCGCCCTGATGGGTTTCTTGGAAGGAATGGGCCGGGGAACGCCTCATGGGCTGACAGATGGCATTCGCCAATTCCTGCAGAAGGCTGAGCCGTTGGCTCAACAGGCAGCTCAGCAGCTCCGGTTGCAGGTTGATGCCACCACCGACGTTGGTATATCAACCGAGGTCACCTGGTCGATCTTGCGAATCTTGCAGCAGGCGGTTATGAACGCGGTACAACATGCCGGACCAACGTCCATACAAGTTACTATGCAGCGGCACTCCCAATTCATACTTCTTGAGATCACCGACCAGGGACGGGGCTTTGATACGCATTCAACCCCAGCGGCCGGACAGTTGGGCCTAGCCAGCATGAAGCGCCGTGCGGCAGCCATCCACGGAAATTTGGAAGTTCAATCGCAGCCAGGCCAAGGCACGAAAGTATCCTTACGAGTACCCGTTGACCTTCAGTTAACTCCGGATTAACAGACTTTGACTTTCAACGCGAGTGACACCTCACTTACACAGAACTCAGGGCAAACGCTTTAGGGAATTGAATGAGGATTGTTGGAGGTGAGGCTGCCAAAGTAAAGGCTAGCAGTGATTGATTGTTTAGTCCAACACAATCACATTGGGAGCCTTGGCGAATGATAACAAAATCAACGCTGGTCGAGTGCATGTCGATCGTTGAAGATCCGCGAATCGAGCGCTGTCGTCACCACGACATTGTAGATATCTTGGTGCTGGCGGTGATGTGTGGTGCCGATAGGTGGGAGGACATAGAGCTGTTTGCTAGAACTGGTCTTGGCTGACTGAGAAAGTTCGTTCCTCTTGACAATGGAGTGCCCTCGCCTGACAGCAGGCTTCAATGGCATAGCGAATCCTCCGCGACTATCCGGTCTGGCACAAATGTCATCGCGTGGCTCGCCTTCAAAGCTTGTGGCTCACAGCGGCATAGCCCAGAAGAAAGCGGCAGCGGAGGCAGATTCAACGATTGCGGCTCGTCGGTCATACGGAAGACTGTCGCGCAAACACGGCGCTGCACTGCCAGATCGATAGTGTCCCAGTGAGTAGACGCATTGATGTTTGGGCTGCAATGTGTGCAGGTAGGGCAGAAGCGGGATGGTTCCAAAGAACTTCACACCCGAAACGATGGACTGACGGCATTCCGAACCGTGATGGCACCGGCTGTGACCATGTCGCTCGAGCATGGCGTCTTCAAAATACAGCGGGAAGTGCTGAATGTTGCTAGCACGCCAATACACCTGAGTACCATACATGCCGCGAGCGTATCCGTCTGGCAGTAGCACGATTGCCGTGGACCGCCGTTGCTTGGGTTGCGGCACCAGCCCCGTGCCAATTTCTTGGTTGGCAGTCGATGGAGCTTGCACTTGTAGACTCAGTTGACGGCTGAGCAGGGGAGCCAGCGACTGCTGCGCTGGCTTTTTTTCTGCCTCGCTGTCACTGGAGTTCGCGACGATTTCAGCATTCTTCGATGTAGAATCGCTGGGGCTGCCATCCTGAGGAGCATCGCCCGCGACAACACCTGCCAACTCGGCTTCGTCCTGAACCACCAGTCTAAGCACCGGTGCAGGTTGCAGCGCAGCCACACTGTAGCTAGCGTTGCGAATCAGCGTCTGGGCCGTCAGCCCATCCGACAAACTCAGGAAAAAGCAGATGCCCAGCAGCTTGACGAAGCCGTGGCGCATGGTCACCATCATTCTCATCCTTCCGGTCCCTCGGAATCTGAGCTCTGGGCTGTGTCAGGCTCAATCCATTGAGCCCACTCAGGGTGTACTTTCGGCTGATGACTGCGGCGCTCTGCACGGTGGCAACAAACCAACTGGAATTCAATAGTCCTTGACCTGACTGAATTGACGACTGTACTGGTCTTACCGATAACAACAGGAATAACCCCGGAAATGGCAGTTGTCGAATTGACTGAAGTCGACGCGACCCTATCTGGCTCAACTGTTCTCAGGGGAATCAACCTGAAACTTGAGCGTGGCCAGCGGCTAGCTGTGTTGGGAGTCAGTGGGGCGGGCAAGTCGACTCTGCTGCGAGTCATGACCGGGTTGCTCGTACCTGCGTGCGGGCAAGTTCATCTCCGCGGCCAGCCAATGCAGTCGATTCCGACGGCCAAGCGCAATATCGCCTGGGTCAGCCAAGACTACGCGCTCTATCCACAATTAGATGTTCGACACAACCTGCGAATTGCCCTGCAGCACGCCAATGTTCCGCGACATGAGATTGACGCTCGCATCGATCAGGCCGCCGAGCAATTTGATATCGGCTCGCTAATGCGGCGACTTCCCAGTCAAATTTCGGGCGGACAGGCACAGCGAGTCGCCCTGGCCAAAGCGCTAATCAGGCGTCCGGATGTACTACTGCTAGACGAGCCACTGAGTCAACTGGATGGTGGGCTGCGTGAGCAATTGATTGACCGTCTATTAGCGCTCAGCGAAGAATACCAAATGTCTTGGTGCTGGGTAACGCATAACGCTCAAGAAGCGATGCGTGTGGCAACCCACTTGGCGGTACTGGATCAAGGTCGTGTACTACAACTGGATCGTTCTCAACAGGTGTACGACCACCCGCGTTCGCTGCGAGTCGCTGAGTTGCTCAGCCCATGGGGTATCAACCAACTTCCCGCAGATGTACCGGAATTTGCCGCCATAACAAGATTAGCATCGCGAACTGGCCTGGCGGCCGCCATACGCCCCGAGCACTGTCTGATTGGCTGCTGCGCACTGAACTTCCAAGCTCCCCCAAGTGCTACCGCAAGGGCACTGGCAAAGCAGCTGAATCCATCGCATCAAGCGAGTTCGCCAGATGTGCTGTTACCGATAACACTTGTGGTACAGGTCCAACAGGTCCAATCCGTGGGATTTGCGCAATTAATTTTTGGCAGAATCGGCAGCCAGCGCCTGATGGCACTTGCTGCCAGCGGCACAATCGCGACGGGACAGACGGTAACAATATCCGTTTGGCCGCAGCGCATTCTATGGTTTGATGTATGAGACTCTGGCAATCATTGACAAAGCCGCAGTTGCAGTGAGAATCTTGAGCTGGATTGCAAGGCAAAAAACGCTGCTACGTGTTACTAAATACGAATCTGCGTGCGGTGGTTAACGAACGACCATGCATGGGCGGATCACAACCAAGTGACTTTCATTGATCATTAACCACAGAGAGGCTGCAAAGCGATGACGGTTTGTGTGTTGGCTTATTCCGGAGGACTGGATACTTCGTGCATGTTGAGCTGGTTGATCGAGCGCGGCTACGAAGTGCATGCCGTGTACGTAGACTTGGGTCAACCCGGTGAAGACCGACAGCAAATGAAGGACAAAGCACAGAGCATCGGTGCCAAAAGCGTGCGGATGATCGACGCGCGAGAAGAGCTGTGCCGCGATTTTGCCTTTCCATGCCTGATGTGGCAAGCCAAATACGAAGGGCCGTATTTGTTGGGCACCAGCATTGCTCGTCCGTTGATCTCCAAGAAGATGCTCGAAGTAGCCGACGAAGTAGGTGCTCAAGTTTACGCTCACGGTGCCACGGGCAAGGGAAACGATCAATGCCGCTTTCAATTGGCGGCTGAAGCCCTACGTCCAGATATCACCGTTTATGCACCCTGGAGAACTCGCGAGTGGCGTGACTCATTTCCAGGCAGGACAGAAATGATCGCTTACTGCCAACAGCGCAACATCCCCGTCAAGGCAACCGCCAAAAAGCCTTACTCCTCGGACGAAAATGTGTTGCATATCAGTTACGAAGCCGGCGAACTTGAAAGGCTGGATGTTTGCGGAGTTGATCTAGTGGATTTTACGATGACCGTCAGTCCTCAACAGGCACCAGACAAAGGTGAGGAAGTCTCCATTGGCTTTGAATCTGGCATGCCAGTCTCAGTCAACGGCCAGCGCTGTTCGGCGCTGGAAACGGTATCGCAGTTGAACCTCATTGGCGGACGGAACGGCGTGGGGCGCATCGACGTTATCGAAAACCGCTTTGTCGGCATGAAAAGTCGCGGTGTGTATGAAGCTCCAGGGATGACGCTGTTGTATGAAGCAGCCAAGCATGTCGAACAACTGACGCTCGATCGCGACTTGGTTCACCTCCGCGATAGCCTGTCACCGATGATTGCCGAAATGGTTTACTATGGCTATTGGTATTCGGCCAAGATGGATGCGCTCATGGCCTTCATTCGTCAGTCGCACCAAGTGGTCACTGGTCAGGTTAGGTTGCGACTGTACAAAGGCAACGTCATCGTGCTGGAGCGTAGCAGTCCCAATAGCTTGTACGACGAAGGCATCGCCACCATGGAATCCGGTGGTAGCTACAATCAGGACGACGCCGAGGGCTTCCTGCGCATCCAAGGCTTGCCCTACCGCGTTCAAGGTAAATCGCGCAAGTTCGGCCAACGCTAGCTACAAATCCGGACCAGCGACCAGTTATCAACTACTGGCGCTACGATAGGCACGCAAGGAGCGGTTGAATACCCAGCGGCTAATAGCAAGTGAAGCTGCCGTGGCCAACAGTGTGAATCCGGCCAATGGCCATTCCCAATCGGCGCGCGGCGTCAGCGGCTGTGCCAGCAGCCGCGCCGGCACATTGACAACCACCAGCACCGGAATCGCGAACGTAAAAATGTAGTACAGTGGCATCCCCCAGCCACGTTGATAGATTTCCATGGGATACCGCGAAAAATTGGTAATATAAAACCAAAAATCGTACAGTGTCTGATTGCGTCCCAACCACACGCTGGTCGAGGCCAGACAGATCATTAGGCTGTACATCACCGCCACGCCGCATCCGATATACAGCGGGTACAACACCAGAATGGATGGCTGGAAATGCCACGGATTCGGACTGCGGGCGGACAGTTGATACAAACTGATTGCGATCAACACTGCCCCCACCAGCACATTGACTAGACTAGGCCAGTTCAGTTTGCGCAATGAAATTAGGAACTGAGTGTCGATAGGCTTCAGCAAGGCAAAGTCCAGGCCGCCGGTACGGATCAGCTCGCTGAACTCTTCGGAATTGGGCATAAACAGCGCCTGCATCAGCGCGTTGATGATCCAAGTTGTTCCCATGAACACGAAGAATTCGCTGCGCCCCCAACCCGTGCCTTGACCTATCGACTGAGTGTGCTCGAAGATCAGCCAATAGAAGCCGATATTCATCACCGACCAAGCCGCGCTGGAAACTACTTCGATCAAGAAGTTGGCGCGGAACATCATGTCACGCACCAGCGAATTGCGGACGAACATCTGGTAGACACGCCAGTAATCCGGATGCCGAAAACCTCGATCCGCTGGTATCCGGGAACGACTATCCTCCATAGCCGCTGTACCTCCTGAGTCCACGAGCGTACATGCAGCGCGCCAATACAATGAGCGCGATCAACCAGCCAGCCTCCAGAGCCATTTCGCGCCACAACGCTTCGGGCGGAATCTTCCCCAGGAACACGGCAGCCGGAAAATAGGCCAAGTACTTGAACGGCAGGACATCCACCCAGCTCTTCCAGGGGTCAGGTAACAGGTCCAGTGGAAACATGTGACCTGATAAAAAGAAGTTCAGCAGCATGTACACGAACAGCAACGAACTGACTTCCAAGAACCAGAAGCCAACCAAACCGATGCACAAGTCCAGCAAGAATCCCAACAGGAACCCCATAACCAGTGAAATCGCGAATGCCAGAAGCACATCTGGAGCCGGCCAGCCACCCACAAAATATTGGCGGCACAGAAAAAAGACCAGGGCAAAGGGTAGGGCGGCAACCGTGTAATAGGCCACCTTGTGTGCGGTGCGACCCAGCAACAAGAACCCAAGCATATCGATGGGCTGTGTCAAATACTTCTTGATTTCACCATCGCGAATCTGTTTGGCCACGTAGGATGCCAAGCCCGGCATACTTGAAAAAGCACGTGCTAACATGCTCAGCAAGTAATAGGCGATCATATCATGAAAGCTGTAGCCCACCATGCGCCCTGAAGCCGCGCCTCCGCTGACCGATTCAAAAATAGCCCACCACAGGAACACCTGTGTAACGATGGGCAGAAAACGCATTAAGGTGCCTAAAGCAAAATCGCCGCGGTAGGCCAGTCGCTCTTCCAATGCAATGCGAAAAATCGTCCACCAGCACAGAAAGCGCCCCAATTGCCCCTGCGGACCGAACTCGGCGCCTACTGTCGCGTTTGAAGCTTTCGAACTCATTGGCGCGATTCCTGTCCAGCGCCGGCCAGATCATGCTCGCACGAGTTGGAGAGCCTTGAATTGGAACCCACACTCTGGTCCTGTTGAAACAGGCGCGAGATCACCTCTTCCAGCGGCGGGTCCTCGACGGCAACATCTTCGATCTGGTAATTGGCCAACAGTTGCGCTAACACTTGGGCCACAGCGGTGCGCGGGCAGCGAAGGGTGACTTTCGGCAACTCAATGGACTCGACATTGGCAAATCGCTCGATACCTTCGACCAATTGGCCTTCGGCCACGCGAATCCGCACTAAGCGGGTCGAACTGAAATTGTCGATGACTTGGCTGAGCGAACCATCGAACTTAATGGCACCATCCGTGATGACCACCAGGCGGCGGCACAGTGCGGCGATGTCCTTCATGTAGTGACTAGTCAGCAGGATCGTGATCTGGCGCTGCTCCTGATAGAACCGCAGGAACTGCTGAATATTGTGTTGGGCTACGACGTCCAAACCGATCGTCGGTTCGTCCAGGAACAACACATCAGGCGAATGCAACAGGGCCGCGATCAATTCCATCTTCATCCGCTCGCCCAATGACAGCTCACGCACCGGCCGCCCCAGCAACGCCCGGACGCTTAACAGTTCCGTCAACTCATCCAGCGTCCGGCGAAATTGGTCGGGATGAATGCGGTAAATTTGTTGATGCAGCCGAAACGATTCTTGGCTGGGCAAGTCCCACCACAACTGATTCTTTTGTCCCATGACCAGCGCGAAACGACTGCGGTAGGCGTTCGAGCGGTCCCAGGGAACATAGCCCATGACTTTGGCCGTCCCGCTCGTGGGATAGATTACCCCCGACAGCAACTTGAGCGTGGTTGTCTTACCAGCCCCGTTGGGACCAAGAAAAGCGACGAATTCACCTTGCTGAACTTGCAGATTGATGCCACGCACCGCCTCGACGGTGCGATACTGCCGGCGAAAAAGCCCGCGCACGGCTGCGGCCAATCCCTCACGCTTCTGGTAGACACGATACGATTTAGTCAGGTCTTGGATTTCGATGATAGCCATACGGACTCGACATGCGATGGTGGTTGAGGACGCCATATCATAGTGCCACCTCCCAGAATGCAAACTCCCCACCGCTGTCAGCCAGCGGCCTATATCAACACACTTGTAGTTCCTGTCACCAGACGGCGGCTGATCAGCTCATCCGGCGTCAGGCGACGGAAGCCACAATGATTTCAGCTGGACCGTACATAAGCAGTGGTCGCTGGAAGCTGGTATAATGGGCCGCGGCCATTCAGCGTTACGCCCACACAGGGCGACGGCTGATCCTGAGTGACTGGTTGACTTTAGGAGACCGATTGCGATGTCAACTGAGTATCGAGTGGGCGTGGGACACGACACCCATCGTTTGATTAGCGGCGGACCTTTGCGAATTGGAGGAGTTGACATCGACTTCGACAAGCGGCTGGATGGTCACAGCGATGCCGACGTCTTGTTACACGCCATAACCGATGCGCTTTTGGGCGCAGTGGCTTTGGGGGATATCGGCGAAATGTTCCCCGATACTGATCCACAACATCGAGGACAAGACTCTGCCGACATGTTATCGGCAGCCGCTCATCGAGTACTCAGCTTGGGGTGGCGGATCGCCAATTTGGACTGTGTCATTCACGCGGAACAGCCCAAGATGCTGCCACACCGCGACCGCATGCAAGCACGCCTCGCCGAAATACTTGTACTGGGAGCCAATCAAATAAGCGTCAAGAGCAAGACCGGAGAGGCCACCGGTCCGGTTGGCCAGGGACTGATTATTCAGGCGCAGTGCGTTTGTCTGGTTCAAAGGCCAGTAAAGGACAAAGGCGAATACGGTGGCATCGGCTTTTGAGTGCAGCAGCCAATGTGCCAGTGGCAGTAGGCATGGTCGTCATTCGCTGGAACCCCAGCTCATCCACTGCCTAGCGACGAACGTCACTTATGGACCGCACACTAAGCCTTCAGCGGCGCAAGCGCCGCGGCTGAGTTCTCGTAATTAATTGGCAGGGCAGGCGGCGAAGTCGATTGGCCAGAATCAATGGTACGCGCAGCAGGTTCAAAGTAGTCTGCTCAAAGGGCGCTACCGCTTCAGCCGGTGGAGCATACAGATCATCGACGCCATGCGGCCAATGCGACAATCTACGCGCCATGCGTGTCATCCAGGTCGGACCGTAAGCGAAATCGGAGATCTTGTCGACCCACACTGCGGGAATCTCGCCTATACCCAGCAAGGCTCCAGACAAGCCGCCAACGATAGCACCCATCGAACTGGTGTCGCCGCCGAGGCGAATTGCCGATTGCACTGCGGTGCGGAAGTTTCGGCTGTGGCGCAGGAAGCAATACGAGGCCATCACAGCAGTCGGAACAATATGGTCACTGATGTGCGTATGCCAGCCAAATTGATTGGCTACGCGCATGCAACTGTAATTCTGTTCCAGGAGGGCTGGCAGCTGAGCCAGGCGCTCCTTGAGTTCCGGCTGGGAGGAAAACGACGCCAATTTGCAACAGGCATCGTGAGCGTCGAATGCATCATGCTGGTCGATGATTTGCTCGGCCAAACTGGCCAACACCACACAACCATCGACTGCCAGAGGATGCGAATGTGTGATACGAGTACTCAGTTCAACCCACTTCTTAAATCGCGGACCAGCGCGATCCAAAGCCAGTGCCACAAAGATCGCCCGCGTCGCAGGATCGTTACCCGTAGAATTCACTCCACTGGGAAGCTTAAATAGCCGTAACCATGATTTTAAGGCAGCCACCAGAGTTGCCGGACCGATGCCAATTGGAAAGCTGAGCGGATACCAAGACAGGCGCTGTTGATAGCTGCCGACAAAATTATCGCTTGTCACACCTGAACAAACGATGGCCTGGGCTGCCATCAGCATGAGGCCGGTATTTGGACCCGGTAGACCAGCCCCACTAAGGGTTGTATACCGCAGTGGCTTGCGTCCGTAGATCTTCAGCCCCAACCTTCGTGACATTTCTTGTCGCGAACCGCCCAGCGCGTCTCCGATGGCTACACCCATCATCAACCCATGAATATGATCGCGACGCAGGTCGGTTGAATGCATGGCTGGGCGTTAATTCATTTACGAAGAGTTAGGCGCGCAACCCGGCCGGCTAGCGCACCCGACAGTCAAAACTGATGACTCCTCCTTCGTGCGGCTGGACGGTTGACTCAATTTCCCAACGCAGCAGACTCGATCCGGCCTCGTTGACTTCGACTTTGAAGCCTGCCCGGACGCTGCTATGTTGGCTTGCTTCAATATACTCCAGCCGAGGCATCAGGCTATCCAACACGACAAGTTTATTAAGCTTACCGGGGCTGATATTTTCGTAACGAATGGTAAATCTAATAATATCGCCAGGACCCGCCATGGTATGTGATGCTGACTTGGTCAAGCGGATACCACACTTGTCGGGATTTTCGTACACATGAACGTCGGCGGGCGACTTGTTTCCGAGCAATACGGGCACGGGCTGGTCGTCCACCAGCACAACTAGCGATTCGGGTTGATATGTGGTTTCTACTGGTACGCGAACCTGCCGAACATCGGCTCGCTCGCGCTGGGCAGCTCGATCTACGACATTAACATCCACATTCATCAAAGCCGCTACGGCATCGCTAACTGGCAGTGCCGGCAAGGCCGACTCCAAGGGTAAGCTGGCACGTTGCTCTTCAAATCGATCCAGTTGTTGTACCTGCTTGCGACCGATGGTGCCCAGAGACGCAGACACTTGAATAGCAGGATTGCGGTCGTCGACACCGCTGGCAACTACGGGTGCGTAGACTCTTCCCGTCGATTGCGCGTTCTCTGCCAGCACGGCTCCGGTTACTTGTCTGACCGCTCCGAATCGGGGTGCATACACGGCGACACGATTGGAGGGCTGCAGGCACACTTTACCCCCTTCAGTTTGGTAATAAGCGACAGTATCCGTCGCTTCTACTCCCGCCGCTCGCCAGTCCTCAAGCGCAACAGCCGGTTCTTGTCCATCTCCGCCATCAAAGACATACTCTTGTTCGTCAACAATCGGCGTGTAGCCGTAATAACCTTCGTCGGGTGCTGGACCGCACACGTAGCTACCTTCGCCAGACGGTGGACCGGGAATCTGACCGCGGTGGTGATTGCCAATGCACCCTCTGGCATGCGTAGCTCGATCTACGGACGTTGGACAACCCTGACCCTCAGCAAATGGACTATCGGCGGGACATTGACAACTGGCCTGGACGATTTTGCAATCCCACGCTGCTTTACTCTTTGCGACCGCCGTACAGCCTTCGGCAGACTGTATCGACTCTGGTTGTGTAAGCTGCGAAGTTGTTTCAAAGACGTTAGCTCTTTTCGAACTGCTGAGCGCGCCACACCCCGCCATCGCGCAGCACAGACTCACAGCGCCCGCGATCAAGCCGCCATTGCTGAGTCGCTGTCTATTGTTAGCTAATGAACGATACAACATGCCGCATAGGCCTCGTAAGTAGCGCAGGTCAATCGTGTAGTCGAACGCGCGGAATATTTTCGCCGGTACCTTCGGAGTAAATGGCTTCGGGCCGCTGCACGGGTTGCATTTCTGGCCAACGCCCCTGCTTGATCATGGCGTCGCGATTCGGAGCCACCTGCAATGGCAACCAGGGTGGGCACCCGCAGGTGAAGTCAGATAGATCATTCGCCAAATCGTTGGGGACTCGCGAGCCGATGCGTAGGATGGCCACAGGTCGGCCCAAGAGATCGGCTGTGTGCAATGCGTTGTCGCGTGGACTAACGTCTGTAGTCATCTGCTGGCCAGGCAAAGTTGTCCACGGTGCGGCCGAGTGTGAATCTTCCACGTAGATCACTCGCGTCACCAAGGCACCATCCAACGCGAGTTCCAAATCTTCTTCGGTTAACACTACGGGAATGGGGAAGCGGTGCTCCCGGCCAGCTGGGCTGTAAACTCGGTCGATGACCTCTAAAGTGGGAAACAGCTCTAGCCCTTCGCGATACGGAATGTTCGTCACGCGAAAGCGGTATGTTGCTCCAACCAACATCGCCGTCGTAACTGGAGCGGTGATCGGCGCTAAAAATTGACCGTCGCGGGCCAAGCCAACCTTCAAACCTGGCGGGCCTTCAATCGAAACCGCAGTCAACGTCCCTACGGACGGCTTTCCCCCGGCCCACTGAGCTGCCGCGACAACTCCAGGCGGCGCAGATGCACTGAGCAACGCGTGTCCTGTACCCCGCAGGTTAGACTGCTGAGCTGATAGCGGACCGGCCAGCGCCACGCAACAAACGATGACGCCGCTGGCGGCCACTGTTCGCAAACCCCGAATCGCGAAATGGATCAGCCAGCCGGCGCCCGTCGCTGGTTTACCTTGGCTCATCCGCATGTCCCTAGTTCTTTCGCAGCTCGCTTGCCAGCCTGGACGAAGTTGATTGACCTGCCTGCTGTTCGTTGTGGACAGCTTGGCTACAGTGCCACCGACAACCGCGAGTAACTCGTCAATCGCAGGTGGCAACTTGTGATCACCACGTTTGTTGGGCCTGGACTGTCAGTACGCTCCAGCTCCGCCACCCATGCCCGACTGAGCCCCCATATCAGGCCCAACGTTCTGGCTATGCCTCATGTAAAGCGGCATACCGGTGGGAACTCCGGGATGAATGTTCTGCTCACGAATCTTGACGTGGCTGGGTGGGTTCGGATAACTGACTCCCGGCGTCTGACGCACGTTGACTTGAACGTGACTGACCGGGTCAGGAATGTGTGTGTGAGTCGTATTGCGAATGGTGTGCTTTTGCAGACCAGCCGGAGTACCCAACGGGATATGTGGAGGACCAGGTAGGCCAATCGGCGTTCCCGAGTAGGTCATACCATACTGCGGTCCAGTGACTCCCGCCACGTATCCGGGCAGCGAAGTTGGCACGCCGCCCATCATCAGGCAACCATTGGGCCCACCAGCCCCAGCGATCATAGCGGCTGTCATCATCGGCAAACCACCGTTCTGATTGGACATTTCAATGTCCTTGTTGCCGATACGCACAATCGCCAGGATCGCACCGCGACGATCAGCTTCGACAATTGGATCAAGTCCGGGCTCCAAACGGTTGCTGGACATGACTCCCACACCGGCCAGTGCGTCGCCTTGATATTCTGGATCTGGCAGGTAGATCACCTTGGTGACGAAATTGCCGCCGATGACGAACTGGAAATCGTCCTGTGTGAACTGAACGGGTATGGCGTTGTGCGCCAGATAGGCTGCAGTGCGAATGTTGCCGGCCGCAACCTCCAGCGTGGGGTACAGTTCAACGCCCTCAAGACCAACGATGTTGGTTAGTTTCAAACGGAAGATTCCGCCTTGGGGAAATTCCAAACGACCTGGAACGTACAGCGGTTGGCTGCCAAAGCTGCCATCGCCAATACTGTCGAAGTGAATTTGCATTCCGTCGGGATTGCTGAACAGCACTTGGATGTTGGCCGATCCAGGCATCATGCCAGCCATCATACCGCCAGAAGCTACGCCGTCGCCTGAGCCACAGCAGCCTGAGGAGCAGGCGTGCGAGGCGGGAATAACATCCCCGCCCATACCACCGTATGCAGCCAGCTGACCACCTGCCATCGCAGCGATTTCAGCTCCCATCACACCAGGACCGGGACCACCTACTCCTGGGCCGGGTTCGAGCAATTGCTGGGCGGACGGTAGATTATGTCGCGCCGTTGACGCACAGCCGACCAGGCTGCCCAAGACGATTGCGGCTAGAGTCAGGTTCAGACGCACTCTCATGCTTTGCTCCTTGCTGTGGCACGATGTGACTTTTGAGCCACGATCGGCCTACGAACATTTTGATCCCGAGTAGGCTTTTGTTGTATTTTCGAGGTCTCCAGCCGTGCCCCACAGGCAATTCGACTGGACATTCTTAGCGTCGGTACCGTACTATCCGGTCCGACTTGTGCTCCGCAGTTCCCCACAACCGATTGACTGCGGCACACCGCGCATTGCGAGGCACTGCACAGCAACACAGCCGATGTGGCTTATGTTCGGTACATTCCCACCGATTTCTTTGATAAATTCGCTATAACCCATCCATGTGGAACAGATTGCCAAGTCGAAATGCGTGCAATCATGGCCTGCCACGACGATTGGTGCGGCGGGCTTGGCTTGTAATATCCGTCTGTTGTTTGAGCGGAAACGGCTGCTTTGCCGACGAGGAAGGCCTTCTTCCACCCTCTTCCGCTGAATCCCCGTCGTACTCCCCGGCATCTCGGGAAATTGCCACTCAAGTTCTACATCGCTGTCTATTGGACGCAGTCTGGGGCAAACCGGCGATTTGCGATTTGCGTCAGACGACACGCATGTACAGCAAGTCGCGAGTAGGCTTCGGCAAGTTCGTCCGAGTAGGGCAGGGTAGCGGCAAGCTGCGGCTGAGCCTACAAGTTCCGGCTGGTGATCAAATGAGTTCTCTCATTCAAATCAGCGACGGAGAATTGCTATCAACCATCGTCTCCATCGGAAAACATTCGATGCGCTCGCAGGTCGACCTAGGTAAAGTCCGTGAACGGCTGTCGATCACTTCCCAGTCGCTGCATAATCCGACAGTTGCCATGTACTTGGCCATTGGCGGTCAAGCCGAATTGCTGCGGCGATTGATCCAGCAATATCAGTGGCTCGACATCTCTGAAGGCCAACTCGGTCAACAAAAAGTGTGGTGGCTGAAGGGACAACGTACTGAAGAGCCACTGGACGACGGCTCACAAGCCCAAGTCGATTTGCGACTTCACGACGCCAGCGCCGAAATGCTGCCAACTCAGGCATCGGTAGCTATCGGCCACACCGAAAGCGCCATGCCGTTTTGGCTGTACCAGGTCGAGCAGTGGAGCCTTCCCAAACCGCAAGATAAAGTCAAACTGCGCGTAGTTACCGAATGGGATGCTCCCACTGTGCTGACCAGCCAACAGTTGGACCCCGAATGGTTCCGCCTGGCCGCTGGAGACAACCTGCAACTACAGGAAACGCGTGAAGAAACCAAACTCTACCTGCCACCCTTGGGAAGCGCTGCTACTTCCGAGGGAAATTCAGTTCGCTACTGAGCTGATGAGATTGCCCATTTTAGCTTGTTACTCTGGCGCACTTATCCTACGATCCGTCGGCGTTTGCCAGCAGTCATTCATATTGAGTCAAGGAAGCCGCGCAGATGATTACCATCCCTTGCCGCCTCGCCGGGCACTGGACCTCCGTTGCACGAACCGTGATCCAGTACGTACCAACTGGCATTTGGCTGATTGGGGCAATTGTCGTTGTTGGAGGCTGTCGGTCGTCACTCACGCCGCTGTCTGGACTTCGCCAGCAGCCAGACTTCGATCGTTTGCTCGAGCTGGAGAGAGCGGGAGACGACCCTACACCGACCTCTGAGTCCACTACGAGCGCACCGGCGAAATCGTCCAGCAAGACTCAAGTCGCTCAGCGACGCCCCGGTCAGGCAGCTCAACGCAGAATCTCCGATCAGGACCAGATCTCCGACCACGACCAGCAGGACTCAGAGCTAATCGATGACGAAGAGGATTCTCCAATCGCTCACCAGCAATTGCTACAGCGTACACAATTCGCCCTGCAACGCAGCAGCGAGCAACCTCCGGCACCTGTGCAGTCTGCTCATGCTTCAGAGTCCAAGCCCGATACAAGGTCGACCGCTGACAATCGCCAACCATCCGAAGTTTCACGACCAGCCAGACAACAAGCGTCGTCAACCACTCCGGTGGTTCAAACCGCATCTTTCAATCAGCCACCAGCAGCGGTAGTTGAAGCTGCCGTGATTGAAGCTGCCACAGTCAATGCGGCTGAGACAACCGCCGAAGCTGTACCTGCGTCAGCCATCAAAGAAAGTCGCTACACGTCTGACGACAGTCCAGTGTCTCCATCAGCATCAGCAGAATTGGATTGGGAACAGCATCTGCGATTAGCGATCGAACAGTTGAACCGATCTGGCGACGATAGCCTAAGCGCTCGGCCCCAAGAGCGGAATCGCAGGGCAATCATTTCCCGACTCTTGGCACTGGCACTGGGCGACCGCGAGCAGATGTTGAGAAAGATTGACAGCTTGCAACCCGGCGAGCAGGACTACTTTAACTACCAATTGTCGGCACTATTTGATGCAGCAGATCCCGAAGGCAATCCAGTCAGCAGTCGCCGCTGGTCGTTGGTGATGTTGAATCAACGCAAGGCACACGACTATCTGACAGCGCTTAGCAACCTAGAAGTAAACAACGTCACGTTCTGCACCGAAGTCGAGAGTTTTGGAGTCACCACTCGATTCCCGAATTACCACTTCACTGCCGACCAAGAAGTGTTGTTGTACTGCGAGCTGGACAATTTCGCGTGTGAAAAGAACGCTTCTGGGCAAGGCTTTGAAACACAACTTCAGGGCAGTTATGAGATCGTCGATGCCTCAGGCAAGCGAGTGGCGGATCAGTTGTTGCCACTGGACACACATGTCTGCCGCAATCGACGGCGTGATTACTTCATCGCATATCGCATCTACATGCCACCTAACATAGACGCCGGTGACTATACCCTCAAATTGACAGTGGAAGACCTGAAGGGCCGCAAGTTCGGACAGGCTGATATCAAATTCAAGATTCAATAGTTCAATGACTCGCTCGATGCATGTTTGGCAGGAATGACCACGTCCACGTCTGAAAGCCGCTTACGTCAGATTGCCGTGCTGGTAGCCAGCATCGACCAGGCTGCCGCGCGTCAATTGCTACTCAGCTTGCCCTCGGAGACGGCGCGCGCGATTCGCACGTTGGCGGCTAACCTTGGACCGATACCACCGGAAGAACGCCGCGCTCTGTTGGCCGAGTTCCAGAAGTCGCAAGCTGTGAACACGGTAGCCAGTTCCAAACCAGCCCCTGTCAGCAATTCCCTGTTGGACATCACCAACACGCCTGAGCAACAGAGTTTTCAGTCAGATACCGTCTCGGCTGCCGTCTCTCCAATGACAGCCGACAATCTGCCGCTGAATTCTGAAAGCCAAGCAGCCCGCAGTGCACCGGCGTGGACTGCCATGAGCATTCAAGCTCTGCTGGGATTTGTTAAACACGAACGCCCGCGAGTTATCGCGGTAATCGTTCATCAATTGCCGGCTGCCAAGGGGGTCAGTTTGTTGCAGCATCTTCCGCGCAGCGTGACTCGTGAAGTATTGAGCTGCTTGGGAAGCATTGAAGAAATTGACCCGGCCGCCATGCAAGCGATTGACGAACATCTGGCGCAGAGCCTGAGCGAGTATCAGCACAAAATCGACAGCCAGCAACAGAGCAACCGTAAGATCAACGACCTATTGGCTGCCGCACCTAGCCAACTGCGTGAGCAGTGGTCCGATTGGCTTCATCCCCACGGAAACGAAAGCGGTATTCCAGCCAATTCGACCAAAGCGACTACCGCGACGCTCGACCAGCTGTATAGCAGTGCCAGCATCACCACCAGCGATGCGCAATGGTCAACCGCTGCAAAACCAAGTCACGTAGCAGCATCCGCCAACCTGTCCGCATTTCCAACTTCCGGCCAAACTTCGGGACATCCCGAGTCAAACAACATTGATGGATCGCCAGCTTCAGCCAACCAGTCACGGGCTGCCAATGCTGCTATCGATTCCGCGCATGCATCAGGCGACCTACCGCGAATCTTACCCTTCGAGCCTCGCAGAACCACCAGTCAGAATAGCAGTCCTCAGCACATGTCTCGTGATGCGACGACGGTGCCGGCTGAATTCGAGAGAATCCTCAATCTGCCACCCGAGCAATTAGCGGTATTGCTCAGCAGCCTTGATTCACGAACCGTTCTGCTTGCACTGGCGGGTGCGTCGCCTGAGTTTATGAAACGGTTTTACAACCTGCTGGAACCGGCTGATGCGCGCATGTTGGATGGGCGCCTGCGTAAAATTGGACCGGTTCACCTGCGTGAGATCGATCAGGCTCAACAACGAGTGCTCGCCGCTTACCAGTTGCTGCGACAGAATACGTCTCTAGCCACTCGAGCTGCATAGTAACAACCTCAGCCACCAGCATTCACGGCATACTCCACGATGGCCTCTGTACTCAAACCCGACACGCTTCAACGCGGCAAGACAACCGCCATTCCGATTGCATTTAACGTCCAAGATGTGCAGTCACGGGCTCAAGACTATCTAGCCGAAATTCAACAACGGGCGGACGAGATTCTGGCGGAAGCTCACACTCAGGCCCAGCAAATCAAGGAACAAGCTCGCAAGGATGGCTTGACAGCCGCACAAGCTGAAGTCGAACGACAAATTGAGGAGCGAGCTGGCAAACTGAGCGACCAGCGCTGTCGCACCGCCATTGCCGCGTGTCAAAAGAGTGTCGATAAGCTGACCTCGGAAACTAGTCAGTGGCTGGCCCGGTGGCGTGATCAAACGGTCGAACTGTCTGCCAAGATTGCCGAGAAACTGATACGCCGCGAAATGGCCGTTGACCAGGAGCTGTTGCGTGTCTGGATGGAAGAAGCCATCGTGGCACTCCGCGACCAGCGCGAGATACGCGTGTTGGTTCATCCAGACGACTTTGCCGTGGCCGGTAGGTTTTTGCAGAACCTGATTCAGACCATGCCCCACGCGGGGGCCATTGAAGTTACACCAGACCCCCAAGTCGAACCCGGCGGCTGCATCGCCAAATCGCAGCATGGACAGATCGACCAACAACTCCAGACTCAGTTACTGCGTCTGACAGCTCAACTATCGGGCTAACTCCAGGAGACCGCGATGGCATCAGCATTACCGGCACTCATGGACAGGCAGCGACTGCATCGCGCTTTGGACAAGTCCGTCAGCAGCGGCATCGAGGGCACCATCTGGTCAGTCGGTCGCAATGCGATCGAAGCCGTGGCCTTGCCGGTGCCCATGGGAGCGCTGTGCCAGATATCTCGTCGAGGTCGTGGCAGCTTGGACGCAGAAGTTATCGGATTCGCCGGTGCAATCACACTGCTGGCCCCGTTGGATGGGGCTGAAGGCATCTCGCCAGGCGATCGTGTGCGATTGGTCGAATCGTCCATCACTATCCCCGTCGGTCCTGAAATGTTGGGTCGAGTGTTCGACGCAGCCGGACGGGCAATCGATGGTCAGCCTCAACCACAGGCAACTGGTCGAGCACCCCTGGATGCCGATCCTGTACCCGCCATGCAGCGACCGCCCATTGACCGCGTATTGACCACGGGCGTACGCGCCATCGATGCGCTGCTAACGCTCGGACGTGGACAGCGCATCGGAATCTTCGCTGGCTCAGGTGTCGGCAAAAGTACGCTGCTGGGCATGATGGCGCGCGGCACCGATGCCGATGTGATTGTGATTGGACTGGTGGGCGAACGAGGCCGCGAAGTTCAAGAATATCTACAGCGCGAATTGGATCCGCAATCGCGCAAACGCTGCGTGACCATTGTGGCCACCAGCGATCAACCGGCCCTGCGCCGCGTACAAGCCGCAATGGCTGCCACAGCAGTGGCCGAATACTTTCGCGACAGCGGTAAGCATGTACTGTTGTTGATGGACTCAGTTACACGATTTGCCACGGCGCAGCGCGAAATCGGCTTGTCTGCTGGGGAAGCACCCACCACGCGGGGTTATCCGCCCAGCGTTTTTAGCATGCTGCCTCGATTGGTCGAACGATCCGGCATGGGTCCTCAAGGATCGATCACTGGCATATACACCGTGTTAGTCGAGGGCGATGACACCAACGAACCGATCAGCGATACATTGCGAGGCCTACTGGACGGCCACTTCGTGCTCTCGCGCAAGATCGCTCATCAAGCGCGCTATCCAGCGTTGGACATCTTGGCCAGCCTCAGCCGACTACAAACTCACTTGGTCAACCAAGAACACCTGGGCTACTGCCAACAGATTCGCAATTTGATGAGTGTCTACGCTGCCAATGAAGACATGATCACCATCGGTGCCTATCAACGCGGCTCCAACCTGATCGTGGATCACGCTATCACGCTGAGGCCGGCCATCGAACAATTCCTCAGCCAACCGGCTCGCGACTGCGCCGCGTGGCAAGCCACTACCGAACAATTAAGGCTATTAGCCGAACAATCACCAGCTACATAAGGTCGTGATACCCCGATGTCCAACTTTCGATTCACACTGTCCAGCGTTCAAAAACTGCGTCAGCGTCTGCGCGACGACGCTGCCAAGTCGCTGCAGCAATCGCAGCGGGCAATCGACCAGTTGAACGAACATGTGCAACAATTGTTGGCAGACGTTAATGAACAAGTTGTCCTGCAGAGCCAAGCCAATCAAGGCTTGGTGCATACCCAAAAGCTGCTTGAATCACAACGCTATCAACTGCATCTGCTCAACCAGATCGAAGTTGCGCGTGAAAAAATTTCGCTAATTCAACAGGAACGCCAGCGCCGCCACCAGATTTTAATTCAGAAGGAACAGGATGTTCGCGCGCTAGAAAAACTGCAGCATTCACAATGGCAACACTGGCAACAAGCTGAAGCGGCTCGACAGCAATATCGCCTGGACGAATGGGCCAGCTATCGACACTGGGAATCGGCAAGCCAGTTGCCGGGAGGCTCCACCGGAATCTCATCTTCCGCCAATGCTGTCAATGCGCAGCCCAACAGCTCCAATCCATCGCTTCTCGGAGAATAACCCATGGGCCTGATTGTGCGATTATTGACCGCATTGTGCGTGGCCACGGTCATTGCCCAGCTTATGATCCTGGGCATCATGGCCGGCAAAGGGAACCTTCATAAATCAACGGTCACCCAGGCGCTGGCCCTGGTCAATGGGATCGACTTGACCGGCGAGCAGTTGGCCGAGGTGTTCGAGAAGGAGCGGCAAGTTCCAACACCGACACATGAAGAAATTCTAGATCAACGCGCTCGGATGAGTGTCGATTTGCAGAACCAACAAGATGCGATCGCCCGAGAACGCGAGACGCTTACCAAAATGCTGGCCGAGCTCGATACAAAGGCTGCAGATTTCGATCGCCGCCGTCAAGAATACCTGAACTCAGTTGACCAACTGCAAAAAAAGGCCGCTAGCGAAAAGCTGATGCAAGTCCAACGAACCATCGAAGAATTAGCACCAGATCAAGCTAAAGATCAACTGATTCGCATGTTGGCCGCCGAGCGAATGGAGGAAGTTGTAGCAATCGTTAAAGTAATGGACCCCGCCAAACGAAAGAAGATATTGGGGGAGTTTGCTGATCGTGAGGATTCAGGCAAGCTGCATGATATCCTGATGACAATGCTAGCTGGTGAACCCGTAGCCAATCTGATTGGCGACCAGCACCAAAGTTCGCAGAATACTCCATAAAGCTCCCCAACAGCCGCCGGTCGGCAGTGCCGGATTCTGGCGGTACAGGGGGAATTTTATGATGGAATCCAAAGTCGGTCCATTGACCGGCACCAGCCCATGGAACCTGCCCGGTCAAACCTATTGGCCAACGCGCAACATTGCCACGCGGGTTGATTTCGAATCACTATTAGCGCTGCCTGCGCAGGCTCTTACCAAGCCCGCCACATCGCCATCACAAGATTCTGGCTCAGATACAAGCCAAGCGCGACTGAGTCATGAGCCGCCGACCGACCAAGCCTGCGATGCTCAGGATTGCTCGCCGACCGCATCTTCAGATCAGGCAGCCCGGCCGGACCGAGAGCAGCAACAATCCGAAAGCCAAGCAACATCGAATATTCAATCCGAAGCCATGGATGCTGTGCATTATGTAGCGCCAATTCAGAACACTCAAACTCAGACCGATGCACGCCCAGCTGAAGTACAAACCGTAAGCCTGGCATCTGCTGGGGGGGAGCTACAGGTAGCCGGAAGGACAGATGGCGACCAATCCCAATCCGAAAAGAGCGACACATTAGCAATGGTGTCCGAAGTTGTATCTGCTGACCCTGAAGCTGGCCACGAAGATGTTTTCGACGTAGATGCCTCCAAGCTGAATCACGAAACGCATCGTACTGACCAGCCACGCGCCAAAAAATCAAAAACCGCAGAGTCATCCGACAGACAAAATGAAGCCAACCGTCAAACGGAGACCGCCGAGCAGTTATTACAACCTGCCGCGCAAGGCACGAAATTAATAGTCCAGGCTGCGCCGGGCCAAACCTTGACCGACTTGACAAGCGAAATGCCACTAGGACCAGCCCCTACAGCCAAGGCAATCGAACTGGGCGCCGAAAATACTCAACCTCGCCGTGGATCAGGACGTCGCAATCGAGCGAGTCGAGCTGATCGAGCTGGCAGCCTAGCAAACACAAGCCGTGAAATGACGGTGACTGGTCGCAATACAGTTCTGAATGGGAACGACAAGCAAGGTCTGCAGGACACCGCCGACGCACGGGCAGTTCGAGCTGCCGCGATTCCGTCATCCAAACAAGACTTGAATCCCGCAAGTCTCAATGTCGGGCAACCATCGACGGAAAAAAGTTCTGCCGTAGGTACGCCCATTGCTGTCAACAATAGTCTGATCGGCGCAGACCCGAGTACCAACCACGAACCCAGTTCGGTTCTGCCGACGACAATGATGGGCCATCATATGGCCACTGCAAGTAGTGGGGAGTCCGCCACAGCAGCGCAACCACTTGCGGCTGCCGGTAGTACGAGCAACGCTGATGCTGCCTCTGCACGCGGCAACTCGCCTACTACGCCACACAGCGCAACAACGCAGACCGGCTCTGCTGTCGGAGGCAATGGAGCTACTGAGTCCAAGCCAACAGTCTCGGGCGACGGCCAGTCAGCAAACATGAGTCAAATTGATCGGGCGCGACTTGTACAGCGCGTGGCTCGCAGTTTTTCGCGGCTTGGTCCCGACGGTGGCAATCTTCAATTGCGACTGCATCCGCCGGAACTTGGTTCACTGGCGGTTCAAGTTCGGCTGGACGGTCGCAATCTGTCGGCTCATATGACGACTCAGTCCGAGATGGCCCGCGAAGTCATCATGGAATCGCTACCTCAATTGCGCAGTCAATTGGCCGATCAAGGCTTTACAGTAGTTGATTTTTCGGTCGAGGTTGGAGGACAGGGCGCGGAGTTTGGTGGACAGAATGATGGACAGCAACAACACTCACCTTCGAACCTGTCGTCACCACCGACCGATTGGCGCCGCTCACTCCACCTGCGACGGCAACTGGATCTCGGCCAGGGTTCTGACACACCACTGCGCAAGGCAACTGCCGTGACCGCCCAGGGCATTGACTTGCAAGCCTAAGGCTAGCATGACTGGTCGGTCTCAATTGAAGTGGACGCCAAGCCGCATGGACCTATAGACTCAGCCGTAGCTACCGTCGCCAGACGGTGGACGGGCAACACCGGCGTCGCACACTGTACCCGCCACGCTCTAGGCGAGCGAAGCTGCAAGACAGTGAACCAACGCGACGAATTGGCCTAACAAACAAGGACCAGCACATGACACGCATTCCCGGAGTAGGCAGTAGCTCCAACAATTCCAACAGCGGTATTCGCGGCAATGATATGCGGGAAGTGGACATGGACCAGTTTATGTCTCTGATGATCACCGAGTTGCAAAACCAAGATCCACTTAATCCGATGGACAATGCTCAAATGCTGGCACAGATCGCCACCATTCGCGAAATCGGAGCCACCAATCAGCTGACGGAAACGTTGACCAACTTTGCGGTTGGCCAAGAGTTATCAATGGCCAGCACGTTGATCGGCAAGAACGTCAACGGGTTGGACACGAACGCAAAAGATGTCAGCGGCGTCGTGGATCGAGTGTCCGTGCAAACCGACCCCACGAATCCATCGTTTCGCAGAGTATCCGTACACATTGGCGATTCAGTTGTCGATATGAAGAACATTCGCCAAATTGTCGCCAATTAATGCTAGCGGTGTAGACAGGCTCGGAGCCATCCGCATCGTCGGCACACGGAGTGGATGACCTATGGGACTCGCATCTGCGCTCAGTACCTCGCTTACCGGGCTAACCGCCGCCGAAACACAGATTGATGTCATCGGCAACAATCTGGCCAATTCGCAAACCGTGGGCTTCAAAGCGTCTCAAGTTCAGTTTGCAACACAATTCTTGCAGACCCTGTCTCTGGGTGCCTCTCCGAGCGTCGACACTGGGGGCACCAACCCCAGGCAAACCGGCTTGGGAGTGCAAGTCGCCGGTATCTCTCCAAATTTTACCCAAGGCACGGTTCAAATCAGCTCTAACGCTTCTGACATGGCTATTCAAGGGGATGGCCTGTTTATCGTTCAAGGTACCAATCAGGAGAAGTTGTATACGCGCTCGGGTATTTTTAGTCTGAATAGCGCTAACGAGCTGGTTACTCCCAACGGTCAGCGCCTACTGGGATACGGTGTCGATGCTCAGTTTCGCGTGCAGTCAACTGAGTTGGTGCCGCTGAACATTCCCCTGGGCAGTGAAGCGGTCGCTCAAGCTACTCAGACGGTAACCATGGAAGGTACACTGACCCCCTTGGGCGACTTGGCTAATACTGCCGAAGTCATCGAAAGCGCGATCTTGGGCAACGCAGCCATACCGCGCCCCGATGGCAGCGGGATAACTCTGGCCAGTGCAACTCGGCCCAGCACTTCCTCAGTCACAGTCGCACACAACCAGGGTGGCGGCTCGCTGGTTGAAGGTTCCAACTATCAATATCGTCTGGTCTATGTCGACTCATCAGGACACGAAGGCCCAGCCAGTAGCACCATCAGCGTGACCGTACCTGTGGGCAATGGTCTACCCGATAATACGATCACACTGGACAATCTGCCCAGCGTACCAGAATATTCGCAACTGCGTATTTACCGTACAGCCGCCAATGGGACTCAGTTTTTTGAGCTGGATACGGTGCCGGTCGGTGGCAGCTACGTCGACAATGGCTCGTTGCCATTGGGGCCAGAACTGAATGCGGCCGACCTGAACGGCAATTACAGCTACATGGTCACCTTCTATCGGGCTGGTGACCCCGAAACGCGGCCCTCTCTGATCAGCGGACCTCAGAATATTGTCAATGGCCGCATACTGCTGGACGGCTTTCCTACGCCGCCAGTTCCGCCTCCCAGCGGCGGCTTCCCGCCTTATGATTCGATCCGCATCTATCGCAATACCGCATCAGATCAGAATTCATTTTATCTGGTCGACACCATCGCTCCGGGGCAGAGCTACACGGACAGTCGCACGGATGCCGAGATCAGCGATTTGAATATTGCAGGCAACAAACGTGTGGACCTGGACGGCCCGCGCATTGATAGTAACACCTTACTGACGGATGTTACGCGTCTCAATGGATTCGTATACGAAAACCCATTCCAGCTCGGTACTCTCAGTTTTGAGGGACGCAAAGGCGGTCGCTCTCTACAGGACAAAACGTATGAGATTACGTCCACCAGCACAGTTCAAGATTTGGTGGACTTCATGCAGCAAGCCATGGGTATCCAGACGAATTCCAACGATTCGGTAAACCCCATGCCCATGTCGGTCAACAACATCGCAGGTGAAACTGGCGAACTGGCCGCTGGTTCCTATATTCGCGATGGTCGCATTCGATTTGTCGGCAACAACGGAGTCGATAACGCGCTGAGCATCGACCTGACTAGTTTTCGCGTCAACCGAACCGGCGGGGGACTGGATATTCCCAATCTGGCCTTCGGATCGGTGCAATCCGCCAAAGGGCAAAGTGCCGTAGCAGAATTTATTACGTATGATTCCTTGGGGATGCCCATCCGCACGCGAGTCACAGCAGTCATGGAAAGCCGCTCTGATTCGGCCACCACCTATCGCTGGTACGCGGACTCAGCCGACAACATGCCCCTTTCTGGTTCGCAAATTGCCGTTGGGACGGGGTTGTTGACTTTTGACGGAGCTGGAAATTTCGTATCGGCCACCAATTCGACCGTGGCCATTGACCGTCGCAATATCCCGAGCGTCTCTCCGCTCCAGTTTTCGCTGGACTTCAGTGGCATGAAAGGATTGGCTGAGCAGCGCGCAACATTAAACGCATCACGGCAAGACGGCTCGCCGCCCGGCAAATTGACCAGCTATATCATTGGTGAAGATGGAACGATTCGCGGCGTGTTCAGCAATGGTATTTCGCGGACCATCGGCGAAATCCGCTTGGCGCGATTCACCAATCCTGAAGGCCTTGAACAACGCGGCCAAAACCTGTTCGCGCAAGGCATTAACACCGGTCTACCCATTGAAGGCAAACCCGGCGAAAACGGGATCGGTACCGTCAGCGCCGGTGCGCTCGAACTATCCAACACCGATATCGGCGGTGACTTAGTGAAGCTGGTGCTGGCATCGACTCAGTATCGAAGCAACGCGCGAGTCATCACCTCCACGCAACAACTGTTCGACGAACTGCTCAACCTGCGACGATAATCGTTGAACGCTGCGCTAGCCCTCGATCGACCTGGGCCGTACGGAGCTGTACAGATCCAAATCGGCTCGACCACCAATCATGCCGAAGACTCGACGTATCTGCTCGTGTATACGACTGATGGGACAGGGCCGATAAACGCTGCTACCGTTGACACCGCCGACGGGTTGCTGCCCACGATCACCAAGCAAATAGAAGTGCGGTTCTCGCGTCACGGCCGCATCGCATGCGCCGCCGTCGCTCCAGGGTTCTAACTGCAAGCTATGATGATAGCCCGCTGCTGGCAGTCGATCGCCGCAGTGAACTAGCCGATCGACTTCGAGCTCCAAAGTCTCATCTGGCCCGGTCTGCAATGTCACCTTCCAGCCTCGTTGACTGGGCGCGATCGCTTCCACGCCCCAAGCCGTCAGCGGCACAATGCGTCGGGAATCGGCCTGGCGGTAAAGCTGTTCCGCACGTTCCACTTCATCGCCATCTACGAAACCGCTGTCGGCTGGCAACTCCAGGACACGTTCCGGTTGCACCAGACGTTTAGGAACCACCCAGAACAAGGTGGTCTCGGGGCTACTCTCGGACTGGGCCAACTGGGCGATCTCCAGGGCGTTCGCCATCGCTGTGTCGTCACTGCCAAACAGCATAATGCGTTGGCCGCTGAACAACGAGCGTTCTTTGCCCAAGATCGGCCGTTTGCCAAGCAGCACCTGCCCAACCACCGCTTGCCAGCCCGCCGGTTGCCCTCCACCGCTTGCCAACTGTTTCCGAACAAACTGACTACCGGAACAGTCCAAAACGATATCTACGATCTGCGAAAAATCGCCGCGCTCGCCGCTATGCAGCAATATGCGAAACTCTTGATCCGCACGTTGGCATATAGCCAGTTCAGCGCTGTTGCTGCAACCCAGCCGACTGATGGACAGGACCGGCGTCCGATTGTTGATCGAGCTATAGAGTAGATCTGTGCGCGCCAATGGCAACAAATATTGCTGAACATACTCGTGGCACGTCGGTACCGCCTGCAAGTCTGGCAATGGATGCTCATGGGCCTCCAGCGCGGCCAGACCTAATGATGTTACCCAGTTGCGCCAGCAGCCAGGCAACCGTCGATTTCCCCAATACGCGAGGCTGTTACCGATTTTGTCGGCATCGTAGACATCCACCGAGTAGCCCAAGAACCGCGCGTATAGTGCGGCTTCGATGCCACAGGGTCCACCGCCGATCACAGCGATGGTTGCCGGAGTATCGATCTCGGTCTCCCAGGGAAGCTGGCCCTGCATCACCCACTCGTTCAACTGTAGCCCTATCCGCACTCAATGACTAGACCGCATCTAAACCACTACGGCTGGCAATCATAGCCGGGATGTCGGCGACTGACGAGTCACCTGAGAAACACAACTACGCTCACTAGAGCGCGGAGCTTGCGTCGGGTGACCCACCACCTTCCTGACGACGGTAGCTACCGGTTATCCTCGCCGGCTTTAATCAATTCAAGCTCAGTTGCCTGTGCCAATTCGCCCTCGACTTCGGAGATGCTATGCAGCAGTAACCGCTCGTCTGCCGTTAGCTTGACGTAACCCAGCTTTTGAATTACTTCAAGAATCTCGCTGCACGTAGGGAACATCCGACCGCTGGCGCGCTTATAGGCATCGATGGCGTGCATGAATTCGATCTCGCAACCGTTATACTCGCGTTCGCAGGTCGTCGGGTCGATCTGTCGGCGACGCTGTTGTTTACGTCGAACTGGCGCTTCTTTGACAGAGTCAGAGGTCTCGGCTTGATTGCACGCTGGCGCATCTACCGATGCGCTGTCATCCGATGCGACAACTGCGGAACGGCGGTCTTGGGCATTGGCGGAACTGCTGGCGGACTTGGGTTTGCTAGATACCTTTGCAGCAGGCTCGGCCCGGCTGTCTCGGTTTCGGCGGCGATCCATCTGAACTTCTTGATCTCCAACGTGGCTCGTCTTCGGCATGATGGCTCCGGGGGCAAAAAAAGGGCGGTGCGGGTGTGATGGATAACCGACGATTACAATCGCAGACGCGACTGAGTAGGCGAATGTGAAACTGTAACCGCTGATAGCCACTATGCCGGTAAAGACGTAGCCGAACAGTTAGAGAAAGCTAGCCTTACAGAAAATCATTACCGTTTGTTCCGATTTCACCGGTAGCCACGTTTACCAGGGCGATGGCAATACACGCAGCAGGCTACCCCCCCCAACAGTGAAGCTCCTTCAGCGTCAACGTCGCCTCCAATGCCCACCGTTAACACCCCAGGGCTCAATTAGCGGAAGATTCTGCACCGTTTTGAGACGCCAAGCAACTATTAACCCTAGACAGGGCCACAAGTAATCGTATCATAGGAAAAGATTTCAGGAATTCTGGCAAGAAAGTATGCAGCACAGCGAATCTTGCTTTACCGAAACAATGGACCGGCATTGTGTCGGACTCGTCCGTTGAGTCGGATGGTCCGGTAGAGAGACTAAGCTGATGGCTGCGGAGTTTGGACTTATCCCCCAACCTATTTTGGGGCTCTGGTTTCCGTTGTTTTTATCTATTGGAGGTTTCACACATGAAGAGCACTCGTAACGAAAGAACCGGCTTTACGCTGGTCGAACTGTTGGTGGTCATCGCCATCATCGGAATTCTGGTCGGTCTGCTGCTACCCGCCGTCCAGGCCGCCCGCGAAGCCGCCCGGCGCATGAGCTGCGGCAATAATTTGAAGCAGTTGGGACTTGCGCTGCATAACCATGCTTCTACCTTCCAAGACCAGTATCCGGCGTGGGTATCTCAAGTTGACAACAATGACCCATCGGTGAAGCTTAATCCGAATGGTAGCCCCAGTATCGTCTTTAATCTCTCACCTCCAGATACTCACCGAGCACCTGGGCCACTTGTTCAGCTACTCCCCTATATGGAGGGCAATGCTCTATTCAGTTACTTTGACCTGAAGAAGCCACAGCTCAGCTTGTGGAATCTGCCTGGCCAACCCGGTGGTGTCAATGGTGGTTTGCTTCCGTCCACTGTGATGAACACTAAGTTGTTTCCCACAACAATATGCCCCTCGTCGCCGGATGCACCGTGTGACTACTACCACCCGGTAACTGCAATTTTGGGTGTCCCAGTAAACACGCCACTGCCTTTACCAAGAACTGATTATGCCGCGATCAGGGGCCTACACGACACGTTTATCCCGTGTATTCCTGGCGCAACCGTCCCAAGCGGCTACTCGCACGAGAACTCACCCATGGCTAACAACGGGATGCTTGGATCTCACATGCTGCCGGGGACTTCTGCTTCTCCCACTAGAAATCACAAGAACTTGTTGAAGTTTAGTGAAGTGACCGACGGCCTCTCGCAAACACTTTGTTTTATTGAAGTTGCTGGTAAGCAGCTTGAGTACTTCCGTGGTAGAGCCACTGGGCGCCCTGCTATCGTTGGGTCAAGCACGAATACTTGGTGGAATGCGTCGGCTGCTGACTGGAGTATTTCAAAGCACGTCCGAGGCCTGAGTGGTGCTGGCAATCCTAGCGACACCAACTTTAATCCTCAAGCTCAAGGGTGCTCATTTATCAACGTCTGGAACGGCACAAACCCCTACTCGTTCCACAGTGGCGGTGTTCAGTCAGTTCGCGGTGACGGCGCGGTGTTTTTCATCTCTGCCTCCATTTCACCGGCTGCCTTTGGTGCGTTAGTAACGCGCAACGGTGGCGAAATTGAAGGCTCAGCTAACTGAGCATGTCCTGGATTAAAGCAGTTAACTCAAACAGGCGAGTCCCCCAACTGTGGAACTCGCCTGTTTGATTACAATGGCGAGCGTTTCTCCGCTTCAGGGGTTAACCCGACCGCCTGAATAATTTCAAATGTAACTTCTACCGATATCAACAGAGATCGGGCAGTTTTTTCCATCCACACAATTCCCTAGCTTCCTCAGAGAGTTGATTATGCGATACGGATTCCGCTTGTTAACCGAACAGAAATTATATTCCCTGAGGATTCTTTCGCTGATTTGGGTACTGAGTCTGACAGGCTGCGGTAGCTCATTGGTGGAAGTCAGTGGTACCGTCTCGGTTGACGGCAAGCCAACGCCGGGAGTAAATTTGAGATTCTACCCTCAAGGAACTCAAGCCGACGCGGCTCCATCTTCTACAACCTCGGACGAGGGAGGCAGTTTTTCTTTGACGACAAATATGGAGCCGGGACTACCCAAGGGCAGCTACAAGGTAACTGCTGATTGGCCAGATCCGAAGCACAAGGCCAAACAGGTCGGGATTTACAGCGAACCAGACTCTCCGCGTGACCTTCTGAAAGGCAAATACGCCAGCTCCTCGGATATTGTGTTCGAGATTACCGGTCCGACAAAGGAGCTCAAGGTCGATCTGACGACCAGCAAATAGGCATTCCGTTCAGCCAGTGGATAATTCCGGGGCCCCAAGTTGATTGATTCACCTTGTGGGCCCTTTTCTTTTGGCCTGAGTCGATCGTGGTGTAGTAACTAGGATTTACATCCTGGCAACTGTTCCGTTCTCAGATCGGGCCAGCAACCTCCAATTGTGACCGCCAGCTGCCGCCTATTAGCACTGGCGACCACCACTACGACCAGCAGTCCCCCCCTAAGTCGCCATAAGGGGGTATCAAACCACCAAATTTTGTCTTCGCCGCGACGTTCTGTCCTGGACAGCCGTTTGGAAATGCTTACGATAAAAGATGAGCCCGATCTCCAATTTGGACTAGAGGGTAATTATTTTCTTTTAATGCTCTGGGAGGTTCTTATGAAACGTTCATCGGTCAAGGCTGGCTTTACGCTGGTCGAGCTGTTGGTGGTGATTGCCATCATCGGCATCTTGGTAGGGCTACTCCTACCTGCAGTTCAGGCAGCTCGCGAGGCTGCTCGCAGAATGAGTTGCGGTAACAATCTCAAGCAGATTGGGATCGCGCTGCACAATTACGGCTCCACCTACACCGAGAAATTCCCGTGCTGGGCCTATCAGGTCGGAGTTAATGAATCTGGTGCTGACTTGTCTAAGAATCCGATGGCAGATCTTGCAGCGCCAGACACTCGACGCGGTATGCCCGCTATTGGCCAGTTGGCTCCCTTCATGGAGCAGGACAATTTGTTCAAGATGTTCGACCATACTATGCCGTTGTTTTCCAGACGCAACTTGCCGGCGTCTGTACCAGGTTGGTCGGAAGGCATCGTTCCGATAACTGTGCATAAGGTGAACTTGATACCCACCTTTGTATGTCCATCGGCACCAGAATCGGGATCTAATTATGCGACATGGGCCAAAGCGCTCACACCCTCGGTAGCGGATCCATGGATTCTTCCCAGAACCGACTATGCTCCAATACGAGGAGTGACCCCTGAATTCTTAGTTGTGGTAAACAATGCACTGCCGGTCGGATCGAAAATCCTTCCGACAGGTAGTCCACCTGCGAACTGCACTCGCGATAATCCACTTTGTAACAGCGGCATGCTAGGTGCACCAGAAGGACCAGCCGTTACGGTTTCAGGACGCCAAGAATGGTCCATGATCGTAAACAAGAAGACCATTAAGTACGGTGAAATCACTGACGGCCTATCCAATACGATTGCATTTGTTGAATTGGGTGGGAAGCAAGATCGTTGGTATCGCGGCAGGTTGGTTGAACCCAATAGCACGTTGAATTCATCCATGGTCGATTGGAACGTGGCCCGTCATATTCGTATATTGGCCCCTATCAACCCCACAGCGACGCCAAATCCCACTCACGCTGACCGTAACAACCAGACTGGCGGATCTCAATTTCTTAATGTTTACAATGAAGACAACCCGTATTCATTCCACGCCGGTGGAATGAATACACTCCGCGGCGACGGTTCTGTATCGTTCGTCGGTCAGAACTTTGACCTGGTAACTTTCTACGCTCTAATCACCCGCAATGACAGTTTGTCTGTTGCCTTGAGTGGAAACTAGTTGTTTTGGGCGCTGAGTTTTGGTTTTAGTGTCACTGTAACAGTTCTCATGAAAGCGAGTGCGCCACAGAGGTGTGCTCGCTTTTTTTGCACCTGAGCGAGAACTGACCACTTGCTCTAAGACGCAGATTACGTTTTTAATTGCGATTCACTTCTTCCGGCCAGTTGTGTTTATTCGATTTCTATTTGCGAGATAGGAGAGAGTTCATGATGGACATTAAATGTCATCACCGTTTAGGATCTAACCCAACCAGACATTTCCATTCAACTATTGCGATGGCAATACTGATTGCATGCGCGGGTTGCGGAGGAGGTCCCAAACTTCACAAAGTCACCGGCACCGTCAATGTAGATGGCAAGCCGGCAGGTGGTGTCGGGCTGACGATGTACAAATTTGGCACCAATGAGTTCGTGTCGAGTGCTGTCTCGAGTTCCGACGGCTCATTCCAACCCTTTTCAATTTGGGAAAATGAAAGTCTACCAGGTATCCCCGCTGGCAAATACTCGATTGCGGCAACATATCCTGATCCAAAATTCAAAGCTCCGAAGACCACCATGGGCGCAACCCCGCCGGACCCACCCGACCTTTTCAATGGCAAATATGCGTTAGCATCATCAAACGTGACTATTGAAATTGAATCAGACGCTTCGGCACCGGTCGTCGAGTTGTCTACGAAGAAATAGCGCCGGGATTCTCCAATTTTGCACTGTCAGATTTTTGTAGCTCTCCGGGCGATGCGTCAGTACGGAGAGCTGGGCGGTGCAAGATTTGCGGAAAATCGTAGAGCAAGCTGACCGCGACGGGTATTCTTAGAATGCAAGATGTCTCGCCGCGCGCAGGCGCATCTGCTCACTGATCGAGCAGGGGGTGTTTCGCGGGCGATACTTTTGGGGGCCAATTCGATTGGCCCAGAGAATTGCCCCTCGAGCCTGCGCCCACCGTGGCGTTCGCCCACTGAACAGTCCCAACGAAGCCGGAGCGCAATCAAGGCGACAGAATGGGTCGTAGACCTTGAATCCGTCCACGCGGAGTTGCACCTTTGATGTCGATGGGCAATTCAAGTCGATGCATGCCAACATTACCTGCTTTGTCGATGGCTTGGACCATCAGGTAGATTCGTGAAGTAAGCTCCGCAGGGATTTTCCACAGGTAAAGACCGCTGTTCTTTTGGTTGTTGGCCAGCGCTGTCCAAGGGCCTTCAGGCGAAGTGCTGTAGGACAGGTTGATCGGTAAGTCGGCTAGATCGGCGTCCGTGCATTGGTAGTCGATCACCAACATCCCGGCCTCAGAACCTTCGCCATAGATCGCGCGACTGATCTTGCAGTAGGGCACCTGCGTATCTACATGAACCCACACATCGGCATCTTCACCGGACTTTGGCTGGCCCAGAACAAATCCGTTTTGTCCGACTAGAACCATGCGGAAGCCGAATTTGCCATCGTTGGCAACTCGGACATCAAACGGGCTAGTACGATCCGGATCGACTCCCCATTTTTGCCAATTTTGTCCCAAATCTTCCGTACCCCACAATTCAACTTCTGCAAGCGCGGTGCCCCCCATAGCTTCGACCGAATAGTCCAAGCTAAAGGTCCGCGCTTTGCAGAAGAATGGATGCTGTGCATCGACCGGCTGATAGCCTTGATCGCTCGTGTTGTGTTCCCCTTGGCGCTGAACTACCTGCTCTGTTGTCATCTTGTCGCTTGTCTCAGCTGCCGACGGTGGGTCAATCTGAGGTGACTGACTGCCTGAATCGCCCAGCGTCAACTCCTGGGTCTGTTGCTTAACTTCCAATTGCTTTCCAGGATGGGGCGCTGGCGATGATGCTTGGGCTTGCATTGGCTCCGGCAGAGGAAGTTCCTCAAACGACGAGGGTTTAGATTGGTTGGGTATCAGATCTAAATCCGCTTGGCTGGCTGCCAGTCGTCCCGGTCTGGCCCCCAAGCGATCGAGTGGAGATGACTCCGCTTTTGGTGGATTGGACGGTGGCAGAGTGGTCAATGACTTAGTGGGAAATCGTGTCGCACCCGACTGTGCCCAAGTGTTGCCCTGTGGTCCTGCACTCCCAGCAGCATCCATTTCCCAGCGCACCGCGCCGGGTATATCTGGGATGACTGCCTGACGACCATCGGCCACCGCAGCATTACCGCGAGTGCTGGCCAACTGCATATCGCTGATCCCAGCCGTGCGTGGCATCGCAAACCGGTAGCTGGCCTGTCCGCTGTTGAGTGCGTGATCGAGAACGCTAAAGACGATCGCTACTTCCCGGCAGAGCGGTAGCCTTAGCTCGACTTGCCCGTGGTAGCTGTCTCCGACCGGTGCGAGAGTTTGTACTGGTACTTCCCGCCATTCGGTTTCACGATCCGTGCGAACTCGCAAGGTCGCCGAGTCCAGGTTGAGGTTCTGGTCGGAGGCCGTCAAGTCAACAATCAGATTGCCGTTGGCATCCAGTTCCGCCTGGACTTCCACGCGAGGTTCGGTCGTGTCCACGGCGACTCGCATTGGCGGATTAGGGCTAACAAAGGCAACTCCCGCTGCGTCGACTGTTTGGACTGCAAATAGGTATTCGCCCTCAGCAGCCGCACGGAATTCAAAAAAACTGGCTTCTGGTCCCGCGCTGCCGTGATGCTGCCAACTCCTTCCGCTGTCTGTCGAAACATACAAACGAACTTCTGACGGAATCACGCCAGTTCGATCGATGCTAAAGGGGATATGAAACTGGGCAAACGAAAGATAAACTGGACCAGCACCTTCCGATTTAGGTCCGGATGTTTCACTGCGGTTGGCAGGGGCTTGCGCAACCGATGGCGACTGGCCACACATGGCGACTAGCCCGCAGGACAGGACCGCTGACAGCGTCCAGCGACGCAGCTTGTGGCGGTTCCGTGGATTGGTGACCAGTCGGTTCATGCGCAATGTATCTATGGGCGGCGCTACAGCAGAATTGCTTATCTGCTTTATGTCGGTCGCGGAAAGCTGCCTTCATAATTAAAATGCACCGCTTCTATCGGATCGAACACTGACGCCCAATGCTAGCTCCCGGCCCCGCCTGCTGGAAAACCATGCCATCAAATCCATCTCCATCAATCACTTATGACTACGACATCGTCGTGGTCGGAGCCGGCCACGCCGGAACCGAAGCGGCGACTGCCGCCGCCCGCTTGGGTGCCAAGGTGGCGTTGCTCTCGGGCAGCTTGGATACCGTTGGACAGATGAGCTGTAATCCGGCTGTCGGGGGAGTTGCCAAAGGACAAATTGTGCGCGAGATCGACGCGTTGGGCGGACTGATGGGTCAAGCCATCGACGCCACTGGCATTCAATTCCGTTTGCTTAATCGCCGCAAGGGACCGGCCATGCACAGCCCTCGCGCACAGGCTGACAAGCGGGCTTACCAACAGTGGATCAAGGAAGCGGTGGAAGCTTACCCCAACATCTCGCTGATCCAAGAGACCGTCGAGGACTTGATCATCCAGTGCGCTGAGGGTCAGCTACCGATAATCTGTGGAGTTCGCGTGCGCGGCGATGCAGCCTACCGCGCTTCGGCAGTTGTTTTGACCACCGGCACATTCTTGCAAGCGGTGATGCATACGGGCGAAGCCAAAACTGAAGGCGGAAGGGCAGGGGAGGGCACCACGCGCGGCATCAGCGGTGCGCTGAGGCGCCTGGGCATTCGCCTGGATCGCTTCAAAACCGGCACGCCACCGAGATTGGATGCCAAGACTATCGACTTCTCGCAAACTGAATTGCAACCTGGTGACGACCACCCTCAAGCTTTTTCATTTTTAACCGCTGCATTGCCCACACCGCAGTTGCCCTGCTACATCACTTATACAAATTCTGCGGTACACGATCTGATCCGTGCAAACTTGCATCGCGCTCCCATGTACAGCGGTCAGATTCAGTCCACAGGTCCGCGCTACTGCCCATCGATCGAGGATAAGATAGTTCGTTTTGCCGATAAGGATCGCCATCAACTATTTTTGGAGCCAGAAGGCCGGCGTACTACCGAAATCTACGTCAATGGAATCTCGACCAGCTTGCCCCGCGACGTGCAGCATGGCGTCCTAAGACTGATTCCCGGACTGCAGCGGGCTCAGATCATGCGCTATGGTTATGCCGTTGAGTACGATTACTGCCCACCTGAACAATTGTGGCCCAGCTTGGAATCAAAACTGGTTTCGGGACTGTTTTTCGCCGGACAGATCAACGGCACGACTGGCTACGAAGAAGCGGGGGGACAGGGACTGTTGGCGGGTGCCAACGCCGCGCTTAAATTGAAAGGACGCCCACCGTTGATACTATCCCGCGATCAAGCTTACTTGGGTGTCTTGATCGACGACCTGGTAACGCGCGGTGTTGATGAACCTTATCGCATGTTCACAAGTCGCGCCGAATATCGACTGCTGCTGCGACACGATAATGCAGATCGACGGCTGACCCGGCTGGGATATGAATTGGGCATGGTCTCTCAAGCTCGCTGGCAACGGCTAAGCAGTAAAGAGGACGATATTGCTCGAGCGCTGCATCTACTGGCAGAACTGCGAGTCGATTCAATAGATGGTTTGAAGTACCTGCGGCGCAACGAAGTCACTTGGGACGAAATGTGCCAACGTCAACCGCAACTGGTAGCGTTCGATGAGCAAGTGGTCGATCAAGTGATATGGGACGTACGCTATGCCGGGTATATCGACCGACAGCAACAGCAAATTGATCGCCAACAGCGGATGGCGGCCAAGCGTATTCCACTAGAATTCGACTATCAGTCGATTCGCGGACTGCGCACTGAAGCACGTCAAAAACTCCAAAAAATTCGCCCGATCAATTTTGATCAGGCTGGGCGAATCAGTGGCATCACGCCTGCCGACTTGGCGCTGTTGTTAGCGCATGTCGAAAATAAGAAATCGTGAAACATTTCAGCCGCGAAGTGCGACTTGAAGGCTGGGACCAGTGGAACCGATGAAAACCCAATCTGTAATACCTAAGCACACCTATGCACAAATAATGTGGTACAACTGAAGAACCAACCACAGGTCTACAGGACTTACAGGATGATCGACGATCCGACTTGCAGGTTAGAGAAATCACTGAGAAAATCAGCGGTTGTCCGTTCGAAGTTATCAATGAGTTGGCAGCCAGCAATCCGAAACTCGAATACAAACGATTCACACAACACAGGTGATTCTATCAGCGACATGCAATCCTCCTGTCCATCAATATTCATTCATATTGTTTGACAACTTGTGGATGGGTGCATAGAACTCTACAAGAGCGACAATGGTCGTTCAGAAACAATCGGTTCAGCCCTGCGCCGGCCCACCACCTTCACTACGCGACCGCAAACACAAATTGCCTTAGGCGATGCAGGGAAGTGAATTGCCATGAACGAATGCGACCTAGGCGGACAGTCTGACAACCAACGGAATGACAACGCTCAAGCTGCAACCAGCCACGTTGTACCGACCGGCCCGCTGGCCAATGAAGATTCTACAGTTGGTTGGAATCTACAAAACAGTTACGCGCGCCTGCCTCCAGACTTTTTTCAGTTGGTTCAGCCCACGCCTGTCAGCAATCCGACTCTGGTCCTATTGAACGTGACAGTCGCCAGGACGCTGGGGCTGGACCCCGCGCGACTGACCGATACCTCGGCAGTTGACGTTTTTGCGGGCAATCGGTTGCCTCCTAACAGTATGCCTTTGGCACAAGCCTATGCGGGGCATCAGTTTGGCGGCTTTACCATGCTGGGCGACGGTCGCGCGATTCTGCTTGGCGAACAGCTAACGCCCACTGGTCGCCTGCTGGACATACAGCTTAAGGGCGGTGGATTGACCGCCTATTCACGGCAAGGCGACGGCCGGGCAGCACTCGGCCCAATGCTTCGTGAATACATCATCAGCCACGCCATGCAAGCCTTGGGCATCCCGACTACGCTCAGCTTGGCGGTAGTGCAAACCGGCCAAGCAGTCTACCGCCAACAAGTAGAACCGGGAGCCGTGCTGACTCGAGTTGCCGCCAGCCATCTACGCGTCGGGACCTTTCAGTATGCCGCAGCATTGCAACAGCCGCGCCTATTGCAGAACTTGGCTGACTACGCCATTGATCGCCACTATCCGGAATTGACCGGTTCCAAGGAAATTTATCGGCGGTTCTTGCGCAGTGTCGTCGCCAGCCAAGCCGCACTTATTGCGCGCTGGATGCAGGTCGGTTTTATTCACGGCGTGATGAATACCGACAACATGTCGATTGCCGGTGAAACGATCGACTATGGGCCGTGCGCGTTCATGAATGCTTATAGTCCACACACCGTGTTCAGTTCCATTGATCACCAAGGGCGTTACGCTTACGGCAATCAACCTCGGATAGCGCAGTGGAATCTGGCTCGGTTTGCAGAGTCGCTGCTCCCGCTACTGGACCAAGACCCAAACACCGCCATCGACAAGGCGACCGAGGAGCTTGAGCAATTTGCGATGATCTATCGGCAACATTGGCTGGAAGGGTTTGGCAATAAGCTCGGGCTCCCCAGTGCGGGTGAGGACGATGTGCAGCTCATAGAATCGCTACTGCAATGGATGGCAAGTCAACAGGTGGATTTTACTGTTACCTTCCGCGACTTGGCCGAGCTGCGTTGCCAAGGAGGTCCCTATGACTCACCTGAGTTCCAGCAGTGGCTGAGCCATTGGCGACAGCGAGTTGTGGTGACTGGTCAATCCTGGGCGAAAGTCCAAGAACGAATGCAGCAGCACAATCCCGTCGTCATTCCGCGCAACCATTGCGTGGAAGAAGCTCTCAGCGCCGCTGTACTGCGGCAAGACAAGGGACCGCTTGAGAATCTATTGGCCGCTCTCGCGCGGCCCTATGACAAACTTGACTCCAATGTTGCCTACCGTAGCCCGCCTCCCGGGGGCGACGCGGGGTACTGTACGTTTTGCGGGACATAACATTGAACCACCTGCCCTGCGGGCCGTACCAGCCGTTGCCCGCGCGGTGACAAGTGGTTACTGCGATCGCGGAAATGACTCAGTAGCGATGACTTCGAGTTCTGCATACTGGCTGGCGCGAAGAGCTGCGGTGCCTTCGTATTTTGAAAGCAACCGCTTAAAGTCTTGCCAGTCAGCAATACATCCGATCGTGGCCAGCGCGTCGGCTGCCAGTGCAGAGGGAGCTAACACCGTCACTGCCAGCGGTCCTGGCACGCCATAGCCCGTGCGCGGATCGAGAATGTGACTGCGGCGCTGGCCATCGACGGTGACGAACTGCCACAAGTCGCCACTGGTCGCGATGGCGATGTCGCGCACTTCAATACGCCGCAGAGGCTGGCCTTCTGGCGACAAGCCTGAGACGGCAATCCTCCAGCCGGCTCGACCCGACGGCGGCTCTCCACAACGCATGTTGCCGCTGATGTTAACCAGGCAACACGACAACTCGTGATGTTGTAGAAGGTCAAAGACTCGATCGACAATATAGCCCTTGCCAATGGCGCCAAAATCTAGTCGCATATCGGAGAATGCGATCGTGGCGGTACGTCTGTCCGCGTCTAAATCAATATATTTCCAGCCGCAGCGCTCAAGCGCTTGCTGGACTTCGTGCTCGGTCGGAACGCGGCCGGCGCGGCGATATCTGCGCCATAGTTGCGTTAGCCGGCCTAAACTACAGTCCAACGCCCCTTTGGAATTGCGATTCCATGAGTCAGCCGCTGCCAACATCTCCCACAAGGTGTCGGAGACATGGGCAGGCTGCCCGACAGCTAGCTCTGTCAGGCGGCGTGCCTCGCTGTTGGCATCGTAGTCGGTCAGCACAGCCGCCAGCTCCACAACCAACGTTTGTGCTTCGCGAAAAGCCGCCTCGACTCGTAGTCTGTCGCCATGATAGACCGTCAATTCGACGAGCGTTCCCATGGCTGGAAAGGTTGCTGTGTGGCCGTCACCAACATCGGACTTAGGAGCCGTAATGGTTAGTGAACTCTCAGGACCTACGGTGGGTGGGGCAGCTTGACCTGCTGGCTGAGCCGGCAAAAAATCTTGCGGGATCAGGCAATACAGGAGCAGCAGGAGGATGCGTTTCAAGTAGAATGTGAGGTTCATGAGTCCCGCCCGACTAGAGTGCTCGCGACCCAAGAATTCTCCAACCGCGACCAGCCAGTATTCTAGTCGAAATCGGATTTTCAGTCCTGCCCGCCCCCCGCCACACACTGTGTTGCACCTTGAGCAACATCCAATTACCCGCTACTTGTCCCAGTCCATCCCACCTCGATGTAATCTGCCGGACAATGACTTTGTTTTTGACTACTGGAATGAGAAACATTTACTGGCTCCCGACCGATCAACTGCACCTGTTGGCAACCAAGTTGGCGCTATGGTTGATGGTTCTGATGACCTGCCTAATGGGCCAACCGGCACTTTCCCAAGATTCCGCATCGTCGGACAGCGCAGCCAGCGATGCCCGGCAGCCAATTCCTCCGATCGCCGTTCCCGATGCCGACGCGACCAGTGAATCAGAGATGAAGCCTTACGACGAATTCTTGGAACATGCAGACGTCAAATTTCGCTTCGTGCCCATTCCCAGTGGCACATTTCTGATGGGCAGCCCTGATGACGAACCGGGACGGCGCGACGACGAAGGACCACAGCGAGAAGTGACCGTCTCGGCCTTTTGGATGTCCGCCATGGAAATCTCTTGGGACGTGTACGACGTCTGGGCGGCGGACACGGATATCTTTCGCATGAAAGCTCTGAACCTCAAGCCGACGCCGCGCGACGCATTGGCCGAAAAATACCAACTCTCACAACCCACCAAGCCCTACACCGATATGTCGTTCGGTATGGGAACGCGTGGCTATCCGGCCATCTGTATGACGCAACATTCCTGCCGCGTCTTCTGCAAGTGGCTGACTGAAAAGACCGGTCGCTACTACCGTCTGCCAACCGAAGCCGAATGGGAATACGCGTGCCGCGCCGGTACGACGACTGCCTATTCCTTTGGCGACGATCCAGATGACTTGGATGATTATGCTTGGACGTTTAATAACACTGAAGAAGGCTACGAGAAGGTCGGCAGGAAGAAGCCTAACGCGTGGGGCTTGCATGACATGCACGGCAACGTGGCTGAATGGGTCTTGGACCAGTATGATGAAGCCGGTTACACGTTGGTCACCGATCAACCCCTTGATCCACTGGCAGTTCCCAAGACCCTGGACCCACGTGTGGTGCGTGGTGGCGGGTGGAATCAGTTTGCCGAGGACTGCCGTAGTGCCGCCCGCCAGGGTTCAACCGAAGATTGGAAACGTCAAGACCCACAAATTCCCAAGAGCATTTGGTATCTGACCGATGCTCTGCATGTGGGCTTTCGAGTCGTCCGACCACTAGTCGAGCCCAGCCAACAAGAGAAAGATGACAAATGGGAAAAATCCGAACCGGTCCAGGTCGAGCGTACCGGCCCCAAAGCAAACATCGACACCAAGGACTTGAGTAAGTGATTCACGGGGGCGCTTGCAGACATGTAGGGTAGGACCAGCAGGCCGACGCAAGTGTGATAGTAGGCCCATTGCTTATGAAAAGCAGCAAAGAACGTTGAAAGTGATTGGTCGGCTTGCGACGGCCCACCCATTGCAATGACTCGCCAGACAATCCATTAACAATTCGATTCACAGGAGCATTCGACATGACTACGCATATTCAATCTGAACAAGCATCCTCAATTCAAGAGCCATCCAATCGACGCGGATTCCTGCGAGATTCGGCCACCGCCACTGCCGCCACGGCGCTAGTAGCAGGAGCCATGCGAACCGTTCACGCTGCCGACGATGAAACGATCCAAGTGGCGCTCGTCGGTTGCGGTGGTCGCGGATCGGGAGCTGCGACCAACGCTCTATCGGTGCCCAACGAACCGATGAAGCTGGTTGCCATGGCTGATGTATTCGACAATCGGCTGCAATCCAGTTTCCAAGGCTTGTCAGGCCAGCTTGGTGACAAAGTTGATGTGCCGGAAGATCGCCGATTTATTGGTTTCGACGCGTACAAGCTGGCTATGGATTGTTTGCGTCCAGGCGACGTGGTGATTCTGACAACGCCGCCGGCCTTTCGCTGGGTTCAATTCCGCTATGCCATCGAGCGTGGACTCAATGTGTTTATGGAAAAGCCAGTTACGGTCGATGCGCCTACCAGTAAACGCATGTTGGAGTTGTCGAAACTGGCTGACGCCAAAAACATCAAAGCCGCTGTGGGTTTGATGTGCCGCCACTGTGAAGCGCGCCACGAACTGGTCAAGCGCATTCGCGATGGCGAAATCGGCGATGTGTTGATGCTGCGCGCCTATCGCATGGCAGGCCCAACCGGCTCAGCTGCTACCGGCCCGAAGCCAGAAGGCATCAGTGAACTGGATTACCAGATCCAGCGTTTCCATTCCTTCCTGTGGCTCAGCGGTGGAGCGTTCAGCGACTTTCTGATCCATAATATCGACGAGTGTTGCTGGATCAAAGATGCCTGGCCGGTAGAAGCCATCGGTTCTGGAGGCCGACATTATCGCGGCGAAGACATTGACCAAAATTTTGATACTTACTCGGTTGAGTATACCTTTGAAGATGGTACCAAGCTGTTTCTAAACGGTCGTACCATTCCGGGCTGCCACAATGAGTTTGCCAGCTTTGTGCATGGATCAAAACGCTGTGCCACGATTTCTGCTCGCGGGCATTCACCGGCTCATTGCCGAATTTACAACGGCCAGCGCTTCAACCGCTCTGAAATCGCCTGGCGGTTCGATCGTGGCGAGCCCAACCCGTATCAACTGGAGTGGAACAACTTGATCGCGGCTATTCGCAATAACACTCCCTACAACGAAGTACCGCGCGGCGTAATGGCCAGTCTGGTGACCAGCATGGGGCGCATGGCTTGCCATACCGGCCAACGGATTACCCTCGAAGAGTTCATGGAGCATGACCACGAATTCGCTCCGGGGATCGACCAGCTGACTCCGACCAGCCCTTCGCCGCTGCCCGCCAGTGCCGATGGCAAGTACCCCGTCCCCATGCCCGGCATCGTCACGAACCGCGAGTATGCCAGCGCCTAACCGCGTGACAACGCCTCGCGATTGCTAGGACATTCGCGCGGACAATGGCAATTCGCAGTTCGCGCGGCCCGGTGCGCACGCCGGTTATACGAGAATGACCATGAAGCAATTCGTAGAGTGAGACCTGCCGGGCCAGCGCAAGCTGCTCGATAATTGCTCCTACGTAGTAAACGCGAGAAAGGTCATTCAACTCCGGTAGCATTGGCCTCGCACCGGTCCACCATCTGCGAGTAAAGCATTCGGCTTAAACGGTCAGTAACAATTCTAGCTGCAGTTCAACACAGGAAGGATCACTAGCCAATGGATGCGCTGACGGAACTGGAGGCACTTTTTCAGGATGCTCGCCAAACAGCAATGCTGGAGGCGACGCAAGCACTGCTGGAATGGGATGACCGAACAGGCTTACCCACTCAGGCCGGAGCGTACCGCGCCGAGCAGATCACGCAGCTCAGCGGTATGATCCATCAGCGCCAGGTGGCTCCTGAGTACGCCGAGCGTCTGCAAAAATTGAACGCGAAGGCTGATTCGCTTGACTTAACTCTTCAGCAAGCAAGTTCTCTGCGGCTCCTGTATCGCGAATATCACAAGAATGCTCGCTTGCCAACCGACTTGGTTCAGGCACTGGCTCGCGCTACCGTGCTGGGACAACAAGCTTGGGAAACGGCGCGTCATCAAGATGACTGGTCGCTGTTTCGTCCTCACCTGCAGCAGATCGTGCAGCTCAAGCGACAGCAGGCCCAACTGCTGCACGACGGCGGCTCGCTGTACGACTCGCTGCTAGATCAATACGAAATGGGGGCTCGCACGGGCGAAGTCAGTGAGCCTACGGTAGACGGTGCGCCATCCAATTTGGAAGAATCTGTCACTAACTTGCAGGCCGTTTTCGCAGCCCTGCGGGATGCACTGGCAGAACTTGTGCAGGTGCTGGGCGGTGCCCCTCGACGCCCTGCTGGACGAACATGGCAGCGTCCGATTGACGTCGCATGTCAACGAAAAACTAGTCGTTGGATATCCGAGCAGATTGGCTACAGCTTTCAGCGCGGTAGATTGGATGAGACCAGCCATCCGTTTTGCACCACGCTGGGACCTCACGATTGCAGAATACTGACGCGGTACCAGCCAGAGTATTTCCCCTGCGGATTCTACGGCACACTGCACGAGGCCGGCCACGGTCTGTATGAACAGGGACTGCTTACCGATTGGTACGGCCTGCCAGCCGGCAAGTATGTCAGCTTGGGCGTGCATGAATCGCAGTCGCGCTTGTGGGAGAATTTCGTTGGGCGCAGTCAGGCGTTTTGGCGATGGGCCTTTCCGCCGCTTTCAAAAATGGTCGGTGGAGCCTGGGATGGCCTGAGCGCTGATGACATTTATGGCGATGTGAATCTGGTCTGGCCGTCGTTGATTCGTGTCGAAGCGGATGAAGTCACCTACAACCTGCACATCCTGATTCGCTTCGAGCTGGAACAACAGCTTATTGGTGGTCAACTGACCGTCGACGATGCTCCAGAGGCTTGGAATCAGCGCTACCAGCACTACCTGGGCATCAATCCACCTTCGCCGCGTGATGGCATCTTGCAGGATGTACACTGGAGCGCCGGCCTGATCGGATATTTCCCTACCTACACACTGGGCAATCTGTATGCAGCTCAATTGATGCAGGCCGCCCAACGCGATGTGGGAGACCTGGAGCAACGGATAGGGCAGGGCGATTTTGAACCTCTGCTGGAGTGGCTTAGATCAAAGATTCATGCTCTGGGCGCTTGTTACGTACCCGCCGAATTGATTCACATGACGACGGGCCAACCACTCAGTCATCAGCCTCTGATTGACTATCTGCGATCTAAATTGTTTCCTCTGTACGGCCTGTGATCGATTTCGGCGAGCAACTTATGTCCAGAGTTATCATCATTGCGGCGGGAATCGTCGGTGGATTGTCGGTCATGCTCGGAGCCTACGCAGCCCACGGTTTGCCTGAGAACCTTCAGCGACAGGCGCTCGAGCCGGATGCAATCGTCAAGCGAGTGCAGCAATGCGAGGTAGGCGTACGGTATCAAATGGTGCATAGCGTCGCGTTGTTGGCGCTGGGACTATCGGCAGTCAGTCGCCGTCGGCCTGCGCAACTGGCAGCGGTCTTGTGGATGTTGGGAATTGCGCTGTTCTGTGGTGGACTGTACAGCATCTCTTTGCTGGGTGTGCTTGGCCATTGGGCCATCGTACCGAGCGGTGGATTGTGCTTGATGATCGGCTGGCTGTGCATCGTATGGTTGGGAATTGGTCGAAGCCATGGAAATCCTGCCGACGATCGGAAATAATTTCTCGCTCCACCGTCTAGCGACGGTGGCTACAGTTCTATAAGTAGCGCCCCACGATGGTCCCCTCAGTTGAAAAGTCGTCAGGCGACCTACCACCTGCGTATATTTTGGCCGGAGGCCGCAGTCGCAGATTCCCCGATGACAAGGCCCGAGCCATCGTTGCTGGACAGCCGCAGTTGCTGCGATTGCGCGATCAATTACGCAGCCAGGGCCACGACTGTTGGATCATTGCCGATAGGAGCGACCGCTATCACGATTTAGGCATCCAGTCGCTGGTAGACCTCGACCCCGGTACTGGCCCGCTGGGAGGGCTCGTCACCGCGCTGGACCATCGCCTTCAGCGATATGGACCAGGATGGATTCTACTGCTGGCCTGTGATCAATTCTTATGGCGCGCCGCGTGGCTACTGCCCATTCAAGACCTCTGGAATCCCTCGCATACCTCTGAGGAACCTACTGTTCCCTATCAGATCGTCATTTGGCAATTAGACGGCCCACGGTCGAGCGATCCCATCACCATGATTCCTGGACTGTATCACACGCGGTTGTTGTCGCAACTTCGACAGCGTTGGCAAGCCGGCGACCGCGCATTGAAATCGCTCGCTGCCGATGCTAGTGTTTCAATTCATTCACGATCCACCGCCACCCCTCCAAGCCATTTTGCGTTCAACACCCCGCAGCAACTTGAGCAGTTGCTGGATACCCATACGCCAGAGGGATCTCCAACCGAATAGGGCAGGATTTTGGGAGATTTCCGAAAAATCTCCAGAATTCATGTGAACCTGGCTGCTTGAGTGCCGTCTTACCTACTAGAACTTGGGCGGGTGGTAGCGCCGCCGGTGTTGTCCCGTGGGGATGAAATTGGCGGATTTTTCACTCCTAGCCGTTTTCCGTTTGTGAAAACGGTGGTCCTGAGTTAAGCTCTTTACTGCCTTCCCTGCGGGGAGGGCAACCCAAGGGCGGGGGCTTTACGGCCTGTTACCGATGCCATGTGTGTATCGGCCCGTGTTTAATTTTGTCTCTCTCAGTTCACGTCCCAGGATGGCGTGGCGGAGGAATATCATGCGTAGCACAAATATTAACAGCTCAATCACATCCACATTCAGTCGCATTGCCGGCTGCCTGGTGAATGCTACGAGCGTGCTGCGTCATATCCTCCAGCTCACCGCGATGCGTGAACTTGCTGGGTTTCGGCGATCAACGCGCCGGCCAGCCTATAAATGCTCGACAGCCTATGGGCGCAGTCAGCATTTTGGGCATCAATCGGGCTTTCATGCCGGATTGATATGGCCAACAAGCGCTGTGGTGGCCGTGTCTGTATGCCCGGTGGCCGTGGCGGTTCAGGCCGCCAGATTGGATGAGGTCAGACGACGTTTGGGATAAACTCCCGACAGGTCTGACAAGGAAAATGCGGCTTGGACCAAGAACTTCAAGCTTGCAGACAGGTGTGAGAAGCTCGTTAAAGATTGCCCGCTGAGGTTCGCTCGACGCGTCCCCAGGGCAACAATTGCCAAGCCTCTCATCCACGCAAACCCTAATCAGCGCTCCGCTACCTCAGTTTGTAGCTGACGATCGCTGAATCGGGATGCGACCAACCATCAAAGCCAGTCTACACCGGCCTCGTGTGATTCGGTCACCCACACCGACACTGGCCGGAAAATGAGAGAGAGTCAGTGATCATGATCGTAGAAGCAGAAGAGTCTATTACTTGCCAGTCGCTGGTGGACTTAGTCCTGGATGCCAAGCGGGGCGATCGTCAGGCCCAGTGCCAGTTGTACGAGCGATACTACCAGTCGACGCTGGCGTTGGCCTTTCGCAAGCTGGGGAATTGGGACGAGGCCGAAGAGTTGGTCCAGGATGTCTTCATCCAGGCGTTCCAGCGAATCGAGCAGTTGCGGATGCCTGAAGCCTTCGGCGGCTGGCTGCGTCAAATCGTGCGGCGCATGGCCATCAATCGGCTGACTCGCCGCAGCGCGGTTGGATGTGCAGATGTTGATGCGATGGAACACGAAGACTTGGGGGCGCGCAATCCTCTGGATATTCTGCTGCGTAACGAACGCTGTCAGCAGGTACACAGCAGCCTGGAACGGCTAGGGGAGACCGACCGTCAGACATTAGAAGCATTTTACATGGGCGGCCAGTCGTTGATTGAAATGGCGGCCTATTTTGAAGCTCCAATCGGAACGATCAAGCGGCGATTGCACATCGCGCGCAAGCGTTTGGCCGCAGAGATCGAGAGCGTTCAGGCCATCTAGCTTTTTTCGCGGAGTTGACGGTCAACTCACTAGTATGGCAACTGAGCACCGCAGGCCAGGTAACTGGCCTGTGGTGTTTTGGTTAAAGATGGGGAAGGGCAGGGTGTTTCTGCAGGCCGCTGCGTGAGCGAGGAACAAGTTGCGAAGAATAGCAGGCGATTAAAAGTATGCCATACCTCGCGCTGACGCTTTTGAGGTTGCGCAGTTCATGTTTAATCGCCCGGAAACGCCCCATGAACTGGTGGTTCGTACTCGTACTCAGCCCCTGGCGGTACTCGTATTTCTACTCGAACAGTGCATTTCGAGTACGATCATGAGTACCATTTCATTGAGTCAAGTACGATTCCCAGGCAAAAAATCGCACCTTCAAAACAGCCGCTGCGGGTAACGATTGAAAACCTGGGCGCTCGGAACGCTCTAATGTCAATTGGCAATTACTGTACGCCAAGCTGCCTATCCAGGAATCTTTCCAGCGTGCTACTGCCGCCGCCCACCACGATGATGTGGTCGCGAGCATGCAGGGCGTAGTTGGTTACTGGACTGGACGACTGACCTTTAGAGCTCAGCTGCAAATCAAGCCGCACTGGTGGCTGAGCGCCATTGGGGCGCATGATGTACACGTTGCAAGCGCCCAATTGATCGGACCACCTCATTCGCTGGGCGAGGTCTTCTACAGTCACCGCACGATCCGACGGTAGTGTAATGGCCGTCAGGTGCGGTTCTGGATTGCGGACTTCAACTACGATACTGTTGGCATCTACCGTCAGTGAATCGGGCAGCGGGCTGGGCATGCCGCCGGGAGGCACTGAAAAGCCTTGCGCTTTCAGCAGGCTGGTATCGTACAAAGATTCCTTCTTGGCCCCCAACAGTCCGGTTAGCGTTAGGCAGCCGCTTTGGGTCACCAACAATAGGGATCCCAGCGCGAGTGTTGATCGAAGTGCATAGCTCATCGGCATCCTTTCCGTTCATCGGCGGCAATCCGCCCTTGCTTTAATATCGGCAAAAGAACTTGAACAGATTGAATCTGCGCCGCAAAGTCCGCCAATCTGTTGTAGTCTTTGCTAGCAAGAGGGAAGGATTGAGAAGGGATAAATGAAAACTGATAATGGGGAAGGAGTGATGTGGAACTCGAGAGTCTGATTGGGGCCAACAGACTACTCTGTACTCAGTACTCGAAAACCCTGCGGCGTGGTCGGTACCCAGCAGCCGATTATCAATATGTCCATGATCAGTATTCCATTTTGAATCAATCAGCCCCCTATCGCCCTGTCATTCCCCAGCGGTTGCCCAGGACGGCGATCAGAATACCCCAGGCGGTGGCAATCAAGGTTCCAGTGACTGCCAAGTACGACAAGACCACCAGCCAATCACCGCCGTTGCCTGATGCACCTTCGGCACCAGGTATAACGTTAGAATCCAGGGGGACCCAGAAACAGGTCATCAACGGACTAGCGACTCCGATCCGGTTCAGGCCAGTCAACCCCTGCCACTGGCCGACCGTCTCGCTCAAATACCAAACAGCCACTGGCAAGAAATAGACCGCCAACAGTACGGAGTAGCTCGTCAGCATCGCCACCGATGTCTTTCGGCTGAGGGCAGAACACACTAGGGCGCTGACTGAATTGAATGCGGCCGCTAAGGTTACGATGGCAAACAAGGCTAGAATTGACAGCCAGTTGCTGCCGAAGACGGCCATGTTCAGCACCAAAGCCAGTACGATGGGCCACAGCAAAAACAGAGTCAGCACATAGGACACGCGAAAGCCTGCCAACAGCTTACCCCAGATAATCTGCCCCGGTCGAAGTTGAGTGGTCAGCAACAGTTCCAGCGTTTGCCGCTCGCGCTCGCTAGTCAAGCTGCCTGCGGAGAAAACTGGAGCAACCAGAATATTAAACACGATGACGTAACAGAAATACCAGGCGCAGTAGCGCGGAGCAATAAACAGCAGATAGCCCATCAACGGTATGGCCAGCAACATGCTGATTTGAATCACCAAGCGCAACATTAGCGTGCCTTGACTGAACAGCTCTGCGTGAATCTCCTTGTCGTACACCGGATTGGCGTCATCGCGCATCAGCGCCAGGCGGCGTGGCGGAGCAAACAAGCGATCGGGAAATTGGTCGCGCTGAATAATCATGCCCACTGCATGCTTGGTCTCTTCCTCCAGATCGACCACTTCCTTACCTTCGCTGCCGACATCGGGCGGATACAGAAGACGTCGGGCCGTCCAGTGGCATAAGACTCCGCTGACTCCCAAGTAGATGGGCGGCAAAACGAACACCGTTAGAAACAGTCGTACATCGCCGTTACTGGCCAGACCGCGCCAAAACAGAGCACCAGCGATTGCCAACGGAAAAATCAGCAAGTACGTCACGACCAGCGAAGCTGCCGTGCGACGAAATACGCAACTACATGCCAGACCAATCGAACCGAATAACACCACCGAGATCATCAACCACAAGTAAGCCGCCAGCAACTCCCAAATACTGACGCCGCCCAGCGGCAAAGCCAACATGATGATCGGCAGTGACGCGATGATTAGCACGACCAAGTGAGTTAACGATGCCACCAGTTTGCCGATTACAATCGCCCACGGCCTGAGCGGACTGGCCAACAGCATTTCGTAGGTCTTGCGTTCCTTCTCGCCGCTGATTGCACCAGCTGCAAATGTGGGAGCCATCAGTGATGCCAAGATGTACTGTCCCAAGAAGAATAGATCAACCAGTTGCAAAGCTATAGACGAATCGGTCGACAGATCGACTCGCTGTCCCGATGGGTAGACCATCAACAGCACGCTGGCCAGAGCCAACTGATAGACCAACATCAACACAAACCCCCGCGCCGCTCGCAGATTCGTCAACAACTCGCGTTGCAAAACAGGGTTTTCAATGACATACATTCAGCACGCCTTATTTACTGGGCAATCGAATGATCCCGTCCCAATTGACTGGTGCCGTACGATGGTGCTGCGCGATTTGGAAGGTAATAAAATCCTTGACTTGATCTTCTGCCGGCACCTCGTGCAGCAAGCGAAAAGCATCTTGCCACTGGCCTCTCAAAAAACAATCCAGCGCGCGTTCGTACCTGAGAAGGTGCTCGTCCGTCAGAATACAATCTGGCCCTGCGGGTGGCAATAATTCACTGACTACCAGGGGAGTCGTCATACCGTACGGCAAAATACGAGCGACGCGGCGTACCCGCAGTTCGGTGGACGATGCGTGACTTCGTACCCACTGAGCAGTAGCTTCGTCAATCAAGATGGAAGCACGCAGTTGCCGAGTCATACTCTCCAACCGCGATGCCAGATTGACGACTGGTCCAAACACCGTGACCTTCACTTGATCCGCCGTACCGATCCTGCCGGCGACCGCTGGTCCGGTGGCAATTCCTAGACCTGCCAAAAAATTAGCCAGCGGATGATCTGGTTCGGCGGCTGAGCGCAAGAATTCGCGTCGAATCTCGACGGCTGCTTGACATGTTTTTTGGATGTAAGACGAATCAGCCAGGGGCCAACCCCAAAAGCCCATGGCAGCATCGCCATGAAAATCGCCCACCACGCCCCCACCGGCCAGAATATGGTGCGTCATGACTCCCAACGCACCGCTAACGCGTTGCAGCAGTTCAAGTAACTCGTCGGCTGCCTCGCTGTGTTTGGAAAAGCCTTGCAGATCACAAAACAGTACGGAGACGTTGGTTTGGCGCGGAGCCAACACTTGGTCTGGGTCACGGCCCGACAGCGCACTCAAAACGACGGGGGCAAAGAAGTTGCTCAGACTATCTTGACGTCGCTGCAACATCCTTACTTGGCGCAAGGCACCCAGGGTGGTCGCGGCTAGCTCGGTAAACTTCAAGTCGTCTTGCAATTGATCGGCGGCCGGCATCTCGATGCTCAAAAGCCCGGCGGAGGGGAAGTCTCCGGCCACGTAGATCGCCCAACCGGGGCAAGAGTCCGACAATACGGGCGTACAAAATGCCCAATCTACGTTCTCACTTTGTGTAAAATCATTTGCATCGCTAATCGAGCGATTCCAAACATGCAGCACGCTTTGACCCGAGCGTTCAGCGGCTTTAACCAAGCTGACGCTGGGCGAAAACTCTCGACCGGCCAGCGATCGACAATCCCAGTGCAAAACCTCCAAGGCAAGGCGAGTATCCAACTGCTTAGATACTTTGCCGCTGTTGGTCTGTTGATCATCACTGGCTGCGCCTGCTGTTATCAGCCGCACGATGGCCACGAAGCTAGCTTGGGGTACGCCTTCCAGCAGCAGGTTAACAACTCGGCTGCACAATTCTGAGTCGTCTGAGGCACCGGCGATGATTTCGGGCAGTTTGCCGAGGGCTTCGATGCGCCGGCCAGCATCCTTGTATTTATTCTGACGCAGTGCCTGCGCAGAAAAAGTTTGCTCGGCCACAGCAGGCGAAAGCACCTGCGAGAAATTGACTTGTTGATCGATCAATGTGAAGGTTGTCTGGCCGATGACAAAGTGTTCTCCAATGTCCACTTCAAACTGGTCGCATTGACGTCCCTGAAAGAAGATGGCGTTGCGAGAGTCGGGCAGCCGAGTGACTTGCAGGCGAGTGCCGTTCCATACAAGCGTGGCGTGTTGCCGAGAGATACGATCATCCCAGCGCACCGCCCAGGGTTGACTGGTGCGTCCCAGGATGGATTCCACCGGCTGATCCGGCAACGCGCGCCGCCAGCGATCTTGAGGGCGGCGTCCTTGGGCAATCAGGTCCGGCATGGACGCAATCCAAACTGCTGCTAACTACTTTTGGCAATTGACTACGATACGTCCCGCAACTTGTCCGTTGGCCATCCGCGGAACATAGTCCAATAGTTCCTCCAGACCCACTTCGCGTACCAACACATCCAGCTTTCCGGGCTTCCAGTCGCTGGCCAGTCTTTTCCAGAGATCAACGCGAATGTCCGATGGACAATCCGCCGAAGCGGCACCACACAAATTGACACCACGCAGCAAGAAGGGATAGACCGACATCTCTAACTGCACACCGGCCACCAAGCCACACGCTGCCACGCAACCGCCGTAGCGGGTGGACTTGACGAGGCTACTCAAGATGGTTCCTCCAACGGTGTCGATCGCGCCTGCCCACTTGGCCGATTGCAGAGGTCGCGACGCGTCGCCAGCGGTCACCTCCTCGCGCGAAATTACCTGACTTGCTCCAATGGCTCGCAGTGCATCGGCCTGCTCCGGCTTGCCAGTAACCGCCACCGTTTGGTACCCGTTCTGGGCTAATAACCGTACCGCCAAACTTCCAACCGCACCTGTAGCGCCAGTGACGACCACCGGTCCGCTGCTCGGAACAGTGCCGTTGCGCTGCAGAGCCTGAAGACATTGTGCGGCGGTAAAGCCTGCTGTACCAATGAACATCGACTCGAATAGGCTGAGCGAATCCGGCAGCTTGATGACCCAACTGGCTGGTACCTGAGCGAACTCGGCCCAGCCCCCCCAATGACTTTGCCCCAGTTCATAACCGGTAACCAGCACCTGATCACCCTCTGCATATTCGGGGTCAGAGCTGGCGACGACAGTACCGGCCAAGTCGATTCCGGGCACATGCGGCAGGCTGCGGATAACGCCGCGATGTCCCTGGCAGGCGAGAACGTCTTTGTAATTCAGCGACGAATAGGCGATGCGGATCGTCACCTCGCCTTGGGGAAACCGCGAGGCAGCTATATTCTGCACCGACGGCTGCGGGACGTCATTAACCTTGTCCACAAAGATACAACGGATGCTGTCTGGAACCGCCATGCGACCTTCCTAATTGAGTTAGCTGTCAGAGCCGTAAATTCAGATTCTTGCACCCACGGTCGCCAGAAAGAAGCCCATTTCTGGTAGCAACGGTCGCCAGACCGTGGTTTTCGTGCCAGCATTGACTCTCTGGCCAGAGTAGCTGCGCCGAACCCATAATATAGTATCTTTGTCTCGAGAGCAGGAGGTAGATGTCGTAGCGTTGGGGGTGAATTGATGCAGTCTTCAAGGCTGCACCCAGGGGCTGGGCGGGGCAGGGGGGTCGACCCGTCCGTTGATTCAATAGACACTTTTCTTCACCCAGCCTGTCGGCCCTTTGCGACCGGCGGATCGTCAACTAAACTCTCAGTCCGCAGGCTGTAGATGCATCGAAAACGAGGAAACTGAACGTGATTAAGACTTTGGCAGTTGTGGGCGCAACCGGCGCCGTAGGACAGATCGTTTTACAGGAGATTCAAGAGCAGGGGCTCCAATACGGGCAGCTCAAGCTGTTGGCCTCAGCGCGTTCTGCCGGCAAGACAGTGAACGTTGGTGGCCAGACCATCGAGGTCGAATTGTTGCAACCCAGCGCTTTTGACGGTGTCGACGTGGTCATCGCCAGCACTCCGGATGAAGTGGCCGCCGAATTCGTACCCTGGGCGGTCGAGCGTGGGGCGATCGTGGTCGACGAAAGTGCGTACTATCGCATGGACCCCAAAGTGCCATTGGTTGTCCCCGAAGTCAACCCTGAAGCCATCCAGCAGCATCAAGGCATCATCGCCAGCCCAAATTGCAGCACGACGCAGATGGTCGTGGCCCTCAAGCCGCTGATGGATGCCGCCGGCCTGCGACGCGTGATTGTCAGTACCTATCAAGCTGTCAGCGGCGCTGGCTTGGCGGCTCAACAAGAACTGCTGCACAACACCAAGGCTCATCTCAACGGTCAGCCGGCGGCCATCCAGAATTTTCAGTATGACATCGCGCTCAATCTAATTCCCCAAATCGGCTCGCACAAGCAAGACGGATTCACGTCCGAAGAAATGAAAATGGTCTTCGAGACGCACAAGATTTTGGGCAACGATCAAATCAAGATCAACGCCACCTGCGTGCGTGTGCCGGTGCTGATTGGACACAGCGAGTCGATCTACTGCGAAACGCAGCAACCCCTGACGCTTGGACAAATCACGGAACTATTTCGTCAAGCTCCGGGGATCACGCTAATTGATGATCTGCCCGGCAAGAAGTATCCAATGCCGCGCGACTGCGCTCACAAGCCAGATGTCTTCATCGGCCGCGTTCGCAAGGATCGCGACGAGCCGTGTGGAATTAGCTTCTGGTGCGTAAGCGATAACCTGCGCAAAGGCGCGGCCACCAACGCAGTGCAAATCGGCAAGCTGCTGAGCCAGCCAGCCGCTGCCGTCGTTGGGGCAGGGCGATAAGCAGATGCCAAGAGCCGCGCAGCCTATCCTGGAGCGCTTCGCGCATTGGCGATGAGCATGACAGATGAACCTCAAGTGGAAAGCGGAGCAGGGGGGCGCAACTGGCCACAGCGGGCGTTCTTGCTAACGGTGGCCTACGACGGAGCACCCTACTGCGGTTGGCAATATCAGCCGGGACTGCCCTCTGTTCAGAAAACTTTGGAGACGGCCTTGGAAGCTGTGCTGGGACAGCCGGTGCGCGCCCTGGCCAGCAGTCGAACCGATACCGGCGTTCATGCGGTCGGGCAAGCGGTTATCGTGCGCACGACTGGCTGGCGGGCGGCCGCTGACCGACTACCTTTTGCCTTGAACATCCATTTGCCCGGCAGCATCGTGGTCCGCGCGGCTCGCGAAGTCTCTCTGAAGTTGCATCCGCTACGGGGCAACTCCGGCAAGCGTTACCGATACCAGGTGTACAATTCACGCTTTGGCGATCCCTTGGGCTCCAAATCACACTGGTGGGTTCGCCAGCGAGTCTCACTGGAGGCCATGCAGGAGGCGACCAAATTGCTCGTAGGCACCCACGATTTCTATAGCTTTCAATCATCCGGTAGCCCACGCTCCAGTACCGTGCGTACCATTCAGCACTTGACGATCGACGGTCAGGCTCACCTGGACGGGCGATTGCTGACGTTCCACGTTCAGGCCAACGGATTCCTGTACAATATGGTGCGAAATATTGTCGGAACCTTGATCCAAGTTGGCGTTGGTCACCAGTCACCACAATGGGTTGCCGAGGTATTGACTGCCAAGAACCGACAAGCGGCTGGGGCGGCAGCGCCGCCGCAAGGATTGACGTTGATGGAAGTCTACTTCGATTCCGATCTCGCGTCCTTGGACCGAACCGTTTAAGCTCGTCACTCTTCGCAGGTGCCACGCCACGCCGTTTCACACTAATCCAACGCCAGAAAGCTGACCGATGACCAAAGTTCGCGACTTTCTAGGACCATATCGGCTGACTCGCTTGATTCGGATGGGCAGTTCCTGTCAGGTCTGGGAAGCCATTGAAGCCAATACCAACCAGCGATTCGCACTGAAAGTCTTGCGAGAGGACTTTCGCAATAGCAAGGAAGAGGTTGGGTTCCTAAAAAACGAGTTCGAAATTGCCAGTACACTGACGCACCCCTGTATTATCAAGATTCACGATCTGGTGCTGGACAAGAATTTGCCGCCGTTCTTGGTGCTGGAATTGTTCAGTGAACTGAATATCAAACAAGCCATGCGCCGCGGACCCGAGTCGATCGCCTACATGTTGAACCGAATTATCGAACAGTCGATTGAAGGACTGTATTATATGCACAGTCAGGGGTGGGTGCATTGCGACATCAAACCCGACAACTTCTTGGTGTCTCGCGATGGCGACGTCAAACTGATCGACTTCACGATTTCGCAGAAAATTAAAACTGGCTTTGCCAAGTGGTTTAGCAGCAAGCCCAAGAACATTTCTGGCACACGCAGCTACATGTCACCCGAGCAGATTCGTGGCCAAGCGTTGGACCCACGCTCGGACATCTACAGTTTTGGCTGCGTGCTGTACGAGCTAGTGACTGGTAAGCCACCGTTTACCGGTTCGAGCCCCAGTGAATTATTAAACAAACATCTGTCAGCCCCGATACCGTCGCCGCTAGTGTTGAACGACAACGTCACCTCTGAGTATGCGGCTGTCATTCGAGCGACGATGGCCAAGAAGCCCGAAGACCGCCCCGCGTCGATGTGGGAGTTGCTCAAGACACTCAGAGCGACCAAGGTCTTCAAGAAGCCGCCTCGCATTCCTGAGATCAACGTGTTCGACGACATCCCTACGGCAGGTCGTGTGCACAACCAGGAGCAGGTATCGCAAATGGCAGCACGACCAGACGACCATGGAACATCGCCCCCCTCAGGAGCCAAGCCATCATGAGTTTAGCAGCCAACGACGATTTTGAAGCGCCATTACTGGAACTGGAATCGCGAATTCAGAAACTCTTGCAACATCCTCCGGGCAACGAAGAGGTGGAACAGCAAATCATTGCGCTGCGACGCGAGTGGAATCAACTGACTCAGCAGGTCTACGCGCAATTGACTCCCTGGCAGATTGTTCAAGTATCGCGACACAAGGATCGTCCGTACACCCGCGACTATTTGAATTTGGCCTTCGAAGAGTTTGTTGAACTACACGGCGATCGCAATTTCGGCGACGATCGAGCCATACTGACTGGCTTCGCCAAGATCGATCAGTTCAAAGTGATGATCGTTGGCCATCAAAAGGGGCGCACCTACAAAGATCGCGCCGCCTGCAACTTTGGCTGCGCGCACCCTGAAGGCTACCGTAAGGCCATGGCCAAAATGCGGTTGGCTGAGAAATTTCACATGCCGATCATCACCTTTATTGACACTCCAGGGGCTTATCCGGGCGTGGGTGCCGAAGAACGTGGACAGGCGCAGGTAATCGCTGAAAACATGTTTCAGATGAGCCAACTCAAGACGCCCATCATTTGTGTTGTGATTGGCGAAGGTGGTTCAGGCGGTGCCTTGGGAATAGGCGTTGGAGACCGCATAGCCGTGTTGCAATTCGCTTACTATTCGGTTATCAGCCCCGAAGGCTGTGCCGGCATTTTGTGGAAGAGCCACCAGCACGCGCCGCGAGCCGCTCAGGCGCTCCGCTGTACCTCCGGTCATTTGCTGGAGCTGGGCGTGATCGACGACGTGATCGAAGAACCGCTGGGCGGCGCGCATCGCGACCATCACAAGATGGCGGCGAGGCTGAAGAGCTATCTCGTTTCAGCGCTGCGCCAACTGACGACCGAGCGCCCCGAGGATTTGATCCAACAGCGCTACGAAAAGTTTCGGCGGATGGGTGTGTATCTGGAAGACACAGCATCAATCTGATCTGCCGAATACCAAACTCCGCTCGAATTACAGCGGGTTTATCGCCCCAACACCAACGTCCGATAATGTTTCTTATGTTCGGTTGGAACCCTGGATTTCCTTGGGTTTTAGCGCGGAAAGACACCCGCCGGTTGTTGCGCTTGTTGCTGCCCGCTCCAGGACCCGCCCAAGCCAGGACCGGGAAATCCATAGTCGTTGCCGCCACCAAGTCCACCAACATTGGCTGGCCGCAGACCGCCTGGCAATGTCCAATCCTCCGCAGTACTCGCCGGTTGACTAGGTGTACCACCTTGCTTGAGCTGATCGTCCAGTTTCGATAGATATGGCCCGACCACATCGCGGATCTCGCGCGGCAATACGCCCGCGCCTTTATCCAACGCCGTCGCAATGTAGTAGCCCGATCGCGATTGGCAAATCGCCGCTTGCTGCGTCTGACCCAAGAGCGACATGGCAAACATGGTAATCAGCAGGCAAAAAATCAGTCCCTTGCCAAAGCCGAACGCAGCCCCCAAATGACGGTCGAATTCTTTGAGGCGAATCTTGTCAATCACGCCGCTCATCAACCGAAATCCGACCCAGATTACGAATCCGGTCCCCACGTACAGAATCAGCATCGCCAGAAACATATTCCAGGGCGGTTGCGCGTCGATCATTTCGGCGACCTGTAGTCGATACCGATAAGCCACGACGTAGCTGACAATGATCGATGCCAACGAAGCAACTTGCCAAGCCAACCCCTTGATCGCACCAAAGATGGTCGACATTCCCAGAACTATCAACATGATCAGGTCGTAAGCCTGCATTGGGTTTTCCTCTCAACAGATGCGAAGGCGAGCTGCAGTTGAAAATTCACCATAGCCAGACGGTAGCTACATTTCTGCCGCTCTCCCAAAATCACTCCATAGCTCGGCGGACTGTAGCACATGTGGGCTTAGTGACGAATAGCGTTTGGATACGAAATTTGGGCGGCACCGACCTACTGCACGAGTGCAGCGACAAGAGTAGGGGTGCTAGCAAAACATTTTCTGCGAGTGCTCTCAACGTGGAGCTGTGATTTGTCTACATTCGCAACCCGCTGTGTTAATTTTAAGTTCCGCCCGTGGATCTGGTATCGTGCTCGTGCTCAATGACATGGTGCTGGCGCACGCAATCGAAGACCCCAGATCGAGCGCGAGCACGAGTACCGCCAAGGGCCGAGTACGAGCACGAACAATACGTTCATAAGAGTAGGTGACAAATGGCGGATTTTAAAACGCACATGCTCGTTAGCACCACGACCGGTGCGGTACTAGCAGGGGTTGGAATCCAAGCTGGCATTTCGCTGGACACTTGTCTGGTGGCCGGTGCGCTGTGCAGCGTCAGCGGCATGCTGCCGGACTTGGATAGTGACTCGGGGCGCCCACTGCGCGAGGCTACTGCGCTGAGCGCCGCAGTCGTACCGATGATGATGGTCGATCGTCTTCAACGTTTGCAGTTGGGGCACGACACGATGGTGCTGATCTCCATCGGTTCGTACATCTTGATTCGCTTTCTGATGGCCGAGATTTTTCGTCGCTACACGGTGCATCGCGGCATGTGGCACAGCCTACCAGCAGCCGCAATTTGTGGAATGATCGCCTTTTTACTGATCGCCAATGAAGATATTGGCATGCGTATCTACAAAACCGTGGCGGTCGTTTTGGGATTCCTCAGCCACCTGATTTTGGACGAAATTTGGTCGGTGGATTATCGCAGCGGTGGCTACAAATTTAAGCAGTCGTTCGGCACCGCACTCAAGCTTTGGGGCAACCGCCGCTCGGCGAATTTAGTGTCTTACGGCTTGCTCATGCTGTCAGGAATTGCGGTCTACTCGGATCAAGGTTTCATGGCGCGATATCATATCAATCCCAACGTGCCGCACACTGTCGGCGAGCTGTATGCGTCGGTAAAGCAGCGAATTGACAAACTCAAGGAACACCACGACGGCGATGCGTCAGCCGCGCAAGCCGCTTTAGCCGGGCCGAACCATCTTTCGCCCGACAGAAATACCGTTCCAACTCAAAACCAGGCCACCTCCGCCCCCGGCTTCCAGGGCTTGCCTGCCGGAAATTGGCCTGCACCGCCTAACGGCTGGAAGTAAGACGAGCGGCCACTAGAATGATGGTTCACGATCTGGCCCCCTGCCCCGCGTGCCAGCTCTTTCTCCGGCTTTTGTGGTTGAGCTCCCATGATGACGTATACCGAAAAAAGACGATTGCCCATTGTGTACTCAGTCGGCCTGCTGGTGTTGTCTGCCTGCACCGCCCTGCCCGGCTGCCGCCAGGACGAAGGTGTGGCCTCTACGGCTGTGGTCGGAAATGACAAATACACCATTCTCGACACGCGCACCGATGGATTTGATTTCAACAAAGCCAAATCACTGGCCCAGGACGCTATTACGGCCTATCCCCAAATGAGCTGCATGGTGGGATTATTTGCTTACAATCCGCCATTGATTTTGGAGGCTGTGCGCGATGCGAAACTAACAGGCAAGAAGAAAATCGTTGCCTTCGACGAAGATGCCGTCACGCTGCAGGGCATCATTGACGGCGAAATTTACGGCACCGTTGTGCAAAACCCGTACATGTATGGCTACGAGTCGGTGCGGGTCTTGGCAGGTCTTATTCGGGGCGACAATTCGGTAATGCCCGAAGGTGGATTTAAAGACATTGCCGCCCGTCAGATTCGGCAGGATCATGCTCAGGCGTTTCGCGACGAACTGCAACAGTTGCTGGCAGCTTCGCCGGTCAAACCCAGCGCCAACGCTCAGCGTCCCACTGTAGCGTTCGTGACCAACGGAATTGCATCGTTCTGGGACGTTGCTGAGAAGGGTGCCTTGGCCGCCGGACGCGATTTTGATGTGAACGTCGAAATTCGCATGCCCCCCAACGGCGTCGATGACCAGAATCGGATGGTGCAGACACTGTTGGCCAACAAGGTCGACGGCATCGCGATCAGCCCGATCGACCCCGACAATCAAACCGAACTACTCGAAGAAGCTTGCCGACGCACGCGACTGATAACACATGATTCCGACGCGCCCAACAGCCAGCGGCTGTGTTACATCGGCATGGACAACTATAAAGCCGGCCGAATGTGCGGACAGCTTATTAAAGAAGCCCTGCCAGAGGGCGGATCGATCATGCTGTTCGTCGGTCGTTTGGGTCAAGCCAACGCTCAGTTGCGCCGCCAAGGCATCATTGACGAATTGCTGGACAAGAGTCCATGAACTGGCTGCTGGAAGTCAAGCAGGTCAGCCAGCGCTATCCTGGCGTGCTGGCGTTGGACGCGATCGACCTTCAGCTTGCCACCGGCGAAGTCTTGGCCGTTGCCGGTGAGAACGGTGCCGGCAAAAGTTCGCTGATGAAAATCTTGGCTGGCGTCGAGCGGCCCAGTTCGGGTGAAATTCGCATCGCAGGCCAACCTGTAATCATTGACAGCGTTCACTCGGCGCTCAGGCACGGCATTGCCCTGATTCACCAAGAGCTAAGTCTGCTGGAGAATTTAGACGTCGGTGCCAATATCTACCTCGGCCGCGAACCACGCCGATTCGGATTGATTAACAAACGTCAGATTGCGATCCAGTCGCGGCAGTTGTTGGAGCGAGTCGGTCTGAATGTCGCCCCCCACACACTGGTCGGTGATTTGACAATCGGCCGGCAGCAGCTGGTTGAAATCGCCCGAGCGTTATCGGTCGGAGCGCGGATCATTATCATGGACGAACCCACGTCCAGCCTGTCTCCGCGCGAGGCAGATCGCCTGTTGCAAGTGGTGCGCGAACTGCGCAGCTCTGGCGTGAGCATCATTTATATTTCTCATCGTCTGGCTGAGATTGAACAACTGGCTGACCGCGCGATCGTCCTTCGTGACGGTCAGCTGGTCGGACAGTTGTCTCGCGGCCAAATCAAACATGATCGCTTGGTGCACATGATGGTCGGCCGTGATCTGGCGCGATTTTATTCGCGACACAAACACAAGCTGGGGTCAATCGCACTGGAAGCGGCCGGCATACGGACGCCGACTTGGCCGCAGCAATCGGTATCGTTTGCGATTCGCGCCGGCGAAATCGTTGGCATGGCTGGTTTGGTGGGCGCCGGTCGCAGTGAAATCTTACGCGCCCTGTTCGGCATCGATCGCAGTCTGGCCGGCAGCATTAGTATCGCTGGCCAACGCCGACACATACATTCACCTTCAGCGGCGATTGCGGCAGGAATGGCGCTTGTTCCGGAAGACCGTAAAGGTCAAGGCGTCGTGTTGCAAGCTTCAGTCGCTGAGAACATTGGCTTGGCAGGATTAAGCCGCTTTCGATGGGCAGGCGGACTGGTCAATCGTCGTACCATGGCCGAGCATTCGCGACAGATGATCGAAGAACTGAAAATCAAGACTCCGTCGCCACGACAAATTGTTCAGTATCTTTCTGGCGGGAATCAGCAAAAAGTAGTGCTTGGCAAATGGCTGTGCCTGCAACCCGCCATTGTGTTGATGGACGAGCCGACGCGCGGCATTGATATCGGTGCCAAGCACGAGATTTATGCCTTGATGGAGCGTCTAGCGAGCCAAGGAGTGGCAATCCTGTTTGTCAGCAGCGATATGGAAGAAATCCTGGGCATGTCCGACCGCGTGCTGGTGATGTGCGAAGGTGCGCTAACCGGCGAATTGACTGGGGCCGAGATTTCTGAGCAAGCCATCATGCGTTTGGCAACCGCTCGTCCCGGCGTGCACCAAGCGTCAGATTCAAATACTACCGTTCCGTCCGCTTGAGTAGCTCATCCCATGACCACAAAAAACCTAGGAATCTGCTTGCTGTTGGTTGTCGTATTCGTGTTGACCGCTGGGCTTAGCGACAATTTTCTAGATGCTTACAACCTGCGGAATCTCATCCAGCGCGCCAGCCTATATGGGTTGATTGGTGTCGGCGTTAGCTTTGTGATCATTACCGGCGGGATTGACTTGTCGATCGGCTCGGTAATCGGACTGGTGGCTAGCATCATGCCGCTGATGATGGTGACCCACCAAGTGCCTGCAGCGGTTGCGCTGTTGGTCGTACTGTTGCTATCGCTGGCGATCGGTGTCATTCATGCGTTTTTGATCGCCATCGTGCGCTTACAGCCGTTCGTGGTGACCTTGTGCGGACTGATGATCTATCGTGGCCTGGCGCGTTGGCTGACTGGAGACAATTCGCCGGGCATGGGACAGTTCAAAGCGTTACGTCAATTGTCCGTGTATCGCTTTCCCGTCGGGCAGATGACTGGACTGGGTGATTTTGAATTGCCTGTTACGCTATTGATACTGGTGGTCGTAGCGGGCTTGGCAGCTGGCTTTTTGAATCTTACTGTCTATGGTCGTTACCTGCTGGCGGTCGGTCGCAACGAGCAAGCGGCGCGCTTCACGGGCATCAATACGAAAGCGATGATTTTCGTGGCCTACATTGCTTGTTCGTTGATTACAGGGCTAGCCGGCGTATTGTTTGTGCTGGACACTCCCGCCGTTCAGCCGGACAGCTACGGGAATTTCTACGAACTGTATGCCATCGCGGCAGCTGTCCTGGGCGGCTGCAGTTTGCGCGGCGGCGAGGGTTCCATTCTCGGTGTATTGATCGGTGCGGCCATTTTGCAGCTTTTGTTCAACGCCATCGGCATACTAGGCATTCCGTCCACCATGGAATTCGCCATCGCCGGTATCGTCATTCTGGCGGGTGCCCTAGCCGACGAAGTGATGCGCAGCTGGCTAGCACGACGCCGTTTGGCCAAAGTGAAAAACTCATAGCGCTGGATGGCCCTTGACGGCCCTCTACGGACCACTTAACTACAAACAGGCATATTTTTATGGTACATCGAGCAATGAATTCACGCTGGATTGTTATTCTTGCTGTCTCCGGGGCTCTATATCTGGAATTTTGGAATTCCGTTTGTTTGAGCCAACAAAACATCGCTGAGAAGCCAGGCCAAACGGCGAATGCACCTGTACGGAATTCGGCAGCCGAACCACGCATCTACGCTGGTTTCCAAGGCTATTCTCGCCAGGTCACCACTGATTCGCCCGATGCCCAACGGTGGTTCAACCAAGGCATCCAGTTGCTGTATGGTTACAATCACGACGAAGCGATTCGCTCGTTCGAACGCGCTGCCGAGATCGACCCAAGTTGCGCGATGGCCTGGTGGGGCAGCGCTTACGCCCGTGGGTTACACATCAACAAACCAGAAATGTCTGAAGAGCAGAGTCTGTTGGCGCGGCAAGCTGCAGACAAAGCGTTAGCAGCTCTCGACAATGAATCACCCGTTGAGCGAGGCTTGGTTCACGCCGTGAGTACACGTTATGAATGGCCAGCACCCGCAGATCGAGTTCACTTGGATCAAGGTTATGCGGCCGCGATGGAACAGACCTGGCACCAGTTTCCCGATGATGCGGATGTGGCAGCTTTGTTCGCCGAGTCATTAATGAACCTCCAGCCATGGGACTTGTGGACGGGCGAGGGGAAACCTAAGGGCCGTACTCTGGAAATCGCGGCCGTCTTGGAGCGCACCATGGCGTTGCATCCCAACCACCCTGGAGCCAATCATTTTTACATTCACGCCATCGAGGCTTCTCCTTGGCCTGAATTGGGAATTCCAGCCGCCGAGCGACTGCAAGACTTAGTGCCCGGTTCCGGTCATTTGGTTCACATGCCATCCCACATCTTTATTCGCGTCGGTCGCTACGCCGATGCGGCGATGGCCAATGAACGTGCAATTCAAGCCGACGAGGCCTACCTTGCCGTCGCACCACCGCCCGATTTTTACAGTCTGTATTTCATTCACAATATCCACTTTTTGGCTTATGCCGCCATGATGGAGGGGCGGTTTGCAACGGCATTGGCGGCTGCCAGAAAAATTGAAAGCGATATTCCGCCTGAATTTCTAAAAAATTCCCTGGTCCTGGCTGACGGATTCATGACCACGCCTCTGCATGTTCTCATTCGATTTGGCAAGTGGAAAGATATCTTGAACGAGCCCGAACCAGTCGATTGGCGTTTGCTAAGTCGTGTTCAGCGGCATTACGCTCGCTGTATCGCCTTGGCCAACTTAGGACGTACCGCAGAAGCTCAAGTCGAGTTCGATTTGATGAATCAAGTTGCCGCCCAGATCGACGAAACCTGGTTTGTCGGTAACAACCAAGCGCTGGATGTTATAGCCATTGGCCGCGCGATGGCCAGCGGAGAAATGGCGTTTCACAACGGCCAGCAAGAGGCCGCATACATGTTCCTTCGCGAGGGTGTTGCATTGGAAGACCAACTGGCATACGACGAACCGCCTGGTTGGATGCAACCGGTACGTCATGCGTGGGGTGCTTTGCTGTTGGCTGGAGGTCACCCCGCAAATGCCGAGAGTGTCTATCGCGATGATCTTGAGCGACATCCCCAAAACGCGTGGGCGTTGCTCGGCTTGCAGCAGGCACTGGAGCAGCAGAACAAGACCGTCCAAGCGGCTGAGTTGTCAGACACGATTCGTCAAGCTTGGAGCCGGGCGGATGTATCACCCGTGGCAAGTTGCTATTGTCATCCTGCTGCATCAAAATCTCGATGAACTCAGCTGGTGGACTGTTACAACCAACATTTTAGCGTGGCGGATGTGCTTTTCAGGGCACAACTAGGTTCGTCAACTGCTGACCGACTGCTGAACGCATGGCCAATATATCAGCAAACGAGACGATGCCATTCTTGTCGATATCCAAGGCGCTTCCTGCGTCCACTTCGTTCCCTACCGAACCACGAATTTCGCTGATGTCTGCGAACGAAACGGTATACACGCCGTCCACGTGACCGGTAACCTCTCCACGTAGATGCCCAACGTAGAGCATTCGCGAGAAATTACCGAGTGTCAATTTCACGCTCAGCCAACGGTCGAGTATCGACTGCTCGGGCCACTGGATCAATATCCGATGCGAGCCGCCGACACCGGCACCAGCAAAGTGATTGATGGATGTGGGCGTGGGGGCGGTGGGCCAACTAGAAATGGGATTAGCTCCCAAATCATACGCACCCTGAGGACTCATCTTGAATTCCCACACTACATCATCGGGATCATTCAAGTTGGCAATATCCAAAGCGATTCCGTCGAGGCCATGCTGTGAGTTGCTCAGATTGTCCAGCCCCAGCGTCAGCGGCGTACTAATGAACTGCACCAAAGTCTTGGTGGAATCCAAGCCTGCCCAAGGCAGCTCCCCTGCCCCGCTCCACTGGCCATGGTAAATGTAACTGGCTTGAATGGATGGCGGAATAATGAACCCCGAGGTAAATCGATAAACGTTGCCTCCCAGACTAATCAGGTACAGATGGCCAGCAGCATCCTCAGCGAACGACGAGATATTTCCCATACTGCCAACATTTAATTGGACGCTGCTGTTCCAGTCGATCAGCGTGTTGTAATTTGTCCCATTAAACTCGGTTGGAAGTGATCCGTTGAATCGCAATGAAAACAGTCGCTGCGAAACATAGTCACCGAAGAAATAGTGCCCGTGCAATCCAACGATCGGTCCGCGATAGACGTAGCCCCCCGTGACACTAGCACCTTGAAACAGTCCCGTACCACGCGAATAGTTGTAGATGGGATCGACGTTGCCCGGCGGCCGAGCGCCCCCGACCAAACCAGGAGTTTGAATCGTACCTTCGCGCAAGCGCCAACCGTAGTTTTCTCCTCCCAGACTGTTGGAGTATTGGAAATTGAGTTCCTCGCGAGCCCCCTGGCCTACATCGGCGATATACAAATCACCTGTCGAGCGATCAAAGCTATTGCGCCATGGATTGCGAAGTCCGTAGGCCCAAATCTCTCCGCGTGTGTTGGCTTGGCCCACCAATGGATTGGTAACAGGAATGGTATACCCGCCGGAACTGGTAGTTCCAGGTGCGATACGCAGCATTTTCCCTAACAACGTGTTCTTGTTTTGGCCAGCGTTCTGCGGATCATTGCTGCCACCACCATCACCCGTAGCGACATACATGAAACCGTCCGGACCGAAGCAGATCCAACCACCGTTATGATTGGAGGCCGGCTGACTGATCTGTAATATCTCAGCGCGCGACGTAGAATCCGTGATCAACGGATTACCGCTGGAACGCTGGTAGCTGCGAATTCTAGTGTGCCCGCCGCTATCGGTGTAATTAACATAGTAACGGCCGTTGTTGACGTAGTCTGGATGAAAGGCCATTCCCAACAATCCGCGTTCATTACCCGACGTCAAACCATTTCCTTCGGACAATTGAGCTGCTGTCAAGAATGGTGTTGCTAGCACAACTGGAGGTTGCGACGACACATCCAAAATGCGAATGTTGCCACCGCGTTCGACAATGTAAAGATACTCCGATTGACCGGGGGCGCTGGTGCCATACAGCGGACTGGATAATCCAGTGGCAACGCGCGTGAGCGTCAGCGATTGAGCTGGCAATGGACGACTGGCATGGTTGCTTACAGTCAGCACCACAGCCAACATGCATCTACGGACAGTGCCCCAGCTGCATCGAACGATTTCTCGCTTCGGCCACCACGTTGATGCCCAGCAGTGCATCGGCTTGAACCATAACATCTTGGTGGCCTCCCAAATAGTAAGCTTGAATTTCGGAGATGGCAGAACTCAAAAAAGTTTCTTGCTGTCCAGCAGAATAGTAACTGGACCATTGTTAATCAGTTCAACCTGCATGTCGGCTTGGAACACTCCCTGCTGAACATTCAGATTTCGCTGTCGAACACAATCACAAAAATGCTGATACAGACGATTGGCGGATTGTGGTTCCATGGCACCGGTAAAGCTGGGCCTCTTGCCACGACGAACATCTCCCAGCAACGTGAACTGACTAACGGCTAAAACCGAGCCACCCACATCCTCCACACTGAGGTTCATCCTACCCTGTTGGTCATCAAAGATTCTAAGCCCAGCGACCTTTTCGGCCAAATATTTGGCATCGCCTGGCTGATCTGCCTGCTCGACTCCCAACAGGACTGCCAATCCAACCTCAATCTGACCGACGACTTGGTCGCCAACCGTTACTCTAGCTCGTGAAACTCTTTGAACGACGGCGCGCAACTCCTCGCCCTCCATTGATGCTGCTAAGATAGGAATTATGAGCTTTCAATTTACCTGCCCGTACTGCTTTAAGAAGACCCTAGTCGATGACCGGTATTGCGGACAGACCGGCCCATGCGCCGGATGTGGCAAGGTAGTTAAGCTGCCAGAGGTCATGCCAGCGTCGCTGCCCGGTGAAGATGGTCGTGAGCCACCCACAAGTGCATCCCCCCCCCTACCCCGCCCTACAAACAGACACTTGATGCCAAGCGTGCTCGGCAAGCTTGCACGCCGCAGGTGGCCAATCTACGCGCTGTCAGCCATGGGGCTTGTTCTTCTGGGCCTAGCGGCCTGGAGCAATCTTCAGTCCGTTGGCATGCTCCAGTGGATCGACGCAATCCAGCAACGTCGCGAGCGGACGCTGTGCATGAATAACCTCATGCGAATCGCCCAAGCACTAGACGTCTACGCGCAGCGGCACGGCCATTACCCGCCTGCCGTGACTTACAATGAGAATGGCAAGCCACTTCACAGTTGGCGCGTACTGATTCTGCCCGAGTTGGGTGAACAGGCGTTATACAATCGCTACAATCTCAACGAGCCTTGGGATTCTGAGCACAACGCAGAGCTGATTTCGGCTGGATGTCCAAAAGTTTTTCTCAGTCCAGCCCGATCCGACTATCCCAATTCTTCGCAGTGCAGCTACTTTCTGATTGTCGGTAGCGGAACGCTGTTTCCAGCAAACTCAGTACCGCTATCGCCTCGCGATATTGGCGATGGGGCGATGGATACACTGTTGTTAGTCGAGTCCAATAGCGTCGGTAATGAATGGACCCAACCCATCGATATACCCGTTGAAGCGCTGACCGGCGCATCAGGCAAACAGAAATTAGGGGGAACTCATTTAGGCGGAGCAACAGCAGTGTTTGCAGACGGCACTCCAGCATGGTTGCCAAATAGTACTCCGCCTGAGGTATTGCGTAGCCTGGTGACTCCCAACGCTGGTGAAAACATCGATAGTGCCGGGTTTACTCAGCCAGCATCCCAGTGACCATGTGCTTATTGAAGCGGCTTGCTCCGTGTCAGCCACGGCGGCGTTCGGATTGTATGAATGCAGGTGATTCACGCCCTGCTGCTTTGGCCACGCACATGACTACCCAATACGTCAAACGCTTCATTGGCCCAGCGTTCAACTGTCGGACATTCATCGAACACGGATTGCGACATTCCGTAGTCCATTGCTACTCGAGGGGAAAGCTTACTTTACTTCCGTAGCCACCAGATAATAGATAGCGTAGTGCGTTTCGCTTTCTGGGTATTTGAACTCCTTGATTTCGAATCGTCCGCGTACGCTGGCCGGCCGGGTCGAAAAATCTGCCGTCTTGCCTTTGGCCATGTGGACGATGATACAATCGTAAAGAGCGGCTCCCGGTCCGAAGCAACATTCCATGTTATCGCGAACCAGCACGAACTCCGTGATGCCGGTGAGCTTGAACACGCTGGCCGGCAATATGTAGCCGCGAATGCGAATGTCTTTTTTATGCAGCTTCTCGATCTCTTCAGTCAGCATGCTGCGCTGGAACTCGCCTCCCTTCTCCATCTCAAATTTCAAGTCGTCAAATGTTAGATCCCCTTTAGCGCGCGCCGTCGCGCGACTGCTGCGATCTTCTGCTTGAGAGCGACTGGATACTGGAGCATCGGCAGATTGAGTATCACGACTTCCCTCAGCGGGCGGCGATATGGCTTGAGCCGCCGGTGGCACATCTGCAGATAGTGTCTGGTCAATCCACCCGTGCGCTGCGAAACAGGCAAGCAGAACTATGGTCTGCCTGATCAGTAGTCGTGTATGCTCAGACATGACAGATCATTCGATGGTCGAATGCTTGCGAATGCTACTTGAATGATTCAGATTGAACGTGCTCATTACATAAAACAAAAACGGGAGCGACTTGCCGACGCAATCCGCTCCCGAATGTAAAGCCAATAAGAACTGGTTGGCCGTTAGTAGTCGTCGCGCGAGAAGCTGCGGCGTCCACGGTCGTCTCCCGATCGACCGCGTGGTCGGTCAGTTCGCGGCCGCGCTTCGTTCACAGTAACGCTTCGACCAGCGATCTCTTTTCCATTGACGCTTTCGACGGCTTGCTTGGCCTCTTCCGCGTTCTGCATTTCAACAAATGCAAATCCACGAGACCGCCCCGTATCGCGATCCATGATGATGTTCACCGACGTCACCGATCCATAGGCGCTAAACGCCGATCGGATATCGTCTTCGGTTGCGCGAAACGACAAATTGCCAACGTAAATATTCGTCACCTTCTCTACCCTCAAAACAAACAGTGGGACCTAAAACAGCGTCTTCCGTCACGATCGACCAAACGCTACCTGGCAAAGCTCGATATTCTCGGACTTTTGACAGGCTCTAAGAGTCGGATTATGGGACTCTACGACCGCAAAGTCAACGGAATTCTGGCACATCAGCCAGTTTTTCAATCAGCTCATCCGATAGGGGGGATTCAGCGTTAGTGCCCCCGGAGCCGAATCGACGGGCTCGATACGGGCGAACAGCCCGTATTCGCCACTCTCAGATTAGCAAGGTACGGTCGATTGCCAATCGACTTGCAGTTGATTGATCACCTTTTCGACACCCTCTAATTTCTTGAGCGATTCTTGGGCCATCTGCTTTTGAAAGAAGGTAGAAACACGCCCATGCAACACGACGACTCCTGATTCTTCTTGGCAAAAAACCTGGTGACCGTTTAGATGCGGGTTGCGTTTGATAGCTGAATCAACTCGCAACAATAGCTCCACGGTAGGACTCGCCAGATCAGCCGATGTGCATGGAATGGTAGCCACAGATATTAGACCCTCAGGTAGCAAATGGATGAAGCGGCGGTTGGAGCGGACGCGACCTACTGAAGAATCGACCACGTTTATGCTCGCATTGAGCGAGATTACCGCATTTTCTGCAAATTCTTGCCGGTGTGGCCCCATCTATACCGACTTTATGGGCTGCATCGCCATACCGATAGATTGGCTAGTCTGGCATTTAGGCTGGGATGCAACCAAGTCGATACTTGGCTGGCTGACTCGCCAAGCAATTGTCCGAGCGCCGACCCCAAAACTTCGGCTGGGGATTGTGAAGCGCTCCAGTCCACCGATTTACGAGCTAAATCGCAGGCCACGCGATCTGCATCCAGCTCGCAACGGCGGGCCATACTGCTGAGCCCAATTAACAGAATCAGGCTAGCAGACAGTCCGCAAGCAAGTTTCAGGCTCCAGTGCTGTACTAAATCCAGTTGATAACCAGCCAGCCAGATGATGGCCCCTGTTCCCATCGCCCAGATAACGGGTAGAGCGCGCCAAATGAAGTGCAGGCGACGAATATGAGCCAGTTCGTGCAGCACGACCATGTCCAATTGTCGAGAAGTCAATTGCTCCATCAGCGCATCGCCAATCCATAGCCGACGAAATCCAGGAAACCAACCGACGATTGCCGCACCAGCCCAGCGTCCCTGACTGGGGATCAGCACCGCTTGGAAACCGGATGTGCCTGTGCGTTTGGCTATACTTTCAATGCGCTGTTGCACCTGTTCAGGTAGCGGCTGACCGCCTGACCATGTGGTCAGTAAAGAAGGAAAAACCAAAAACAAGGTACATAGCAACAGTCCGCCTCCTAATGCTCTGGCCAAGCTCGAACTAATCCCCAGCGACCAGGCGACCAGATCGCTGAGCTCGGACATGCTGGACAACATCAGAACCGGCAGCAAACACGTTAGCAATCCGGCAATCTCTCCCAGTCGAATCCTGAGCCTCCAGTGTTTGATCCAGGGCTGGCCACCGTTGGGCTGACACATTTCGTCAACCTGTGCGTGAATTTGCTCGACGAATAACCACAACAAAAGTGTTGGTAGGTAGCAGGTCAGCAAACATAGAGACTGGGGAGATCCAAGCCGCTCAAACGACTTAGCCCATGCGCACCAGCTCGTGCCAACTAAAGTCAGTGGCAGAGCCGCACACCACCAGCGCTCGATACGCAGGCGTTGTTGGGAAAAAGCATAGCTCAACAGGGCTAGAGATTGTCCGCCCGAAGTTGGCTGGACACCGGTTATTTCCTTGTCAGCGTCGCCCCAACTCTGTTGCCTACCAACGAACGTGCGAAACGCGATCGTCTTGGTCATCACGGCAAACCCCAGAACCATCGCCATCACGGCCAGCACCGTTTGTCCCAAGTCTAATACCGGCGTCTCAAACGACAGCTCATAGCAACTCAACGTCAACAGTATCAGTACAAAATTGCGAAGTGAAACCATGGGTATGTGCCGAGTTACCTAAAGGTCAAGCTGCAGGACGAGACACTCGTCACCGAAAGCTTCTAGGCTAATTGGCCTATCCCCATTTCCATCCTGGCCAGCGGTCAGAAAGCGATCCTCAGAATTCTGCATTCACAGATATTCTGCATGTAGGGACTCTACCGGAAAATCGCTCAACGGTCGTAGCGATTGACGTGGGCATGCCGAGAACCGACTTGGCATGAGATGCTGCCATTCCTGGGAATCTGCAGGCCGGCGAACGAGATCACCCGGCCCGATGCCGTAGCCGCAGTACCAGCGCAATGGCAAAGAGGTGCAGTGCGGCAGCTACCAGAAAGGGTGTACCTGGAATTTGTAACCCAGACTGCTGAAGCCAGTATTGGACCTGCCGCACGGCAGCTTCCAGAATGGGTGCCCCGGGCATTTTGACTGGCACCGCAGGGTCAATTACTGCTGCAAAGATCGTGGAGAAAATGAATGGGCCAAAAATACCCGCAATGCCCATCAGCGAACTGTTGGCTCCCTGAAGCTGCCCTTGGCTGTGGGGGGGTACGCGGCGCGTCATCAGCCCTTGCAAGCCGGGCGAAAAGTAGCCGACCAATGAGAAGATGGGAATACCCGCCCAAAACAGCCACTGCGTACCAGCCAGGCCATAAATCGTGTAACCAGCGGCACCGGCCAGCAGCGCGATAGAGACCATTCGCCAATCACCCAGTCGGCTAGCTGTCTTACGCACCACATACGCCTGCATGACAACCGCCAACACTCCCACGGCTGTAAGCGTCAGCCCGACCACCTTGGAACTCCACTGGTAGCGATGTGTTGCATACAACACAAACACATTCTGGTAGACCTGATGCGCCAACTGGTACAACAGAAAGACCATGGCCAACCCAAATAGGCCCGGAATGGAACGCAGCAGTCGCAATGACCCCAGTGGATTGGCTTTGGACAATCGAAATTTACTGCGATGCTCCAGCGGCAACGATTCTGGCAAGACGAAGTAGCCGTACAGTGCATTGAGCAGAGTCAACCCTGCGGCGCACCACAGCGGCCAGCGCAGACCAAAATCACCAAGCACTCCGCCCACAGCCGGCCCGAGAACGAATCCGATGCCCCAGGCGCTGCCAACGTACAGCCCGTAACTTGCGGCGCGTTTTTCGGGCGGCGTGACATCTGCTACATAGGCGGCAGCGGTTGAAAAACTGGCCGCTGTAATCCCGGAAAGAATACGCCCAACCAGCAACCACCATAGGCTGGGCGCAAGTGCCATTAAAATGTAGTCCAGCCCCAGCCCAAAACAGGAAATCAGGATCACGCGGCGTCGACCAAACCGATCCGACAGCGCGCCCATGACCGGCGAAAACAAGAATTGCATCAGCGCCCACGTCGTACCAAACAGTCCGGTGTACTGAGCCGCGCGGACTGTATCGCCGCCTAAGAACTCCTGTTCGATCAAGGTCGGTAGGACCGGAATCAACAGCCCCAGTGACAGCACGTCCAACAAGACGGTAATGAAAATGAATCTGAGAGCTGCAGGCCGAGTTCCCGGCGATGCACCTCCTGCAGCGGATTGCTTGACTGAATGCGATTCTGTTGGCGAGTCCACCACGCTAGCTCCTGCAGGAAGGAAGTTGCTGGCCACTATCAGCCAACACGGGATTGGTGGCGGCATCCGACCATCCGGGCAACGTCTGTCCCGTCAACATTTGGTAGGCATGGACATACTTTTCTTGAGTCCGCTGGATGACTTCGGTAGGCAGCGTTGGTGGTGGACTGTTGCGGTCCCAGCCGGACTGGATCAACCATTGCCGCACAAACTGTTTGTCAAACGACGGCTGACTGCTGCCGGGTTGATACTGATCTGCGGGCCAAAATCGCGAACTGTCCGGAGTCAAGACCTCGTCGATCAAGATGACTTGTCCGTCGTACCAGCCGAACTCAAACTTGGTGTCGGCGATGATGATTCCTTGCTGCCGCGCCCATTGGCTGCCCTGCCGATAGACATCCAGACTCAAATGTCGCAGTCGCTCGGCCAGTTCGCTACCCAAATCGTTTTCCATACGCTGGAAACTGACGTTTTCGTCGTGTCCCTGAGCCGCTTTGGTGGCCGGCGTAAAAATGGGCTCTGGCAGTGGATCGCACTGTTGGAGTCCTGAGGGCAACTCGACCCCACAGACGCTGCCCTGTGCCTGGTATTCTTGCCATCCGGAACCCTCCAGGTAGCCACGTACCACACACTCAAAGGGAATTACCTGAGCCTTCTTGGTCACCATCGTCCGTCCGGCCAACATGCGTCGTGGAGCATCGCCCACCGGCAAAGACTGGGGGAGGTCGGTGCTGACCATGTGATGAGGCACTTGCAGGCGGTCGAACCAAAATCGGCTCAACTGATTCAACACGATGCCCTTACCCGGAATTCCTGCGGGTAATACCCAATCAAAAGCGCTGATGCGATCGGTGCTGACGATAATCAAATTCTGGCCTGCATCGTAAACGTCTCGAACTTTGCCACGATGGCACGGCAAAGGCAGCTCGGTTTCAATTACTGATTTTTTGAAGTCGAAACTCATCGAGTTGCACGGTCCTAAGATTGAAGGGTCGGGCCACTTGGGTTAGATTCGCTGCCAGCGTGAAGGGCAGCCAACATCGTCGTCGGAAGTTTTTTGGGTTATGGGCAATCTGCGGTTCGAAGTATCCAATCCCCAACGTCTGGATGGGCGGATTTGGCAGACGGCCTACATCACGGGCATGGAAGGCATCGCCTGGCAGTGTTACCACCAAACTCAGGGCGACCAGTTTATCATCGGCAGGCAGCTTGACGAGTCAGGCAAGCTGAATATCGTCTGGCCCACCCGCCCTCATGGCAATCTGTGCCTGTCAACGGGCAGCCTAAAAGTATCGGAAGTCCCCTACCCTTTAACCGTCGAAATTGCCCGTGGCACGGTTGGCCGACTGAAGAATCAAACTGCCGAATGGCAGCGTATGGGCTTGCGATTGCCCGATGGCTATTTTTCCTTGGCCGAGTCCGGACAACGCAACTTTCTGCGCAGTGTAACCACGATCGGCGACCCGGATAAACGCGACTCATTGGCCCAGTCGGCCATCGACTTCAGTATCCAAGCCAGCAGTATTCTGGCAAATTCATTTTCCGAACAGGCACTGCTTTCGCGCCACCAAACTGAAGGTACACTGACAACGCTGCTGGGAGCCACCCTGCCCAGATCAGCGGGCGTCGGTGCTCTGCCTGCTCAATTGCCACAATTCATCAATGCGGTCAACATTCGCGCCGATCTGGGAAGCGTGGAACAACATTCAGGTCAAATGAATTTTGAACCGCTGGATGTGCAGCTCAAGTGGGCTGTCGAGCAGCAGTTGGAACTTTGCGTTGGCCCACTGATCGACTTTCGTACAGATCGACTGCCGCCGTGGATGATTCTGCTGGACGAAGATTATTTTGGTATCATGCGTGCGGCTTGCCAACACGCCCAAAAGACGGTCGAGCGCTATCGTGGACAAGTACATATCTGGAATTGCGCTGCCGGCCTGAATAGCCCCAACCGCCTACGCTGGGGCGACGAACAGGCGCTGCGGATGGCCGTGGCCATCATCGAAACCGTGCGTAATGCTGACAAGCACACTCCGGTGTTGCTGACGATTGAACAGCCTTGGGGGGAATATCTGCGCGATCATGCCGACGGTATTTCCCCGTTTCACTTTGCGGACGCGTTGATTCGCGCCGACCTGGGCCTGAGCGGCCTGGCTTTGGAGCTGAATTTGGATCACTGGCCCGGAGGCTCGCTGCCGCGTGATCTGATCGACATCAACCGGCTGGTCGATCGTTGGTCGATGCTCGGGTTGCCGCTACTGATCTATCTGACTTCACCAACTCAGGCCGCCATCGGTAAGGACCATCGCGTCGCGGATTGGGCTACCGGCACCAGTGCAAGTTGGAGCGATTCCCCAGCCAACCTGGGTTTCGTGCTTCCTGAGAACATCGTGCAACTGCTGGTTTCCAAACCGTCCATCCATGCTATCGTGTGGGATCAACTGGTGGATCAACCCGACGGTGCCTTAGATTGCAAAGGGATGTTTTTCAACTCCGGCGCACCGAAGCCTCTAGCCAGCCACATGAGCAACCTGCGCAAACGATTCTTACGCTGAACAGCGCCGACATCTCCCCGAAGCTACCAATCGCCACTGGGAAGACTCCAGCATCCTAACGCAATACATCGGCCTGCAACTGATAATAGACCCCCGTCAGACCTTCAATGGGCTTAAGATACGGAGTAACCGAAAATGTCCCGGCTAGCCCCTTCTTGCGGAAATTACGGTGTGCGTACTGATCGCCGGTCAGGTTGACCTCTATCATGTGCGTCAGCGGTGGCTGGCCACCGAAGCAACACGTTCCCAAGTCGGGGACGAGGATGAACTTCTTAGCTGACGCGCTGGCCATCGAACTGGGATGCACATAGCCTTTTACAAACACACGCTGGCCGTTCCATTTGAGTGCCTCAGCAGTCGGCACATCGGGTTGTCCTTTCGTGGAAGCCAACTCGCCAAACTGAATCCGCGTATAACCTTCGGGGACTTCGGTAGCATAAACATAGGCATGGTAGCTGATGGCTCCGACCAATGTTGTCAGGGACAATCCGATTCCCAGTAGCGCAGCCGGACGGCCGGTTAGCTCCTCGGGGTAGCGCCGAATCGCCTTTAGCCCCAGAAGGCCACAAATTAGCCCCAGAATCGGTAGCAGCAACATCTGAACTGCGACAAATGCGGCTAGACCCAGCACGGCTAATGCAGCCGATGCCACAGCGGCGCGTGATAGACTGCGGTAAACTTCTGCTCCCGAACCTGAAAACGAACCGGAGCCAGCGGCTATGGACTGAGAAACATTCATCGCGCGGTGCGTTAACAGAAAAGACAATTCAATCGCGACGGACCAATACAGCTTCCAACCAGCCAGGATAATGACCTGCGCCGCTGATCGCCAACCACATTGCTAACCATACGGTACTACACAGCATGATCAATACGCTGGCAGAGACCAGCAAGTTCGTAGAATTGTCAGGCTGAAAATCCGAGAATTCCAGCAGCGGCCGCGGGGCGGACGGCAATCTAGCACCGCCGGTCAACACCAGTCCAGACTCAAGAGAATTTAAGCTCTCTGAATTTAAGCTCTCTGCCGACTCAGGCCGATCGCTGGCTAGGCCGTTCCAAGGTTGATGCAGGGGCAACGCCGAGCTTTCGGACTCGGCCGGCTGAGGAACTGGAAAGAATTGAGTTGCGCGCTTGAATGCTACCGGATCAAGCTCCTTCAACTCATCCAACAGCTTCTGGGCTTCGGGTAGCGGACAGGCACGCAAATAGTTGATGACTGGCACGCGGACCCAGCTGGATTTTTCATCAGCTTCCTTGAACAACTGGACCATTTTGTCCATCACCGCCCAATCCTCCCAACGCGCCAGGTCAGGAATCACCAAGTCGGCCAACTCAGGTCGATCCAAAATCAAACGCAGCGATTCAATCACCGGCTGGCGATCAATGACTTTACCGTCGGTTCCGTGAAACCTGAGCGCCATGATCGCTGAATACGTGTCCGCATAGGTGCATTGCTTATTGCTGAGAAACAATTCGCAGACCAACGGCAGTCCCTCGACGCCGCGCAAGCTGATGTAACAGGCGATCAGCGCGTCCAAGCCCAACCGTTGATCAGGGTCTTCGCTGCGCAACATCTTCTCCAAGACGTCCGCGTCTGCTCTTTGGCCACAGATGCCCAACATGACCAAATACAATCGCCGACGGTCTGGCGACACTTGTGTGTCCGCTATGCGCTCTAAGAGCTGCCGGCGATCATAGGAATCCTTCAACTCCAGCATGTCCGCAAAGGAAGCCGATGCAAATTCGTCATAGACATCGCGAGCCAGCACGGGATCGACATCGTCCAAATACTGGAGATAGAATTTCAATCGCGCATGAGGGTCATCTTCCGGAAGGGCCAGGACCTGCTGGATGTAATCGCTGGCCTTTTCTGAAATCGCCAGCGGGCTGGACCACAACAGCTCGGGCGGGTCAATTCCCATCACCAAGAATTTCTGGGCTGGATCGGCCTTGCCAAAGTAATTGATGCTCACTTGCTGGTTCGGCTGAATCAACTGATCACCTTTCAGGATCGTCAAGATCTCAAACGTGGCGATCGAATCGGACTGGCTGCCGGTACATCGAGCGATCCCAACCGCATCGGTCTGTTTCATCTCCTGCCGCAAAGTCTGCGAGACTGCGCTGCAGAACGGGCAAGCCATCAGCACCTGCACAGATGTGGTTAGCCCAAGCTGAACTGCCAACAGGCACCTAAGGAATAACATGAATTCTCTCATGACAGGCGATCGCTCGTAGAAAAATCCCGCCCGCTTTAGCCAGTGGGCAAGCTCCAACTATGTCTGCAGATAGTTTAGGAGAGAAGTTGCCTTGGAGACTACCGGTGTTCCCTAAATTGTCGGTGGTTTGGTGAGAAATTAGTGTAGCCGAGCATTGCCGGGGGCCACTGATGTACACCTGTAGTGGTTGGCCAGCCTATGCCGATAACCTGCGTTCCTAACCAGCGACTGCCGAATCCGGCACTTGACAGCCTGTTGGGCAGTGGTTGGCGTTTTTCGCCCTTATCAACCCACCACCTTTGGAGGGGTGTCGCTTCGTAGTGGCGCATTGCCATTACGCCATCAATGGCTACATTGAATAATCGCGCAAGCCTTGTGCGGTACCCATTTTGGGTTGACAGGTCGAGGGGCTAAGTTTATTTTGCTGTGCCTGTTTGACGGCCCGAGTGCCCCTCAGGTTATTGTCCTAAGCCCTTGAGAATTGTTGAGTTCGGAAGATGGCTGTACCAAAGAGAAAACATTCTAATTCGCGTTCTGGCAAGCGACGTTCGCACCACAACCTCACGCCAAAGCAAACCGCATATTGCTCCAACTGCAATACCAACATTCCATCGCATGTCGTGTGCCCGAAGTGCGGGCATTACATGGGACGGGCAGTTGTGGAGATGAGCGACGAGGCTTAGCGCGGCGGCAACTGCATTCGTCGTATCACGCGACCTGTTAATACAGCTTGGGACGATGCCGATTGGCACCGTCCCATTTTTTTGCCTGGCGAATCAGAACCAATTCATTGATCCACCGGATTCCCGTTGTGGAAATCCGAGTTTGCAGGGAGTGAACTAGTTTGGCTACTGCTATCTTGTTTCCAGGCCAAGGTGCTCAAGCGGTCGGCATGGGAGTCGAGCTGACCAAGCACAGCTCAAGTGCCCGCCAGCTATTTGATCAAGCCGCTGAAACTCTAGGAATGGATCTGCTTCGGCTATGCCAGGCCGGCCCTGCTGAAGAACTCAATCGTACCGAGTTCTGCCAGCCAGCACTTTACGTTCACAGCCTGGCCGCGCTTGCAGAATTGCAATCCCAGCGCGAGGGACTGTGGGATGATGTTGTTGCGGTTGCCGGATTGAGCCTAGGCGAGTACACCGCGATCGCTGCCGCTGGCGGAATGTCGTTTACAGATGGATTGAAGTTGGTACGAGCTCGCGGCCAGGCCATGCAGGCCGCTGCTGACGCAACCAGCAGTGGCATGAGCAGCATTCTGGGTCTGGATCTGGAAATTCTGCGAGAGGTCTGTCAACAAGCTTCCAGGAACGACCTGAGCTTTGTACAGCCTGCCAACCTTCTATGTCCGGGCAACATCGCCATTTCGGGACATTTAGACGCCATGCAGCGGGCGGAACAGTTGGCCGTCGAGCGCGGCGCGATGAAGGCCGTTCGCTTGCCTGTCGCCGGCGCATTTCACACCACGATTATGCAGCCTGCCGCCGAGCGACTCAGGGAAGCGCTCGGACAGGTTACGTTCAGTCCCACGCGTGTTCCCGTGTACTCGAACGTTGACTGTCAGCCGCATTTGCGACCGGAAGAATTCAGTAGCTTGTTACCTCAACAACTTGTTGCTCCAGTACGATGGGAGCAGTCGCTCGTCGAATTGATCGCTGCCGGCGTCGATAGCTTCATCGAAGTCGGAGCCGGTCGCGTACTGGCAGGCACTGTCAAGCGCGTTAACCGCAAGATTGCATGCGAATGCTTTGGCGAAAACTTGTAAGTTCGACAGGCCCATCACCACGCTGGCTGAATCGCCCCCCAAATTGGACTTACTGTTACGCAGAAATTTAGAAGGAGTCATTGATGAGCGACACAACACAAACTGGCCTGACGGCCGATCTGACTGGACAAGTCGCCTTGGTAACCGGGGCTTCGCAGGGCCTGGGCAAGTCTTGTGCAGTTCGTTTAGGTCAATGCGGCGCCACGGTGATCTGCGTCGCTCGCAGCCTGGATAAACTGGCGGAAACCGCTGCAGAAATCCAAGCTTTGGGTGGCAAGGCAGAAGTGCGATCATGCGATGTGACATCGCGCGAAAGCGTTGAAGCTTTATTCGCCGAAATCGAAAATCAGTACGGCAAGCTGGATATCCTGGTCAATAACGCGGGTATCACGCGCGATACCCTGCTTCCGCGAATGACCGACGACGCTTGGGACGACGTGATCCAAACCAATCTAACCAGTTGCTTCCTGTTCTGCCGCGCGGCCTCGCGAATGATGATGTCGGCGCGCTACGGTCGAATCATCAACATGTCCAGCGTTTCAGGGCTGATCGGTAATCCGGGACAAACGAACTACTCGGCGTCCAAAGCCGGCATGATTGGACTAACGCGCAGCTTAGCCCGCGAACTGGGCAAGCGAAAGGTCACGGTCAACGCGGTCGCTCCAGGCTTTATCGAAAGCGACATGACCCGCGCACTGGGTGACGAAACGTTGAAAGAGGTGAAAAAGCGGATTCCAGCCAATCGCTTGGGGACCGGGGATGACGTGGCCAGTACCGTGCTGTTCCTGGCCAGTCCGGCCGCTAGCTACATTACCGGGCAAGTAATCACTGTGGACGGTGGGATGACCTGCTGATAGTTACTCGGCTGCCGTGTAGCCGCCGACTTGCTGGCCACAGTCTCCGACCCAGTTGTGGTCTGGAAACTCCAGTTTCCTGATACCCTGAACTCCAAAAAACTATTCAGTTACGGCCCTGCCGAGCACCTAGCTCACTTGACTGAATCTGTTAAAATCCGGTAACTTCCGCAACCTACCACAATTTTCTGCAACGCAGATTTTACCATCCACATTTGAATTGGGAGCGATTCACAGATGGCATCCATAGAGCAGCGCGTGATCGACATCGTGGCCGATCAGTTGGGCGTCGAAAAAGACAAAATCACCCGCGAGACCCACTTTGTGAACGATCTGGGAGCTGATTCACTTGATACCGTTGAATTGGTGATGGAGCTTGAAGAGGAGTTCAACATCAGCATTCCCGAAGAATCTGCCGAAAAAATCCAGCGCGTTGGGGAAGCCATCGACTTCATCGAAAAGGCTCAAGAAGCTTAATTCGAACTCGCTCCACGCACTGCGGCGTAGACATCAGAGTTTGATCGCTGCCATAGTACAATCCAGCTAGCTTAGTCGGTCCGTGGCGGCGATTGGCGGAACTGCGGCCAAGCAAGGCACAACCATGCCTCATTGGGCAGCGAAACCTCATTGGGTACCAAAACTAATTGCGCAGTGAGGCTGCCTTCACCTAATTGCTGGCTGGTACGCCGCGCGGACGTCGCTGGCTGAATAACCACTTCCAGTTGTCGTCGTTGCTGTAGGCCTGCTCCCAACTATTGTGGGCCACCCCGGGATATTCGACATACGTCGGCTGGGCACCTAGCTTTCGCAACGCTTCGATGATTCGTTGCGACTTTTCGGGCGTCACGATGCGGTCATCGGCACCGTGAAAACAAGCGACGGGAATATGCTGGATGGCGGCCGCTGTGGCTGGATCTCCACCGCCACAAATCGGCATGGCGGCCGCAAAAAAATTGGGGCGCCGCACTAAGGCATCCCACGTTCCAAACCCGCCCATCGACAGTCCCGTAATATAAATGCGATCCGCGTCGATAGCCGCCTCCCGCAATAACTTGTCCACTACCTCCAAGGTCAACTCCAAGCTACGGCTGATGCGCTCTGGCAGCTTTACATCACCTTGTAGAAAATTAACGTCAGCCCATTTTTGGTTGCGCGGACATTGTGGAGCCAAAACGTAACACGGCCAGGCGGCTCGCCGCTCAGCCTTGCACAATTCAGGCATTCCATGCTTCAACTGAGCCTGATTGTCGTCACCACGCTCCCCAGCCCCGTGCAGAAAAATGACGAGGGGATACTTCTGATTCCCTTCGACCTGTTGCGGCCGCATTAACCGATAGTTCAACGCCTGCCCATCCGAGCTGGTATGCTGATGCGATTCAAACATTTTCTGGGTATCCGGACTATGCTTAGCGTCCGTCTCGCCATGCGCCCATGAGAAACAATGACCGAAGATCACACAACATGCCAAAGCAATGCGGTTCATGGTGGACTATACTCGCCAAAAAGAAATTTACAATTCTGTGCAAGCCACGAGACTGCGGCGGGCAAATTCTACCAGAAAATAATCCCTGTTCGCCCTGCGAACAGGATGCAGAGTCACCGTTGGCAAGGAAATTCTGCAAACCCGAGCTTATCTCTGCCAGCGGCAAGCCAATTCAATTCGCCATATCGCGGGCATGATAGCTGGAGCGTACAAACGGCCCACTTGCGACTTTGGAAAAACCCATTTTGCGAGCAATCTCGCCTAGATATTCAAATTCATCTGGCGGCACGAACCGCTGGACCGGCAGATACTTTGGCCCTGGTTGCAGATATTGCCCCATCGTCAAAAAATCGCACCGCTGGCGACGCAAATCGGCCAAGCATTCCAGTAGTTCGTCGTGTGTCTCACCCAACCCCAACATTAGGCCGCTCTTGGTCTTGATCGCAGCATTGAGCTGCTTGACGCGACGTAGCAGTTCCAGAGTCCAGGCGTAATCACTGCGCGGGCCGCGCACCTGGCGATACAATCTGGGAACCGTTTCCATATTGTGATTAAACACCTCTGGAACCGACTCGATAACACGATCCAGCCCCGAGCGTTGACGTACAAAGTCTGGCGTCAAAACCTCAATGGTTGCTCCGGTCCGCTGGCGCACCGCCAGTACCGCTTGATAGAAGTGCTCGCCACCGCCATCGGCCAGATCATCGCGTGTCACCGAAGTAATGACCACATGCTTGAGTCCCAATCGAGCAGCGGCTTCTGCCACGCGCTGCGGCTCATCGGCGGCTAATTGCTCGGGCTTGCCGCGAGAAACTGCACAAAATCCACAAGGCCGCGTGCAGACATTGCCCATGATCATAAATGTGGCCGTCTTGTGCGAAAAACACTCCATCCGATTGGGACACTTGGCATTTTCACACACCGTCTCCAACTGCAATTCACGTAGCAGCTGATTGGTAAAGTGATTCGCATCACCGCGCGGCAACTCGCGACGCAGCCACGGTGGCAGACGCTTGGCAGACGGCCGCAATGCTCCAACCTGCGCATCAGCATTCGGCGGCGCGCCAACTACGGGTAATTCAATGGCCATCCGGATTTTCTCGTCTCTCAGTGGAGCCAACGAAGGGCAGTTGCTATCCCTTTTCCGCTACGTTTACCAAAATAACGGTAGTACCTTCGCCATCTTCGCTTAAATCTGTCTGAAGCTTGATTGTTTGCCGCACCGCGCCGACCTGATCTCCGCTGTTAAATTCAAACGGAATTACATGCTTATCTTTCTTACCCTCAGGCAACTTGAATACGAAACGTTCATCTTTGCATTCGATGCTTCGCACTTCAAACGGTGTCTTGCTGCGAGCCACAATGAACGATTTGCCCTGTTCGCCCGCCTTGATGGTTCCGAGGTCCACGCGCATGGGCAAGACGAGCGGCGGCAGAATCGCTCCACGCACCGGAATGGTCACCAAATTGTACTTGGGCTCATTAGTCACCAGAATAATGTTATCGAGGAACTCGCCGGCTGGGGCGGTATCCTTGAGCCGCACATTCATGATGTAGGAAATCTTTCCAGGTTGGCTGGTGCGTTCGATGGCCACACCCAAGTTCTGGTTGGCCGAACGGACATCCATGATTTCCCACAAGTTCCTGCCCGCATAGCTGATTTTGACCTGCGTGGTCCGTGATGTCCCGCGGTCCACTTCACCAAAGTCAATCATGCCCGGGTCGGTATCGATATCGGAGCGGATATTGCCTTTGATATTGAGCTGCATCTCGCCGTAGTACGGCTTAGAAAACACCACGGTCACCACGGCTGCCTTGGGACCGATGAATGACTTGGTATTGTACTCGCAGACGATCGCGCTTTCCTCGTAGGTCTTGACGTCCGCCTTCTTGATTCTCGGGATCGTGCAACCGCAACTGCTGCGGACAGCTGCAACGTGCACATCTTCTTCGTACTTGTTAGTAAACTTGAATTCGAAAACTGCGTCCGCGCCACGGGGCACGATGCCAAAGTCATGCGAAGTGTCCTGGAACATGCTCCTGACCCACTCCTGGCCTGACAGCCCGTCGCTGGTAAGCACAGTCAGTCCGATCAATCCTAATACGACCAACATCCGACGTACCATCATGAAATCGCAATCCTGAAAGTTGCACTCAATCATTAGCTAAACTGCGTAATTTCGCCTGAGACAATTTAGCGATCAGGGCCGCTAAGCGGAAGGTGATTGGCCCCTACTACAGTTGAATTTGGGGCACCCGAACGGGCGGCGGTTGTATCATAAGCTATTTGAAATACAGCAGTTACGCGATCCGTTTATCCAAACTCGAACCACACCCCAAACATCCCGGCTGAGCTTTGTGCCTTGGAGAGTTTGAGTTCGCCAGGCTGGCGCATCAATGAACTTTGGACAGTGCAGAATTCTTGTGCTGGTCGCGGCGGCCCCAGCGCTGGGCGATGACGGCATCGAACAGGAGCTGGAAAACGTGATAGGTGATCATGGGTAGAATGTTGACACCACATTGAATTGCCAAGTTTAATCCAACCATCAAGGTCTTCTGACTGCCGGAAAAACTGACCGCTTTGCACTGTGGATCGTCGATCCCAGTCAGTCGAGATGTGTACCACCCGACTACCAGCGCTGTCAGGTGAATGAGTAGTCCTAACAGTACCACGGCCGCTATCGTCCATACGTTGGCCACGCTGGATAGATCGCCACCAAGTTGCTGAGCTTGATCTTGCCAGCGCGAGCCCATTTGGACCGATCCCAGCAGGACCATACTCAAGATGCCAATCTGACAGGCAAACGATAATCGCATCGCCGAGCGACTGGCCCAGTCACTGAACGCGGCCGATTGCCAACGCGTGATTTGCACTACCGCAATTGGCAAGAGCACGACTAAACACAGGTTTTGCACCATATCTGCCAAATTCAGTTGCACGTTGACTCCCAACAGACCAACCAGCCACAACGGCGTGACTACCACGCAGCACACGTTGGTCAGCAGCGTGACAAAGATACATACTGTATCGTCGCCCCCGGCCTGGCGAGTCATCACTGCCGCCGAAGATAAGGTCGATGGCACACAGGCCGCCACGATCAGGCCGCCGGCCAAGTCGCTCGGCAACCACCAGGCGGCGCACCATCCCAGAATTGGAAGGATGCCCAAATTGATCAGCGATGCCAATACCGCCGGCCAGGGGCGCGCCAGAGTTTGACGCACCAGCTCCATCGGGACGGGGGCTGTCATCATGGCCATCACGACCATGACAATGCCGGTCGTCAGCCACGAGAGCTTGGCAACGGGTAACAACCACTCGTGGCCCAGCAGCCCAATCAACACAGCCGCTGCCAGCGCGACCAGGAACCAGTAGCGACGTAAAAGGTGTAACATCCGTTACTGAGTTCCCATTCTGTATTAAGGTTCGGATCAACCTTGTTGTCGCCAACAATTTGCAGAGGTTGATCAGCGCTTACATCGAACGTCGCGCAAGGCGCATCGATGCAGATTGTCTTTCAACGCTTCTTCACGCATTGGCGAGCGTAGTTGCATTTAGGAATTATTGCTCCAAAGCCTGTTGCCAAGCATGGCGAACGCCGTCATGCAATCGAGCACCAACCTGCATGATCACTCGCCGCGCCATACCATTGGCTGCTTTGGCTGCTTCCAGCGGTTGATAGCCGTGGGTGATGCCATATAAAAACGAGCCGGCAAACATGTCTCCTGCACCGGTTAGGTCGCGGGGATCACAGGCTTGGGTCGGCGCGTGCCCGGTCTGACCTGACATACGCACGTACGCACCGTCGGGACCGTTGGTTACCACACACCCCGGCACCATGTCGCCCAGCCGCGCAAAGGCTTGCTGCACGTCACTGGCTCCCGTAACCGACAAGGCCTCTCCGGCGTTGCAAAACAGCAGATCAGAATGCTCGAGCGCCGCTCGAAATGCATCGCCGAACACTTCAGGAATAAAACCGTCCGAGCAAGTCAGCGCCACCTTGGTGCCTGATGCCTTGGCGATTTGGATGGCCTTGCGAATCGCGTGTTGGCCCGTGTCCGGATTAGCAAACACGTAGCCTTCGATAAACAGCCACTGTGAAGCCGCAATGCGTTGCTCATCAACGTGCTTGTCGGACAAATGACTGGCGATTCCCAAAAAGGTTCGCATCGTGCGCTCACCTTCAGGAGTTACGATGGCCAAGCAGGTTCCAGTCGACTCGCCAACCAACACCGGGTTGCCCATGTCGATTTGCAATTGCTGGAATTCCTCGACGTAGTGCAAACCATAGCGGTCATCGCCCACGCAGCCGATGAATGCGGACTTACCGCCCAGTTGCGAAACGGCGATGACTGAATTGGCCACCGATCCACCGCTGACCAGTACCAGATCGTGCCGGCCGTCGTGGAAACGCGACAGCAATTGATCTTGGTCCTGCTTGTCGACCAACCGCATCGTTCCGCGTTCAAACCCCAACGACTGGAATTCTGCTTCACCCAAGTCCAAGAAAATATCGACAATCGCATTGCCCAAACCACATACACAAAACTGCTTCATCGTCATCTCGTTACCTCTATGGACCGCCCGTGTTAGACTGGATAATCTTAAGTGTCAGAAATGGTCGTCAGCGTTAACGCCGAATTTCACCCCAGTAGTAGCTGGGCCAGCGCAAGCCAAGATCATTAGCGACTGAATGATGTATCGGCTTCTCGCTCAATTTGGCTTTTGCCACTAAAATTGCCTTGGCTTGCTTGGCCCTTCCTGCGTATCGATATGCCCGTGAACGAGTCACGAGTAATCTGAGGTTGGCGATTATGGCTCAATTGCCCGTGATTGGCTAGGATCATGTCCCACCGAGAGACCCAGAAAAAACAGAGCAGCGGTCATGCCCCCTGCCTGCCCTATCGCCCCTATTTCCATTTACGAAGCGGCCACCTGCAAACTGTGTTGGCTGGCCTTAGCCAAGGTACTCTTCCGCCTCGCAACGCGCACACCCTGACCGTGTCGCTGCCGGATGGTGATCAATTGGTGGTCCACGAAGAATTGGGCGCGGCATTGCCGGACGCCGCACCTCTGGCCATTCTGGTGCACGGCTTGGGTGGCGATCATTCCAGTCCTTATCTCCAACGAGTCGCCCATGACCTGCGTCAGCGCGCGATGCGTGTCTGGCGAGTCGACCAGCGCGGTTGTGGGCAGGGCTTCGAATTGGCGTGGCGGCCGGCCAATGCGGGTGCCAGTCACGATCTGGCAGCGGTCGTCGCGACGGCTCGACAGCGTTATCCTCAATCACCAATCTCAATTGTCGGTTTTTCGCTGAGCGGTAATATCGTGCTCAAGCTACTGGGCGAACTGGCCGCAGGGCGACACGAACTGTCGCTGGCCGAAGCTCGCATTCAGCGGGCGCTGGCAGTTGCTCCTCCGATCAACCTGCACCATTGTTCCGACAACATGCTGCGCTGGAGCCGTTGGCTGTACACACGCTACTACCTGCGACACCTGGAAGCACAAGCGCACCAGAAGCGACAGCGCTGGCCGCAGTGGTCAACTCTACCGCTCGAGCCAGCCACCAAGTCCATTCTCGATTTTGATGCACGCTATACGGCTCCACTGAGCGGCTTTCGCGATGTCAATGACTATTACGAACAATCCAGTAGCGTTCAGTGGTTGCCGCAGATTCAGACACCCACTGAAATTATTCTGGACCGCGATGACCCGATCGTGACGTGGAAGAGCCACTTGGACGCGCGCTTTGATCCACAGTATGTTTGCTGGACCCACACGCGGTACGGCGGGCACATGGGCTACTTTGGAGTGGACGACCGTGGTCGACTACTTCGCTGGATCGAGTATTATGTGGTACACCGCCTGAGCAGTGACTGGTCGCCCTCCTTCGCATCGTAAGTTTTTCCGAACATGCCGTTTGTAGCTCAACAGATTCGTGCAGCGCGACTCCACTTGCAAAAATCTGATCCGGTCATGAAGCGGTTGCTGAAAGTGCATGGTCCGTTCGCCGCCCGCGCCCGCAGTGATCGTTTCGCGTCTCTGGTCGATTCGATCGTATCGCAGCAGATATCAACATCGGCGGCGCGCACCATCCGCAGTCGCCTGTCGGACGCTGTCAGTCAGCGCGCACAACAAGCCAAGTTGACCTCGCCTGGCATGTCTGCGGCTGCCCTGTTGCTGCTGAATGTCGACCAGTTGCGACAAGTGGGAGTGTCACGACAGAAGGCCAATTACCTGCTGGATTTGGCCGACAAAGTTCATTCTGGAGCTGTAGACCTTCAGCGGATTAGTCGCTTGGAAGACGATCAAGTTATCGAACAATTGATTCAGGTCAAAGGCATCGGACGCTGGACCGCTCAAATGTTTCTGATCTTTTCATTGGGACGAATCGACATCCTGCCGGTAGACGACCTGGGCGTTCGCTCTGCTGTTAAAAATCAATACGAATTGAACGAGCTACCCACAGCCAATGAACTTGAAAAAATCGCTCGCCCCTGGCGACCCTACGCAACGGTGGCTTGTTGGTATTTGTGGCGCAGTTTGGATGCTGACGTGAAATGAATTCCAGACTTCAGTGTCATGGCGCAAGCCGTACGGTTCTTGTAAAACCGGAAGGCTCGCGCCCTACCGCTTCTTCAGCAATTGATCTAACCACTCGTACGCTCTAGTCCTCTGTAGCTCAGGGAAATCGTGCGCGGCATCGGGATAATCAAATACCAGCCTGCCGTGCGTTCCCAGCATCTGATATAGCGGCTGAGCCGCGGTCTGACATTTCCGTACCCCCACCACGGCAAAATTGGAATCGTGCAATGGCGCGTTCACAAAAACCGGGCGCGGAGCGATCGCGGCAAGCACATCGGGAAAATCGAATGGCATCTGCGCTGGCGAACTTCCGAAGCGCGCCGCGATGCGCGGCATGTATCGCGGGCTAGTCCAGCCGGTTAAATCGCCTTGATAGTAATCTTCGAATGCATTGAACCCGCAACTGGTAACGGCACAACGCAATCGCTGGTCAAAAGCCGCCACGAACAGCGCGTTGTGGCCTCCCAGTGAATGTCCGATCACTCCTATGGCGTCGCGATCGACGCACGGCAGCGACTGCAACAGGTCCACGGCGCGCATATGATTCCAGATTCCTTTCATCGTACCGCTAACGTACACATCCGCGTGGTGTCCGAAGGAGTATTGGTACTCGCCAAACCCCGGGTAATCTGGGGCTAGACACACGTAGCCGCGCTGGGCCAGTTCGTGAGCCACATGTAGATTCGGATTGCCGCCCAGTCCACATGGCTCTCCTTTGCCCAGTTCAAAATGGGTTTGATGTAGACAGAGCATGGCTGGAGCTTGCCCGGTCAATTCGACTGGCACCAACAGCCACGCGGTCACACGGTCGGTCGCCTCTTGCCACCGATCAGCGGCGTAGGTCAGATGTATTCTCCAGTACTTGCCAACTTGCTGGGCGCTCTGTACCTGTGGCTCCAACGACGTGCGCAGTACAGGATCGGGCAGCGCACCCATGACTTGCTCCATCTGCCACAGCGCTTGGTGCCGCCGAATACCATGATCCAGAGGCTTGGTCAGCGCCCGGCGCTGTCCCTGCTGATCCAAGTAGTAGCTAAAATCCCGAGGCTGGCCAGCATACCCGGCCGCCGCTGTCAGCAGGGAATCCTCAGCTGGCGCGCTATCGCTGCGCACGTTTTCCAGCCAGTGCAAACCGCATCGCGATGGCGCTACGATATCTATGTCTCCATCGCCATCCAAGTCGGCGCACACCGAATCCAAGTCAATACCACACGAACCGCCGTAGCTTATCAAATGCCGCTGCCAAGTCCGCGTTGCGGGTAGAAAACGATACCAAAAAATTGCCAGCGGATCGTTCTCGCCGACATCGCGTCCATCGTGCCCTTGAAATCGTTTGCCAGCCACCAAGTCCAGTCGCCCGTCACCATCAATGTCAGCTTGCAGTAGCGTATGAGCGCTACTCCAGCTCGTGTCGATCGCATGAGTTACCCAGGTTGCACCGGTGGCTCCCGGCGGCAGCGCCAGCCGGGCTCGCACCGGATGGTCCTGGGCCACAGACGTTTCAAAGTGGACTGCTGGCTGATCGGACGTTCGCTGCTCGGTCCAATACAGCCCCAGGTCATGACCTCTGCCCCACACCAAATCGTTATCACCGTCGCCATCCACGTCCCAGCACAAAATAGGTAAACCACAATCGTGCGCGAGCTGAAAATCGGGATGCCATTGCCACTTTCCCGACCGAACGTCTGCCGGTGCTTGAGCCCATCCGCGCGGACAAACTAGATCGGTCCGACCGTCCCCGTCGATATCGCCGGCTCCGATACCGTGACCGATGAGCTGCTCGGGTAAATCGTGTCGCAACCAGCGCACTCCGTCGATCAAACGTTGAAATTCGTACCACGCGGCAAAGTCCGTTCCGGCCGGCAATACATCCCATTGCCCATCGCCGTCAATATCTACTAGTCTGCCGGTTTCGCTACGACCAGGCTCGTCGATTTTCATTTGCTCCCACAGTAGCCGCCCTGCCCCAGCCTGCGCTTGGCTTTCGGACGGGGACTGCCCAACCTGTGTCACGATATTTTCCAGATATTGCTGCCCTGGATGGCGACACCAATACAGGCTTTGACTGCGATAGTTCACACTGACCAGATCGCACCAGCCGTCGCCGTCGACATCGACTGTCAAATTCGAGTAATCGTCATACCGCCCACGTATCTGTGGCACATGGCGGAGCAGGTGCTTGGTCCATGTAGGCGACTCGTACCACCAAGCTCCACACACAATGTCTAAGCGACCGTCGAGATTGACGTCCATCACGCCGGCTGCGCTAAACTCGCTGTCAGCATTTAACACATGCCTGCGAAACGTGACATTGCCCGCAGGTTCGTCCGAATGACCCAACGCTGAAGCCCAAAGCCACAGCCAAACGCAGAACAACGTAGTGGGTCGAAATGATAAGAACATTTGACAGAATCCGTGTCGTGTATTTTGAACCATGCTGCGTTACGCGGCGGGACCAATGCTATGGCAGACAATGACGTTGTGCAATCCGCAACGGAGAATTGACGACCACTGTCGCAGACCGCTCCACGGCACTCTACGCAAGCAATTCCTGGATGACGCGGCCGTGGACGTCGGTCAGTCGATAGTCCCGGCCTTGAAATCGAAATGTCAATCGCGTGTGGTCGAAGCCCAACAAGTGCAAGATGGTGGCTTGCAAGTCATGAATGTGCACCGGATTCTCCTTGATGGAAAAGCCAAGTTCATCTGTCGTGCCATAATCGAATCCTGCCTTGGTACCTCCTCCGGCCATCCACATCGTAAAACAATCGGGAAAGTGATCGCGGCCTAGAATCTTACTCTTGGCGGTGCGCCCTTCGCGAAACGGCGTTCTACCAAACTCACCGCCCCAGACGATCAGCGTGTCCTCCAGCAAGCCGCGACTGTGCAAGTCGCGAATTAGTGCCGAGACAGGTCGGTCCATGGTCGCACACTTGCGAGTCAATCCATCGTCGATACCTTCCAATGCCCCAGTGCCGTGAAAGTCCCAGCCCCAATCGAACAACTGAACGTAGCGCACTCCGGACTCCACCAGCCGCCGCGCTAGGAGGCAGTTGTTCGCTAAACTTGCCTCTCCAGGCTTAGCGCCGTAGTCATCCAAGATGTATTGAGGTTCCTTCGAAATATCCATGACTTCCGGCACGCTGGTCTGCATTCGGAATGCCAGTTCGTATTGCGAAATGCGCGTCTGCGTTTCGGGGTGTCCCATGGACTGCACCTGCAGATGATTCAGACGGCCAAGCGCATCGAGCGTCTGGCGGCGCAGCACGCGATCCATGCCTGGAGGATCGGAGGCAAACAGCACGGGATCGCCCTGCGAGCGGCATTGCACGCCCTGGTACACACTGGGCAAAAACCCGCTGCCGAAAGAACTTTTGCCACCGTTGGGTTGCACTCCGCTGGATATCAGTACCACGAATGCCGGCAGGTCGTCGTTCTCGGTACCCAACCCGTAAGTCAGCCACGAGCCCAGCGACGGACGCCCGGCGCGCGGCGATCCGGTGTAGATCAGCAGCTCGGCGGGCGCATGATTGAACTGCTCGGAGTGCATCGAATGCACGAGGCAGAGGTGATCGGCCACATCGTGCAGTTTGGGAATGGCGCTGGACATCCACGTGCCGCATTGACCAGCTTGAATGAATTTCTGCGGAGTCCCCAGCAAGGTTGGTGTACCTGTTGTGAAGGCAAACTCTTTGCCTTGCAGGAACTGTTGCGGACAATCCTCGCCAGTGCGCCGCACCAGTTCGGGTTTGTAATCAAACATGTCTAAATTGGGTGGCGATCCGGTCATGTGCAAATAAATCACACGTTTGGCTGTGGGTTGCCTATGCGGTTGCCGTTTGTCGTTTGAAAACTCAGCCGCCGAGGCGTGGTCGCCAGCCAGCGGTACCCCCAACAATTGGGCCATTGCCAGGGAACCCAGTCCGAGCGCACCATCGCGCAGAAAATATCGGCGCGTGCGCAATTGCAAATGTTCGAATAGGGGATTCATGTTTTTGCTTCTTGCCTCTAGCTGTTCAGGTCATTCTCGATTCAAACTCGTGGTGGGCCGGCGCAAGCGAACTTGCCTGTAATTAAAGCCAAGCCTGCGGTGGCACCTGCATTGTTGGATGCCATTGAACTTATCTCGTCTGGCTTGTCTCACCCTACAAAAACACAAAACTGCTGCTCAACTTTACAAATCAGCGCTTCATTAAGACTTCGTCTAAATTCATCAGTACGTTGCACACGGATGTCCAGGCTGCAAGCTCAACAGGGCTAGCCTGTTCAGGCAGCGGTCCCAGTGGATCGGTCGCCAGGGCCAGGGCCTGTGTGTCGTTGCTCAGCAGATGTTGTCGAGCCTCATGCAGCAGCTCGAGCAAGACTTGCAATTCTGCGTCGCTTGGCTGTCGAGCCGTACAGTATTCAAACGCAGCCATCAACCGCTGAGCATCCAGCGTCTGCGTACCCGCCTGCGTCTGACTGTGTGGAACCTCCTCCAGTACCACGCGCCGGGCGAGTGCTTGAGCTGCTTCGACAAAGGCGGGGTCGTTCAATGTGACCAGAGCTTGCAGAGGCGTATTGGTATTGTCGCGACGGAGCACGCAGACTTCGCGACTAGGCGCGTCGAACGTGGCCATCGACGGATAGGGGCTGGAGCGTCGCCACTTGGTGTACAGACCTCGCCGGTAACGATCTTCACCAGTACTGGCGCTCCAGTCCGTAGCACTGCCGAACGCAGCGCGCAATCCCATGTCGGGTTGCGGCGGCTGCACGGGTGGTCCGTACATCCGCTGCGATAGCAAGCCGGACGATAGCAGCACTGAATCGCGAATCATTTCAGCCGACAACCGCACGCGCGGGCCTCGGGCCAACCACACATTGTCTCGGTCTCGCTCAAGCAACTCCGTCGAGACCATCGACGTTTGGCAATATGTCTGGCTGGTTACCATCATGCGGAGCATCGCCTTGAAATCCCAGTTCAGCGCCATCAGCTCGCAGGCCAACCAATCCAACAGCTCCGGATGGGATGGCAAGTCGCCCTGCGCGCCGAATTCTTCGCTGGTGCGGACCAGCCCCAGCCCAAACAGCGATTCCCACATGCGATTGGTCCACACGCGGGCGGTCAGTGGATTGCGGCGATCCATCAACCAGTTAGCCAGGTCTAATCGCGTCACCTGGTTAGACTCCCCCGCAGCTGGCAGCGGATGAAAGACTGCTGGAGTTCCGGGCTGAACTTCACCGGCCAGCGCACGATAGTCGCCGCGCAACTGAACAAACGTGCGACGGCGAACGCCGCTATCCAGCTCGCGCATGACCGGCACGCTGGTAGCGGGCTTGATCGCAGACAAGTCGCTGTGCAGCTTAGCGCGCTCGTCGCGCAGGGCTCGTGTAGCTTCAGCAAAATTCTGAGCAAAGAATGATCGCAGTTTCTGTTGTTGCTCGCCAGAACGCTGCTCAGGAGGCGTGGCATGAATTTGCCCGATCGTCTCGCCCAGCGCCGCCCAATCGCGTGCCGCTTGCGAATGGCTGGCCAGTATTGCGTAACTACCCAGGATGTGATCTTGATAGCCGGACTGATGTTCTAGTGTCAAACGCAACACCGAGGGACGTTGAATTTTCAAAGGTCGATCGGGGATCAGCGCCAGCAGATGCTGTCGGTCGACTTGCCCGGGAACCGACCAACCCGACTTAGAATCGTTATCGAGAACCGCTGCGGCGGGAAACCCTGGCGGTGCATAGGCAGCATAGGCGGCGGTAAATGTAATGGGTACAGAGTACCCTACTGCGATGGCCACCTGCTGTTGAGGTGCCTCTTGGAGGGCATGTCGAAAGACTTCTTGCCGCTGATCGTCCAAGCACAAAACTTGAGCGGCCTGTAGACGGCTCTGCAGGCCACTGTCTGTGCGATTCCACACCACAATCTTGTCTACGGCGGCAGGCTGTGCTAACTGGACTTCCCACCACGGGGCGTCTTCGGTGTTCGTATGTGTTGTGGACAGGGCAGCGAAGTATTCGCCTGTGGTATTTCCATCGATAGCTCGTCCCGCAGCGCCGTCATAACTTGTGCTGCTTTGACTTGCGCTGCCACCCAGTGCAACATTGTCTTCGCCCACGAGCACTTGCACTTCAGCCAGCGACAAAATCCGCTGCTCGCCGGGCAGTTGAATGCGAACGAATCGCACCAACGGCAGTGCACCCTCGGCCGGCACAATCTCGGCCTTCACTCCACTGAGCACGAAATTACCTTCCCCCAGCCCAGCGCCAGCTTGGGGAAGTGCGGGGTCGGGCAGCGTCTGCACGGCGATGGCACAAATTGGGTCGGCAGTTTGCGACAACTGAAGTTCGACCTGCTGAGTCTCTTCACGGACAAAACCGGCCAACGGTTGAACACGAATCGTACCGCTATCAGAAAACACGGCGTCGTTCTGCCGACTAGATTGATACTTAATAGGTTTTAGCGTCTGCCACTCAGGTTGCCTGAGTGTGGCTTCCCAGCGCTGCAGTTGTTCATCCAAACCCTCAGCGTTTTCAATGTGTTGTTCGATTTGTGCTATGCGGGCCTGCCAGGCAGAAATCTGCTGGAGTTGTTCGTCGGAATACAATTCAAGGATGGGACTTTCGTCGCTGCGGTCAGCGTCCTGAGTTTGATTGAAGATGGCCAGTAACTTGAAGTACTCTTCTTGCGAAAACGGATCGTACTTGTGGGAATGGCACTGCGCGCAACTGATGGTCACGCCCATCCACACCGCCATGGTCGTGTTGACTCGATCGACAATCGCCACATTGCGAAACTCTTCGTCGTTGGTGCCACCTTCGTTGTTCGTCAGCGTATTGCGATGAAAGGCTGTGGCCAACAGTTGGTCTTGGCCGGATTCGGCCAGCAGATCGCCGGCCAACTGAAGCCTGGTAAACTCGTCGATTGTCAAGTTGGCGTTGATCGCTTTGACCACCCAGTCGCGATAGGCCCAGATGGTTCGCGGCGGGTCATCTGCATAGCCCGCCGAGTCAGCATAGCGGGCCAGGTCCAACCACTTGCGCGCCCAATGCTCACCAAATGCCGGTGAGGCCAGCAGCCGATCGACTTGCCGCTGGTAGGCCTGCGCTGAAGTATCTTTGACAAACTCAGCCACTTCCGCCGGCGTGGGGGGGAGTCCCACAAGGTCTAAGCTTACACGCCGCAAAAGTTCAGGACGCGTGGCTTGCGGCGATGGCTGCAGGCCGCGAGCCAACTGCTGAGCTAGGATGAATCGATCGATGGGATGATTCCAAGATTCATCGACCATCTGTGGCTGAGGATGACTCGGCACAGCCGGACGCTGCGGTGGGACGAACGACCAGTGCTGGGCCAAGGGGGCACCTTGGCCTATCCAAGCGGCAACTATTTCTTGTTCGGTCTGGCTTAATGCGGCCCCATGTTCGGGCGGCGGCATGCGCTGGTCAGAATCTTGGCTGGTGATTCGTTGCCATAGTGGACTTGCCGCCGCCTCTCCTGGAACCACCGGTGGCTGTCCAGAGTCTGCTGGAGATAGATAGGACTGGCGATCATCCAGTCTAAAACCCGCTTGGCGCTGTCCAGCATCCGGGCCATGGCAGGCGTAACAGCGATTGGACAACAGCGATCTGGCTGCGCGATTAATCTCCTGACTGGAGTCAGCCATCAGCCACGGTGCTGAAGAGCACACAATCAAGCAGCCTAGAGTCAAGCGGTTCAGTCGAAACATGCGCCGGCGATACTTCCAAGGGGGCATAGTGCGGGGAGACATCTAGTTTAGCCTATCCGTGCCCAGTTACGACAACCGCAGGAGCTGAAACTTGAGATACCTCAGTTCAGGCATTGCCAGCGGCGTGGGATGATCTGCAGGCAAGCCGAGTTGGCTGAGTAACGTGCCAACTCGACGCGCACGGCCCAGACCTTCCTGGCAAGCCTGGGTGAAAGCGGCTTGATCCACATGGCTGGAGCAGGACGCCAACGCCAACAAGCCTTCGGGCCGCACGACGCTGGCCGCCATCTGAGCCAGTCGAGCGTAGGCAGCCAAGGCCGACTGTCGAGTTTGCTGACTGGGAGCGAACGATGGCGGATCGCAGATCACCAAGTCCCAGGCCCTGCCCTGCCCCGCAGCTTGTTCGAGATACTCGAAGCAGTCGGCCACCACGCCTTGATGAGCCTGCGGAGCAAGTCCGTTGAGCTGCCACAGCGCCTGCGATGACTGGATCGCCGGTGCCGCAATATCCACCGAAGTCACGTCAGCAGCACCCCCGACACCAGCGGCAATGGAAAAGCCGCCATTGAAGCTGAACAAGTTCAAGACCTCGCGGCCAAGCGACCAGGCGCGCACCACAGCTCGATTGTCGCGCTGGTCCAAGAAAAAACCGGTCTTCTGACCACGAATGACATCTGCGGAATAGGAGAGCCCGTTTTCGAGGAATTCAATCGGCGCAGCTGGCATGGGACCACTCAAGCTAATGCCGTTGGTGCCTCGACCACGCGGTCGCCATAAAACAGCCTGAAGCTCTAATCGCTGCCTCAGCCAATCCGCAATGGGCTGCGGTTGGTAAAACACTTCGGGTGCGCCCCCATCCAATTTAATCACCGCCGTGCGATCATAGATATCAATGATCAGGCCTGGAAGCAAGTCGCCCTCGCCGGCAACCAAACGGTAGCCGGTTGTGCTGGAATTAAGCAACTGTTGCCGCAGCGCAATGGCACTCTCCATTCGCGATACCAACCAGGCGTCGTCAACACGATAGGGTGGCTCGAGCGTACAAATGCGCAGCGCGATCGGATGCTGACTGCAATACATCCCACCGGCGATCGTTCGCCCACGTCGGTCTAACACATGCGCCACGCGGCCGCACTCTGCCTGAGGCAATTCGATGGCGTCGCTGAACAGCCAGGCGTGGCCTTGATACACGCTGCGCTCCAGTGGCTTGCGCAGCGCGATCTGTACTACCCGACCCGATCGAACCATTCCCATTTGTAGATACCGGCAACGCTGTTGGCTGTGAACGAATAATTGCTGTCGATGTCAATGAAGCCCAGGTCGCTTGGGCTGGAACTGGAGTCGGGAACTTCGCAGATACTTGCCTTGCGTTTTAGCACAAGTACATGATGCGTTTGGGCTGCCAGCACAGTCGCCTGCGCTTAACATTTACACTTTTCCGAATGCAGCTTATCAATTTCGCCACTGTTCGACGCCTCTATCCAAACTCAGAAGCAGGCGACTGTCAAGTCTTGGGCCAGCGTACGGCCAGGAACCGGCTACAATGGACCTCCGGGAGATACGGTAATCCACGTACTCAACCACCCCCTCAGCATTCATCGGGAGTCTTCTGTTATGTCGTCCAGCCCGTCCAGTCCAGCTGGTGGCCAGTATCGCGTGCTTTTACACAAACAGCAACTGGTTTTTAGCGCAGCGCATTTCATCACCTTTGCGGGTGATGTCTGTGAGTGCCTGCATGGCCACAATTACGGCGTGAAAGCCGAAGTAGCTGGACCATTGGATGAGAATCAGTACGTCATCGACTTCATCGCCTTTCGCGACAACTTGGCCCAGATTGTTAAGCAGTTGGACCACCGAGTCATTCTGGCAACCCAGCATCCGCTGATTGTCGTCCATGAAGGGCCGACGGAGGTGGAAGTTCGCTTTCGCGAAAAGCGATGGATTTTTCCGCGCGAGGACTGCATGTTGCTCCCGGTCGCTAACACCACGGCGGAATTGATCGCTTGGTGGATTGCCGGTCAAGTTCGCCAGCGATTGCAAGCCGCCGTTGCGACTCTCGATTGGCTGGAAGTGTCGGTGGACGAGAATCACGGCCAGTGGGCTGCCTGCCGCATTGCTTGGTAACCCATGAACGCTACAACTGCTACAGCCGTTACTGTGGTAATTCCTTGCTTACCACAGTTGTTAGCTCTCGGAAAATGCTAGCTTGAGCGTCATATCCCAGCGGCTGTCTATCCGATTCTCATACGGTGGTTTGCGCCCGTTTCTCGCGACCGGTCGGGGTGTGCAGCTGAGCATATTGACACAGTGATGGAGATCGACATGTCGGCCATTCAGCAATCTGAAGGCGTTCGCAAAGCCGCGATCCTGCTCATGAGTCTGGAGGAGGATAGCGCCGCGCAGATTCTGGCGATGTTGCCACGCCGGTTCGCAGAGAAGGTCTCGATCGCCATCGCGCAACTTGACCTGGTCTCCACGGCTGAGCAAGAGAATGTCATCAATGAGTTCCTCAACACGCGCCCCAGCGCACTGAATCCAAGTTCGGGAGGTATCAACAAGGCCAAGACGCTAGTCAAAAAGGCGTTGGGAAAAGACGCCGGGGACATGTTGAACCTGCTGCAGCAGACCCTGGAGTCCATGCCCTTTGGATTCTTGCACAAGGCCGACGCACAGAACATCCTCACTTTTTTAATCGACGAGCATCCACAAACAATCGCCTTGGTACTCAGTCACTTGCCGCCGCCGTTGGCAGCCACCGTCTTGTGCGGATTTCCGACACAGCGACAATTGGCGATTGTCGAGCGTGTTGCCGAAATGGGGCAGACCAGTCCCGAAGCGATCGAAGAAGTCGAAAAGGGGCTGTCGGCCCGCATGGCTCTGTTTATGACTCAGGCCTACCAAAAGGCGGGCGGCATCCCGGCAGTGGCCGAAATCTTGAATGTTAGCGATCGCGCCACCGAACGCAACATCTTCGACGGCTTGGCCAAGAACAAGTCTGAGCTAGTAGAAGAAATTCGACGCTTGATGTTCGTCTTCGAAGACTTGATCAAGATTTCCGACAAAGATATTCAAACCGTGCTCAAGAGCATCGATAGCAGCCAATGGGCTTTGGCTCTCAAGGGGGCCAGCCAGCCGTTGCAGGATAAGATTCTCGGTAATATGTCGCAGCGAGCAGCCGAGATGCTCCGTGAAGAGATGAGCTTCGTCGGCAAAGTTCGCTTGGCCGAAGTGGAATCCATGCAGCAGAAGATCGTAGACGTTGTGCGCAGCTTGGAAGACTCTGGGCAATTGCAACGCCCCAGCGGCGATGGCGAAGAAGAATTCGTAACGTAGCTACGCTCGCCAGCACATGAAGCAACGCTCATGAACTCTCAATTACCCAGCAGCGCCGCTCCAGGCACTAGCCTTGCATCAGCGTTTGAGCGAGCAACAGCAACCAGATCGACGACAGGATGATCACCGAGGCCAACGTAAGTCTCACCCAGACCTTGGTCGAGGGACTAGCCCAAACCTGTTGCTGAACCGGATTGGCAATGGACTGCAACATTCGCTGGCGATGACGGGAATCGTCGGACAGCATAGCCCGTGCCGGCTCCATCAGGCCATATTGAATGGAGAAGTCCAGTGCTCCATACAGCCGGTGTTTGCGTCCCACCGGATCAATTCCGAACGCCTCAAAGAACCAGACTTGGCGACCGAAGTCCGATTCGCACTCTTCGTCCAAATAGACGCAGCGCAGTGATTCAATACGCGAATCCTCCGCGCTGAAATCTTTGCGGACCAATGCGTATCGCGCTTGATTGGTGACTGCCTGCCAAACTTCTCGGGAAAACTGGTAAAAAGTAGTCTCAGACATCCTTGCGATTCCTAGCCAATGAAGTCGATTTCAAAGTTCATCGAACGGATTCCCCATTTCGTGATTCGTAGGCCCGCTGCCGCATGCAGCACTCGCCGACCTATTCGACTTTACCTATTTCAGTGATCGAATCGACCGCTGGTTCAATTTCACTGATTTCACGCAGAAAAACAATATGAGTTGCCCGAAAAATTACCGAAACTGCTTGGGCGCCCCAATTGCCCCATTTCCAAGGTGCCGAAAACCGTCAAAACAGGCTGCATCCGACTAGCGCGCCGGGGATGGCGGGTGTGTGCTGGTCATGGACCCCAGCGCGGCTTTTCCAATTGTTTAATGGCTATTGCCGGTCAAAGAGACTTCTGCGGATTTCAGCTTCAAAGCTGGCCTGTTGGGACATGGCCAGACGGAAGTGATCTTGATGTAACGTGTACAAGACGCAAGGCTCACGCGTCACAACGGTCGCATTGCGTGGCTGGTTGTACAACAAGGCAACTTCGCCAAAAAAATCGCCCTCCGACAGAACCGCGACTTCCGTTCCGCTACGGCGGACGCTGACAGAGCCTTCTCGAATCAGGAAGAATCTGTCGCCGATGTCACCTTCACGAATCACGACTTGATCGGCCGCCAGCGGCTGTGGTTTCAAGTGATCGGCCATTTCGGCAAGACTCCGTGGGGTCAGATGCTGAAAGATTTCGCACTTGGCCAGCATCTGGCTGACGATGGCGGCCTCCTGAACCAGCACGTCGCTACGAATGTTGCCATCTACCAGATTGATAATGCGATCGGCCACATCCAATATGCGATTGTCGTGAGTAACAATGATGATGGTCGCTTGATCTTCGCGAGCGCGCTGCTTGAGCAGTTCTACAACTCGGCGACCACTCTGTTCATCCAAAGCGGCTGTCGGTTCATCGGCCAGGATCAATTTGGGGTGATGCACCAAGCCGCGAGCAATGGCCACGCGTTGCTTTTGTCCACCTGAAAGTTGTTTGGGCTTGTGATCAATGCGCTCGCCTAATCCGACAGCTTCTAACATTTCTCGGCAACGCTGAGACTGCTGGCTGCGTGAGCCGCGCGATTGAACCAGCTCCAAAGCCATCCGCACGTTCTGAGTAGCTGTTAGCGAGTCGAATAAATTGTGCGCTTGAAAGATAAAGCCAATCTCTTGACGCAATTCCAGTAGCTCGCGATGGTTCGTGCGATGCAGCGGACGGTTCAGGACGGTCAACTGGCCTTCCTGAACTTGCCTGAGTGTTCCAATCAGTGTCAGCAAGGTTGTTTTACCCGAACCGCTGGGGCCGGTCATGATGATGATTTCGCCGGCGTAAATATCCAGCGTATTGTTAAACAACACCTGCTTCCGCAGCTCGCCCGCACCAAAATAGTGCTGCAGCTCCTTAGCCACGATGGTCGGCCTGACATCACCGGCCAACCGCTCGCGCCACCGCGGATCAAACCGCACGGATCTGGGGCTGGTTTCTACCACCGCTGACCCTCCACATAACCGTTACAGGGCTTACGGTTACACCCCGTACCGGAAGATGCCGTCGCCGCTACGCAATCTGACTGATGAACGACGCCGAACCGGACCGCTAAAGATTGATTGACGCACATTCCCACCCCAGCAGACTCGGTGGTCCAGCGGATGCCAGGGACTGCACGCTGTTGGCTGCTGATTGCCATTTCGATCCACTCGCTTGCAAAAATTTAGAGAAAGGTGTCCACGCGGACGGCCCTCTAAATAGACTATAGCCAAATCGACTTCGGTATCGCCTGTCACCAATCAATAATGTTCCGATTTGTGAATAGTTCTCCCCATTTCTGCCGAATCCCATTGAGTAATCGCAGCGCCGCGACCGCTTGGGCCGCGCTAGCGGTGTGCGTGTTCGTTGGCTTGGCCGGCTGTCCAGCTCGCCAGCCGCCCACTTCCAGCCAGTCCAATTCCAATGAAGCTTCAACAGTCGTTCAGCGGGTCGTAGCACAGGGCCAGATCATGCCCGCCGGTGGCATTGTTAAAATCTTCTCGGCACCCGGTGATACGGTCGTAGACCTTCCAGTCCCTGTGGGAGCACAAGTTCAGCCAGGGCAAACTTTGGCGGTATTGCGATCCCAAGCCACGCTCGCTGCGCAGCGAGCCACATTGCAAGAACAGCGGCGTAACGCCATCCGCGAACAGGAAAATGCGGTGCGGCAAGCCAAGTTGCAAGTTACCGCCGCTCAGCTAAAAGTAAAACAAATCGACGCGCGACGCGAAGCACTGCAGCAACAGGCTCATTTGCTCACACTGGGTGCTCAACAAGTACAAGCCTCCGCCAAGATTCTGGAATCGCTCAAACGAATCGCCGAAGACAGTTTGACGCGCGAGTTCGTGGGGCGCATCGATGTCGACCGCCAGAGCCTGTCGGTCAACGATGCCGGCCTAGAGCTACAACGACAGCAACTTTCTCACCAGCAGGCCAGCCAGGAAATCGAATTGGCTGCTGCCGCGGCCCACCAAGAGTTGCAGGCTGCTGAAGCACTACTGGCTATGGCTGAGCAACCCGACCCAGGCAAAGTTTTCGATCTGCAATTGTCGGCACTGGACGCTGAATCCGGCCGCTCGACCATTACCGCGCCCGGCCCAGGAGTCGTCTTGGCGATCGGGGCCGCCGTGGGTGGCGCGGCCGTCCAGGCACCGCTGATCGAGCTGGCCGATTTGTCACGACTGGTCTGTGAGGCGGAAGTCAATGTAGCGGATGTCGGTGCAGTTCGCCTGGGACAGCCCGTGACTATTCGCAGCCGAGCCTTTAAGGAACCATTGACCGGAGTCGTCGCTGACAAGAATCGTTTGGTCGGGCGACCGCGTTTGCGTTCGCTGGATCCGCTGGCTGCCGTCGATTATCGGACGATGGTCGTGATCATCGACCTGAACGATCCTCCACAGGCTCAAGATTGGTTACAGCTTCAAGTTGAAGTCGAAATCAACGTTGGGAATGTGGATCGCTGAGAGCGAGTTGGGCAAAGCATGAGAACCCCACTGGCCCTGTTGAACCTCCGGCACCAGCTCACGCGCACACTGGTTTCGACCAGTGGAGTTGCCTTTGCGCTGTTGCTGGTGTTCGCTCAACTGGGATTCATGGGAGCCGTCTCCTATACGGCCACCAGCACGCTGCTGAATATGCAATTCGACCTGCTGATTCGCTCGCCGAACTACGCACATTTCTTTGAGCCCAATCAAGTCGATCGACAGGCATTGATTGATGCCGCCAATGTGCCGGGCGTAAAGTCTGTGTCGCCATTCTGGGTTACGGTACTCAATTGGCAGCGCATTGTTCCTGGGCGTAGCCCGGGCGAAGCTGCGGACCTTCAACCCATTGCCGTCATGGCCGTCGATCCCAACCTGCCTGTGTTTTCACCGCCGGACATCGCACAGCTGATCGCAGCCGGAAAACTCGACAGCCAACACGATTTGATTATCGACGACATGACGCAGGCGGTCTTCGAGCCGATCGATGCACGAAAATTTGGTCAACTGGATATCGATACCGAGGCTGAGATTGGTGGTCAACGATTTCGCATCGCGGGCATCTATCGCATGGGAACTGGCTTGGCAGCCAACGGATCTATGATCACGAACGATCGAGCTTTTGCGCGCGTGTTGCCCGTCAATCCACAACGCTCCGTCTCCATGGGGCTGGTGCAGACTCAAGATGCGCACCCGCCTGCAGCCGTCAAGCAACTGTTACAACAACGATTTCAATTGGCGGGCGATAACGCGGCTGGACCATCAGCCCCGGCAGTCGCGGTGTTGACGCGTCAAGAGGCTTTGCAAGCCGAACGTGAGCGCTGGTTGTGGCATACGCCGATCGGCTTGATCTTTCAGATGGGAGTGGCCATTGCGCTGGTCGTTGGCGCGGCCATCGTCTATATGGTGTTGGCTACCGACGTGACCGAACGGCTGCCCGAATATGCGACACTGTTGGCGTTAGGCTACTCGCGCTTCTTCCTGGCACGCATCGTGATGACACAGGCTACGCTTCTGGCCGGGCTGGGTTTTGTGTTGGCTTGGATATTAGCCGAACTATTGTATCGTTTGGCAACCAGCTTTTCTGGGATCCCCATGGCCATGGATGCACAACGTGTGGTGATGGTATTATTGCTCGGGCTGGCAATGTGTTGTACCAGCGGTTTGCTGGCCCTGCGAAAACTATGGCAAGCGGAACCGGCCAGTCTGTTTTGACCTGGCCCCGCGCGTGATTGGTAAACAGGGACCGGTGGGACCGCTGTAGACTGCTGGTAAATACCTAAAACCGATGAAGAGTGATAACCTGCGTTCACACGCAGTCGTTTTGGACCCGCAGTGGTCCACCACCTCGATGAAGAGTATTGGCGGTGAACGTGTACGTAAGTGATCCTTCAGCCAGCATGTGAGCTACTAAGAATTGGAACTTGCCTGACGATGCGAACTCAGTTGGCTTGGAAAAATCTGACCTCCAGTTGGAGCAAATGCCTGTTAGCATCCGCCGGGGTCGGATTCGCTGTGGTATTGATGTTCATGCAGATCGGCTTTCGCAACGCGCTGATCGATAGCAACACGCAAGTCTTCTCGCTGTTCGATTTGAATACTGCCAATCTAGCTGTGGCCAATCGGGCACGTTACAACGTTTCTGCCGAACTTCGCTTTCCACGTTTGATATTGGATGCAATTGCTGCGCAGCCCGAAGTCAGTCGAGTTGGCATGCTCAGTTTAGAGCGCGGTACTGCCGGCCTGCAAATCGTGGGAAGACCGGCTCGGCCCGTTCGCGTCATTGCGGTGGATGACGTAGCCGCCGATTTCTTTGTGGATACACAACTCAAACAAAAGTTTTCTGACGCTGTGGCTCGCGATGCGTGCTTGGTCGATACCGAGAGCAAGCCATGGTACGGTTTGGCAAGGACCCAGCCCGAATTGCAACAGCAGCACATTGAACTCAACGGACGTCGCCTGACTGCCGTGGACTTTTTTCGCTTGGGTACTGACTTTGGAAACGATGGCACGTTGCTGATGAGCCAAGCGCAGCACGCGCGCTACTTTCCCTGGAGATCGCCGACGCGTTTGCCCAGCGACATGGTGGATATGGCTCTGTTACAGGTTCAGCCCGCAGCCGGTCGCCAGTTGGCAGATGTTGCGGCACAGATTCGACAATTGGCTCCCGATCTGCTGGACGTTCGTCCTTCTGTCGATTTTGTTCAGCGTGAAAAGCAGTTTTGGTCGCAGGCCACGCCCATCGGCAAAATCTTCTTTCTCGGTACCGTGATGGGGCTGATCGTGGGAGCAATCATCTGCTACCAAATCCAATTCACCGACATCAATGACCACATGTCCGAATTCGCAACACTCAGGGCGATGGGTTACGGACCGGGTTATTTCTGGCGTTTGGTGCTCAGTCAATCCATGTATCTGGCCGTGCTGGGCTTCTTGCCAGGCTGCATCTTGTCGGTCGTGCTTTACCAAGTGCTGGCCAAGTACAGTGGACTGGTGATGCTGTTGACTTGGGAGCGCGGTCTGTTGGTCTTCGTGTTGACGATGTTGATGTGTACAGTCAGCGGCGGCTTGGCGATTCGCAAGCTGTTCCGCAGCGACCCGGCCAGCCTGTTCTAGTTAGCAACGCTCGCCCGAGCTTTGGTCGCTGCGTTCGCCAGAAGGTGGGCTCGCTCCTAAAATCTGCTAGCTCAGTTGCCCGTCACCAGCCACGCCTCGCCGCGACAGCAGCGTTCAGCCAAGCCACCAACCGCTTCGGCCAAACTGACTTCGGCTAACTTGGCTTCCAGACGCCGAGTCACCTCGGTGGTACGAGCTTCCAATAACCCGGCCTCGGCGGCGATCCTTTGATCCGGCTTGGCTTGTCCCAACTCCTCCAGCCTTTGAAGCTGAGCCAGTCGATGCTGCCAACTTTCGATACGCTGACCGGCCAACTCCCAACGCCGGTATGCCAATTGTAAGTCTTCGCATTTCTCCATCACGGTCTGTCGAATCCATTGCTCCTGTACCTTTATCATGGCTGCCAGTTCCTGGCGCAGACTACATGCAAATGTCATTTCGTCGACCGGATTGCACAACAGCAGCCGTAGCCCATACACCGCCGGCAACGGAATGCTGAAACCGCCGATGGAAGCCGCTAGCGTACCGGCAATCAACGGCGCGGAATCTTCGTCCACCTGACAATACAGAGTTCGCCAAGCTTGCATGTCACAGCGCTCTCGTACCGCCAGCAGCGCAAGGCACTGGCAATCCAGTTGCTGCGGCTGCACGCTCAGCGGTTCGACAATGCATTGCCCCTGCGCGTAGTCCAACCCCGACAGACTGTGCACAATCTCGCGCAACTGGCGATCGCGAGCTTCGGCCTGCAATCGTTGCTCTTCCAGGTCTAAGCGTTGACGGTCCAACGCGGTCAAATCCGCGCCCGCAGCCAATCCGTTGTCCATCAGCTTGTGTTGCTTGGCCATTTGTAGATCGGTGGCCTGGACAGCCTGGTCAATACATTGCAATTGAAGCTGCAAGGCGATGCGGCTGTAGTAGGGACGCATGGCCGAGGCCGCGCCGATGTCTTCCTGATAGGCCGCGTGCAATTGCAGAAAACGGGCCAACATCGAAGCTGCTTGACGTTTGGCTGCACGATCGTCACTGTACAGACGTATCACAGTCTGCGCCCGCTGCCGCAACAGCAGGGCTGGCTTCCAACACCCAGCCGACGCACAACCGACCTCGCGAGCCCCCAGCGGCAATTGCCCTGAATACTCGTTAGCCGCCGGTTCCAGTGCACCTTGGTGGTCCGTGGCCCACCGTCGCGAGCTAAGCTGATCTGTCAGCTCGCCCTCGCCAGCCAGCATCGACGGCCCAAACCAGCCCGAAGCCATCACTATCACCAGCCAATACACAGCCAGTAACCCAGGCTGGTAGCGTTGCAAGCGAGCTTGATCCAGTACAATCCAGTGCGGCATGCGCGTTCAACTCAATTCAGATCGCTGGCGGCGATTTACATGACGACAGAACCGGTTCTAACGATTCAATCGAAATTAACCAATTCGCCACTTCAACAATCGCTGGAAATCGGCATTGCGTCGTCCAGGGAACCCTCGCCGCCTGGGGAAGATGCGGGGTCTGCAAAGAACTTACGGGCGCCGACACCTGCTTGGGCTAGCCGAATTGGCAAGACCGTCCGTATGAAGCTCGACGTATCAGTAGTTACCGTAGCCAGGCGGTGGAGAAGTCGAGTGACTAATGGTCGCGCGGTAAAAAGAAAAAGCTCCCGGATTGGTGAACGAGTCCCAGGGGGGCAGAGGACTGCGAGCTATTAATCCGGGAGCGTGTGCGATTCCGCTCGAACGATAAATTGTATAGGCCGCCCACAGGCTGCGGCAACCGACTGGCGCTGCATTTTGGGCAGCATTCATGAACCAACGAATTGCTAAATGGTGAGCTTCAGGCTTTCCGTTTCCCAAAGATCACCCTCAACAACTTGTTTCCGGTTCGAGGTGTAACAGACCTGTGCTTCCATGCACAAGACCAGTTTCCCTGTGACGAGTCATTTTCTAAAAGATTTAGTCAACGACTCATCAGAACCCCAAACAAGGCTCATTGAGTGTGTGCAAACATTACCGACTACGTGCCCAACCGGTCAAGGCCAATTCCATACAACTAACCACTGGGCCACTTGATGAATTGATATCGTTCTAGCCAGAATTGCTCTCAAACATTCGCGGCCCTCTTGAAGCAATGTTCGCCAGAATGTGAGGCAACGTGTTCTTCGGCCACACTCTGGTTAGCGCGACTTCGCCAAGTCGAAATTCAATTGCACTCAAGCATGAAAAGAACTGCAACTATGAATGAACAGCAACGTGCAGTGCTCGAAAAAATCCCATCGCTGGCTGGCGTGTGCAGTTTGCAGCAGGCGATGCAGACCAACCAATGGAGCGTGGAGCGAAGCGTTCGAGCATGGAAGCGTGTACACTATTGCGTACGGCAACTGAGTCTGTCGATGGTTGCCAGAATTACTAGCCAGCCGATCTACGAGCTGAAGCTGTTGCTGAGTCATCACGCTTATCTGCTGTCCGAGCAAGCGCAGTTAGCTCGCCAGCGAGTCAGCGAAATGCGTGAGCCACCGCTGGGGCTTGAAAAGATCCCGCATGCCGCTCTGCACCGCTTGCTGGACGATCTCCACCGCATGGATAACATGGCCAGCTTCCTGGCCGGTTGTTACCAGGTCATTCTGCCCGCGATCCATCAGGCCTGTAACACGCTGCGTGATTCGGCACATCCGTTGGCAGACGCACCGACGGTTCGCGCCGCGAAACTGATCTCCGTCGAGTTGTCCGAAGTCATCGCCGTTGGCCAGCAGGCCAGTCTCGCCATGGATGAATTTGAGGCCTGCGCCGACCCGGTTGGCGACGGCCAATGTCTGGCGAATGTTACGGACGACGTAGCCCAGCGGCCAACAATTCGCTCCGATTGGCTGGCGCACTTGAATCGCTGCATCCATGCCGCAGATGGCATCCTGGGGCTGGATGAATGCGATCCATCGGCTCCCGCCGACCCACCCCCTGAACCCTATCCGTTCAGCCAACCATTCGCATACAGCCACGTTCCGCGCCGCGACAGCCGTTTTCAAGACAGTTACAACGCCGGTGTCAATGCCGAGGCCTTCCTGTACGACCAGCGCTTCAGCCCGCAAGACAAGACATTGATGATGTTCTACAAACGCATCCGCGAGCTGGATGTGCCAGAAATGATGGCCAGTATTCTGGTTGAGCTGTCCGGCAAAAAGCCATGGGGCTTCTATCGCGAGATGCTGCGCCAACTGTGGGACGAGGCACGCCACGCCATGATGGGCCAAGTGGGTCTGACCGGCCTGGGGATCGACTGGACTCAAATTCCGATCAACTTCACGTGGTCACTGAATCTCAATACACAGTTGGATCCACAGCAGCGCCAAGGTGTCTTGTACTTCATCGAGCAAGGCTTAATGTCTCGCACTGGCAAACGCTACGAATGGGAGATTGCTACGCAGAGTGGCGATCCATTGTCAGCCTTGTTTCAGGATTTCGATTGGGCCGATGAAGTTCTGCATGCGCAGATTGGTCGCCGCTGGTATGTGTCTCAGTTTGAATCGCGCCAGCAGGCACTAGACTTTGGCGATCGCGCCTGGAGTCAAGTTATGAGCCACTGGCAGCGATACCAAGACGAAGGTCTGACCGAGCATCGCAATTGGTGGCCCGAAATCTATCAATTGGCCTGCCAGCACTGGGACAAGCCCACCGATCCAGTCGCATTAGGCTTCGATATCAATTACTCTAACAGTCGCGCCGATTTGAGGTCGATCCGCCCTCCCGCCGAATGAATACCCGGCCCTGAATCCTTTGCCTTATAATGCGATTGGCTGTGTCAGAACTGGCAATTCGGGTGGCTACGCTCGCCGGAAACGAAGAGACCTGCCAAACCTAGCGCTGTGGTTCACCTCACGACGGAAACAATACTGCGTTCATTTCTGGTCAAAACAGTAGCTTAAGTTTCATCTACCAAGAGATTGACCCGTGCAAAATCCGCGAGCCAAGCCGAATCGTTCATGGCGATTGATGTCCATCGGCCAGCTAGGCTGGGCGACCTTGTTGATTGCCAGTTTTACGTATAGCGCAATCGCTCAAGATGCTACAACCGATAAAAAGCCGGCGGTTGAACAAGTCGTTGCCGCTGTGGCGGGGAACGAGCAAGTTGCCGAAATACTTCGCACGCGGCCGGGACGTGGCGTGATGGCCGATGACTCGCAACCAACCCCACCCGAGCAATCACTGAAAACCTTTAAGCTGAAATCGGGATTGACCATTGAATTGGTCGCCTCGGAGCCGGCTATTTCGCAGCCGCTGTTTTTAAGTTGGGATTCAGCGGGGCGCATGTGGGTCGTGCAATATCGACAGTATCAATACCCGGCTGGTCTAAAAGTTGTGCGATTCGATCAGCACCTGCGAGCTGTTTTCGATCGCGTACCGGAGCCACCGCCCAATCATGTACTTGGCGCCGACGTGATTTCCGTTCTGGAAGATACCGACGGAGATCAACGCTACGATCGACAGCGTGATGTGATTACGGGACTGAATATCTGCACATCAGTGGCCATCGGCTACGGTGGAATTTGGGTACTCAATCCGCCTTACCTGTTGTTCTATCCCGATCGCGATAACGATGCAGTGCCCGACGCTGACCCCGAAGTGCACCTGTCGGGTTTTGGATTGCAAGATACGCATTCGGTCGCCAACAGCCTGTTGATCGGGCCCGACGGCTGGCTGTATGGAGCCAATGGGAGCACGACTGCCGGAAGCATCGTTTCGGCAGCTACCAAAGCCACAACTTTTGAAGGTCAGTGTCTATGGCGTTACCACCCGACTTCGCGAGTGTTCGAAATCTATGCCGAAGGCGGTGGCAACACGTTCAGCCTGGACATCGACGCTCAGGGGCATGTTTTTTCGGGAACCAACGGCGGGGAAACTCGCGGTTGGCACTATCCGCAAGGCAGCTACGGGCAAAAGAATTGGGGCAAACATGGTCCACTGACCAATCCGTTTGCCTTTGGTTACTTTTCGCCGATGAAATCGGAAGGCGACAAGCGGCGTTTTCCTCAAGCATTTTTGATCTATGACGGCGGTTGGCTGGGTGAAGATTTTAACGGCAGCGTGATTGCGCCCAATTCGATGCACAATCTCGTGTGGCACAGTCGCCGCTACGCCGACGGATCGACCTTCCGCACCGTGGACGAGCCGAATATGCTGGAGTGTTCCGATCGCTGGTTTCGACCCGTGTATGCAGGAGTTGGGCCAGATGGAGCGGTTTATCTGGCCGACTGGTACGATACACGACTCAGTCACGTCAGCCCCATCGACGACTGGCATAAAACCAGCGGTCGCATCTATCGCATTCGGCCGGACAGCTCTGCCGTCCAGGATGCCTTAGCCACGGCCGGTACAACAGCCGACAAAATCGGCACGGCTGAGGCAGCTGATCAGCACGCCGTACGCCGGTTGGCGCCGGGCCAGTTGGTCAGTCTGCAAGGCATGTCTGCCGAACAGTTGGTCACCATGCTGCGACATCCCAACAAATGGGTGCGGCAGCGCGCTGCCCTTGAACTCGGCTGGCAACAGCAGTCACAGATTGCTGCTCAACTCATTCGACTAGTCGAAGATGAATCGAGCCTGGATGCTGTGTGGGCTTTGAACAATCTTGGTGAATTGACCTTGCAGCGCGCCACTGCGTGGCTGCAGCACTCGGACCCGCATATACGGCGCTGGGTCGTGCGGTTGTTGGGAGATCGCCACGAAGGCCCTATTCAGATGGCCGAGTTGGCAGCGCGCGAAACCGATGTACAGGTCCGCAGTCAGTTGGCTGCGTCGGCGCGACGAATTCCGGCGAATGTCGCATTGCCAGTAATCCACAACCTATTAGCTCACCACCAAGACATCTCCGATCCGCACATGCCACTGATGATCTGGTGGGCCATCCAGCAGCACGCCGAGGAATATGATGCGATCCTGCGCTTGCTGGGTGATAGGAAGGTCTGGACCAGCCCCATCATGCGGCAGATTGTTGCCGAGCGACTGATGCAGCGTTACGCAACCAGCGATGGGCCAGCCGGACTGCAGCGCTGTGCACAGCTGTTACAAATCGCTCCGGACCAATCGGCTCGCGATGCCCTGGTCAACGGCTTGAATAATGCGTTTCAAGGACGTCGCTTGCCACCGGAGTTGCCCCCGGTGATTCAAGACGCGCTGAACGACTATCGACAGGCTCGCGGCGTCGATGGCATCGTCTTGGCCGCCCAGCAGGGGGACGCCGCTGCGCTGCACCAGGCCCATGGATGGCTGCAAGACAACCAGGCTGATATCGGACTACGCATCGAAGCCGCACGATTGTTTGGCTCGCAGAACTATCCACCGGCGGTGGAAGACCTGTTGAACTTGGCCGCTGGGCGTACGACTCAGCAGCCGGCATTGCAACGCGCCGCTCTGCAAGCGCTGGCCCAGTACGACCAGCCGCGCATTGGTCCGGTGATTCTAGCCGCGTTCGATTCGACGCTGCCGGCCGAACATGGCCTGCGCGAAACCGCTTGCCGCACTCTGGCCTCGCGCCCAGCCTGGGCATTAGCCCTGCTGAACGAGATTAACCAGTGGCGCATTCGCAAGCAGGACATTCCATCGGACGTCATCAGCCAATTGCGCAATCACTCCGACCGGAAAATTGTGGCTGCGGTGGATGAGGCATTTGGCGCCGCGCCTCAAGCCAACTCTCCCGAGCGTGTTGAGCGCATCAGGCTGCTCTCGCAGCTCTTGCAACCACTGTTGCATTCTGTAGGCGCAGATGCCGCAGTACCTGCCTCGGCAAGCCTTGAACAATTATACGAAGGCAAGCGGTTGTTCATGGATCGTTGCGGAAAATGTCACCAATTGTTTGGCCAGGGCGAGAAGATCGGTCCTGCGCTAGATACCTACGATCGCAGTAATTTGAACTTTTGGTCGACAGCCATCGTCGCACCCAGCGTCGAGATTCGTGAAGGGTATCAAACCTACGCGTTGCTGACCAGCGACGGTCGGGTAGTCACCGGATTGTTGGTAGCCAGCGATCTACAGTCCACCACGCTGCGCACCGCCGAGCAGCATCTGGTAACGGTCGCCAAAGCGGAGGTCGAACAATTGCAAGCCATCCCACAGTCCTTGATGCCTGACGATCTGCTGAACGACCTGACCGACCCGCAATTGCTGGCGTTATTCCGCTACCTCATCCACGGTTACGCATTCAGCGACTAACCCGTAGCTACGAAGCACTGTGCGTAGTAGCCTGCCGGATCGAAGCCCATGGTTCATTGCTAGCCTTGTGGCATGGCAATGAAAATAGGTCGAGTCTGCCGGCTGCCACGCATCGGTTGTGGCAGCCGCCCGACCATGGACGATCAGCTACTGAGTTCACAGCCAACTCCGCAGCGGAACCGATCCCTTGTCACATCGCCAATTCCTAATATCTTGCCTGGTAGTGCTAGTACTTTGGCTGGCCGATTCTCTTTCGGGACAAGCCGATCAGTGGGCCATTTTGGACGACGACGCTGCCAGCCTGGAGATGCGGCTGGCGATGATCGACGCTGCGCAGCACGAAATCGGCATGGCCTACTGGACAATGAACGATGGTCAGGCAGCTCGGGCGGTGGTTGATCGCTTGTGCCAACGGGCCGCCTGCGGCGTTAAGGTGCTGATCATTCTAGACGGGTTGGCAACTCGCATTCCACCGGACATGGCCCGGCGGTTTTCCGCCGCTGGCGTTCAGGTGCGCATTTTTCACCCACTGTTAGCCGGACGACCAATGTGGCTCAATCGCCGCTTGCATTCCAAGCTGCTGATAGTCGACAGTCAGTATTTAATCGTTGGCAGCCGCAATCTTTCCGATATGCATTTCGGCATGAAGCACACCAACTTTGTCGATTGCGACGTGGCAATTATCGGCGAAGTTAGTCAAGCGGCGGCTGAATACTTCCAGATGCTGTGGGACAGCATGGAGGTTGTACCGCTGGAGCAATGTTGGGGTCCAATTTCAAATCAACTTGCCACCGGACTGTCCTGGACCAGCGTCAGCTCGCTGGCCCCCAAGAATGTCGGTCCTCCAGAACCTCAGCCCTCTGGCGAACCAGAGCCGGTCCGCCAAGCTCCACAAATCACACTGGTGTCGGCTGGCAGCTCCAGGCCGCCTGATATCGGCAATGTCCATTGGCTGGACATACCTGCACACCAACTTCGCCTGTTGCATGACCAAGACAGCGGCAAGCGCACGACCGTGATGGCTGATCAAGTCATCCAGTTCATCGACTCAGCAACGCAGATGGTCCTTGTAGAGACCCCCTACCCCGCTTTTTCCGATCGCTTTCGTCAATCGCTGCAGCGCGCCAGCCGCCGCGGAGTCACCGTGACGATCTTAACCAACTCACTATTGAGTACCAATCAGCCGCTGGTTTATGCGGCGCATCAAAATCAGAAGGCTGAACTGCTGCGCGCCGGCATCGAGCTGTATGAATTCGACGGGCCCCAGCATCTTCACGCCAAAAGTCTGGTAGTTGATTCGACATTCGCGATGGTCGGCAGCTACAACTTCGATCATCGCTCCGAGGGCAGCGACTTGGAGCTGTGTGTAGTCAGCGATGCACCACTGGCCGCACAGCAACTCGAACAATCGATTCAGGCACGTCGCGGCCGTTCACAACTTGTCACCTCACCACTGACCATTGCTCCCGTGGCTAGCGGGCAACCGCTGCGCCGCGCGCAAACCCGCGCCGCGCAGCTCTTGGCACCCTGGATCAAACCATTGTTGTGACCATGGATGATTGGCGATTGATCATGGATTTCAATTAACTTTGCGGGCAACGCCCTGATGAATGACCGTATTCTGGAAAAGCAGTCACTCGCGCGCATTGGGTACTAGAAAACTCAGATGATGTTGCAGGTGAATAATCTGCAGCTCGCGCATCTCGTCGCGACTCAATGATCCAAACAGCGGCGACGTATGATAGGGTCCATCAAATCGCTTGAAACGCTCCACCAACCGACCAAAACTGTCAACCGCTGCGGCATCGTCTGATTCGTTGACACCCTTGACAGTTGCGCGCATGGTTGGACCTCCCGACTTCATCGTCCGCGATTTTAATGTCTTGGCCAGTATAGGCTTGCCAATTGTGACCCGCATCAACCACACCAGTGGTCTGAGAGGCAATGGAGTCGGCGGATAGCCATCCATTGAAAACCTCAGCCAGTCGCTACAGTGCCCAAGCACTTGCGACAAATTCCAATTTCCCGCCTGGCTGTAACCCTCCGCCAGCAACCGGCAGGAATCGGCGACTGCGTCGTCCAAGCTATGAAACTCTAGATTTCGTCGAACGACACTGGGCATGGACCGGCTCCTGTTTGAATGGATATTGATGATAATAGGATACCACCAGCAATTCGAGAGCACGCGCGCCGGCATGCTCGTCGAGTATTTTCTTCGGCTGCTGCCTGAAAACGGCACCTTCCTCCGTGGCCCCTTCACCCACCGGCTGGCGACGGTAGCCACTGGAAAACTTGTGTTGACCGCTGGCTTTGGTGTACAATCGCTGTTTGGAGTAAAATCCAGAAACCGTCGGTGAGCACAGGTCAATATGAACCCACTTTCAGACTCGACGAAGTACGGACCACAGCCGAACGAACTGCCCCTGACGCAACCAGCTGGGGTGTCTACGGCAGGTCTCTCCAGCTCGCCGCAGGACATCCAGTGGGACAAGCTGGCCACCAACAGGTTTCAACCACAGGCGCTGCTGGGTCGCGGTGGCTTTGCCATGGTTTATCGCGCGTATGATCAGAAACTGCGTCGCGATGTCGCGCTGAAGATTCCCCACGTATCCTGGGCCAATGATCGATCGGCGCGAAAATGGATGCAACGTGAGGGGCTGGCGACTGCCGCGCTACAGCATGATCATATCGTCCGGCTGCATGATTTCGAGGTCACCGATGAGGCTTGCTATCTAGTCTCTGACTTGGTCGACGGATTTCCGCTGTCGCAATGGATCGAACGACATGCCGACGGTTGTGAGCCTCGTCAGGCTGCGGAAATCACTCTGTACATTGCACAGGCTCTGGCCCATGCGCATTCGAAACGTGTCCTGCATCGGGATATCAAGCCCGCCAACATCTTGCTGGATGTAAAAAATAACGTCGGCCAGTTGCCATTTTCGCCTCGGCTGGCAGATTTCGGTTTGGCCACTGCGCCTTCGCAAGAGTCGCTATCCCATTCAGCGCAGGGACTGATAGGGTCGGTGCATTACATGCCTCCCGAAGTTGTAAAGGGCACCTCAGAGGGCTACACCGTTCAAGGCGATATCTATGCGCTGGGGATCGTTCTGCGTGAGATGCTGACCGGTCAGCGTGCAGCCTGTGGCGCAAGCTATAGCGAAATTCTATATCAGATAGTACACGGCGACCTTGCCGATCTTGGCCGCTGCACAAAAGTACCGCGTGATCTGGTGGCCATCTGCATGCGGGCGACAGACATTAACCCCCATCGGCGTTATGCCTCCGCCGATTTGTTTGCACAAGACTTGGAGAATTTTCTGGAAGGACGCAACGTTCGTGCCAGAACACCGAACGTCGTCGAGCGGGGTTGGCGCTGGAGCCGACGTCATCCTGCGATCGCTACGACAAGTATATTGATAATGATTGCGGTCATTGTTTTCATATCTTTGTTGGTCATCCACGAACAACGCATGAGCAGGCTGAACGCCTTGCTGGACAAACAGAATGCGAATTTGGCAGCCGCCCTACAGAATTCTCAGGCTGCCCGCTGGCACAATGAACAAATTATCTATGCTCAGGACATGGCTCGAGCCTCCGAAGAATTTAAACGTGGTGACCTGCGCAGCGTACGAGCCATTTTGGAACATTATCAATCGGATCAGCCATTGCACGTGCATCGCGATATTGATTGGCACATGCTCACCAAGGATATTCAGAAATACAGGCCTCAACGGCTCTGGCAGGCACCTCACGCACTGTACGCAGGTTGTTTCAGTGCAGATGGACGTACCCTGTTTTCAGCTGGAGCATCTTCACAAATCACGGCTCTGGATGTGGCCACGGGGTTAGTCCAGTCACAATGGGATAGCCAACAGCGTGAAATCAACTGCTTACTGCTCAATTCGGACCAGTGCGTACTGTGGTCGACCGGTGATGACGGGACGGTCTGCGCCTGGGATTGCAATAGCCATCAACTTATTTGGAAAACACTCGCTTTCGCGCCGGGTAACGAAGCACATGAGCTGATCTATCTGGAGGAATTAGACCGATTAGTGGTTCACGGCCGCAGCGATGATCTGAGCTTTTTGGCGGCGCAAGATGGGCGCCTACTGACCGAATTGCCGCCTGTTTCAGGAAAGGTCGCGACCATCGCTAGCCTACCCGACGGGCGTCATTTTCTGGCAGGCAATCGACACGAACAACTGTTCCGCATCGACGGTACCGACATGAGGGTAGTCCAGGAGTTGCCACTCGGCACCAAGTCCCTCCCCAGAACGCCTGAAGTCTCCACACGTGTCATCAAGGTCAGCCCAGACGGGCGGTGGGCCTTGGTAGTTTCCAATCGGAATGTGGTGTTTTTGGTGGACCTTAAAGATTTCAGCCTAACGGATGCCGCTGGGTATCCAGAATCCATACGAAACGTTTGTTTTGTCGGTATGGCCAAGCATACCCAGACTGCCGAAAATCGTCATTTCTGGGTCATCTCCAGATCGGGAGTTTTTTGGGAATACAAGATCACTGAGCGGAGCAGGCTGTCTGTGCAAGGCAATTGGAGCGTTACCGATGAACGCATTTTTTCTGCAATCACTCAACCAACCGTTCAGGATCAACAGGTGTTCACCCTGGGTGCTGACGGTAACGTATTTCAATGGTCCAATTCGGGACCAGTTTGGCAGTTTGTATCCCCACTTATCCACGGGCAAAGACACTGCCATTTGCTGCTTGCCGGTCAGCCATTAGACAACCAGCCGACAAATTGCCTGTTCTTTCAAAGCAACCATGACTCCCTAGACATCTTCAGTCAGTCTCACCCAGGCATCAATCTGTACGTCAGAACTCGCAATGCTGCTCTGTGCATAGTACCAGGCGCGGGACTGTACGCGATCGAACAGCCAAACCTCGCTCGTTTCGTTTCTTGGTCAGCTTTGGACCAAGCCCTGAAGACCGCCCGGCCCAGCATCGAGCCCCAGCCAACTGAACTGGACTGGCAAGATTGGTCGTTGCCGTATCGCGCGGATGAATTTTCAGAATCTGAAAACCATCTCCGCCTAGTAGGATCGGACGAGGGACAGTGGCTAGCTGGCTGGGATGCCCAGGCGTCTGTCGTGTGGTGCACGCCACCTGGTCGGTCTGATCTAGCCATCACCACTAGTGCCGACGAAGTCGGCTTGATTTGGTTCGAACCGAACAGTCAGTGCTGTTGGTATGTCGCCAAACATCGCGAAATCTATCGCTGGAAATTTGCCGATGGCAGCCCACCAGAACATATTACCACGCTTCGCAATTTGCCGGCCAAAGATCTTGCAATTTCGCCTGACAAGAATCTGCTGGCCATCATGTGTGATGATGAGTGCTGTTTTCTATATAATCTCAACGAGAAAAAAATCGTAAAGCAATTCATTCATACGGAACGACTCAGAGATGTTACCTTCTCTGCCACTGGAAAAACTCTTATTGCGCTAAGTGAGTATGGCCGCGTTGTCTGCTGGAATCTTGCCAGCGGCCGTCAGACCTACGAGCAGCATTATCAAAACCATCAGGATCAACCAGTCCTTGGCGGATTCTCACGGTACCGTCTGTATTTGGTTCGCAGCTGGGACGACGGCAACGGCTGGAGGATAGAGCAATTGACAGAATGATGGACTGAAATGGCTCAGACCGGGTCTGTCCGTGACCAACTTGAATTGTCTGTGATCAATTTCCAACCCGTGTGTCTATTGCTGAAAAAACTGCAGTTTCCGGCCTGCGATTTCGACGGTTACTGGCAGATAATACGACTGATGTGAACCCGGTGGATATTCACCGCCGTTAACCTTCATTCTGCCGCAGGGACTGGTATTAACTACCTGACATTGATTGAGCGACTGGCGAATGATCAGAGCATGCTGTCGCGAGACTCCGTGCTGATCATTGTCCACCATGATCAATCGCCTCCGCCCTGGCAATACGAAGGTATCTCGCGGCTCTTCAAACGCGCGGCGACCAATCGATAGCGGAGTCTTCACCGCGACCATCGACTTCGATTGGCTGGTGGCGGTTAGCGAATCGCCATTTTCGACCAGTCGCACATATAGCAGCGACAATTCGTCTAAGCTATTTCGCAGGCGCTTTTCCAGGTCTTCGATTTCCGGAAACCGCTCAACAAATGTGGAAATCAACGGCGGATTGCCCCAGCGGCTGCGCGACATGAACTCTGATTCAATCAATTGCCAGCGCGCGGCCAACGAATCACCCAGCTCTGGATTCTCCTGCAAATAGGTCTCTACCGCTCGTGGTCGTCGATCGCGCCAGTCAATTCCGGCCTCGGCAGTCATCTCACTGGGACCGGCCAAACGCCAACGCCACTCTGAATCCGCAGCCAGCAACTCGGCCAGCTCTTCGGCTTCGCACAGCTGCTGACATTCCTGAAGTAACCGCTGCGAAACCATAGGTGCACGCTGCTTCCAAGCCGAATCAATTTCGCTGAGCCTGGCCATTTGAGTACTGAAGGACATTTTGTCACCAACCCTGTCTTTACATAAATCTTCCCAAGCCACACCGGTAGCTACGTTGGCCAGAACGTGAAGGTTGCTACCCCCGCCAGAATTTGGCCCCCAAAAACCCGACAATTAAACTTCCTAACCCGCTGCAGCCGTCAGGGACGACCAGTGTCCACTCGACTTCGACCCTGGACTCTCAACTTGTTTGTCGTCTGCACTTGATCACCTAATTTCACCACTTCAATTCTTATGACTCAATTCTTTTGACCTTGTTGGCACTGGAGCCTACCCCACATCTGCTCAATCTCGCGAATCTGTCGCTGGATTGTGCGAATACTGACTTTCAGCAAATCTGCAATCTCGCCAGTGCTGCGGTTCTCCAAGCGCAACAGCACAATCCGCTGGGCTGTCTCGTCGGGCAAAGCCTGCAGCAGCGCCTCTAGCATCTCGCTAAATAGCAGATCGTCGATCGGGTCGGTACCCTTGTTGTCGACAATCTGCTGAGTCAAATTGACCGTGCCCAGCTGACCATCAGAACTACTTTCCCAGCCGCTGTCAGTGGCCACATCGTAACTGACGGTAGTAACCTGTCCGCCACGCTTCTGCGCAAATCGGTGCTTGGCCACATCGTTGATGTGTCGTAGAGTCACTACTTTGATTAGATTCCACACCTTATTCACATCGCTCAGTTCCAACAGAGGCGAACGAATCTTGTGGCAGATGAAATCCTGCAAGGCTTCAGACGTTAGATCGCTATCCTCGTCGACCAATCGCGGAATCGAAGCGATGCGACTGCCAACGACCAACTTCAGCCGCGGATAGTAATACCTCCACAACTCGCCGATAGCCTCATCCCGTGTCGAATCATCGCTCCTAGCTGCCAGATGAAGCAGCTCTCGCAAGCGTGTTTCGGAAATGTGATTGGCATCTAACATATTCAACTCTTGCAATTTTTTAGGCTGGGACCAGCGGGCCTTTGCAAACATGCGCTCAATATCCGCAGCATTTTCCAAAGGCAACCAGATCGCTCATATGCAGCCAGTCTAGCCCCGAGCCGGCCTACCAACTACGCCAGTAGGTTTTGACGCGACGCGAACCAACACACCATACGCTTTCACTGGACTCTGGCAGCTCTGCCACCTGCGCGCGACAGCCATCGCATTGACTCCTACCATTCCATGGAAATTTCAATCGAACAGACGACACGCCGCAGCCAGCTACGACAGCCGCTTATCAGCCAGCACCTTGAACCTGCATTCGGATGTACACCTCCGAATTAACGGTAGCCTGGCGAGTCATCTGGATATGCCTGTCGCCCTCCACCGTCCGTTTAAGAACACCGGTCGCGCTCAGCAGAATCGTTAACTTTAGAGAATCTGTCGCAGGTCGCACAGAAAACTCCATTGTTACTGGTAGCGTCCTTTGGTGACTTGCGTTGTTGGAGCACTCCCGCAGCGTAACCACTGGCTCACCGCCACGAGTTCCGTGTCAGTTGGACGGTTTGCGCTGTCCGTACCGTACTCAGAGGTCAGTGGAGTCACGCGCTGGACCTACCAGCGCCGGTACAGGGCATTGACCTTGTACCGGCGACTGGATTGCTCTTCCGTCGACTGCGTGTAGCTACGCTCGCCAGAGCGTGGTGCGTAGATCCGGGATTGTTCTCATGGGGGCCAAAGGGGCATGTCAGGATTTCGCATTCAGGGCGACAGGCTGCGACGATATCGCATTCAGGCCATGTTGACCCAGGAACAACTTGCGCAGTTGGCCGACTGCTCCGACCGTGTGGTGCGCAAGGCCGAGGCGGGTGGCTCGCTACGTTTCGAGACGATCGAGCTACTGGCGGCGTCGCTGTCGGGTCGTGGTGTAGCTGTCACAGCCGATGATTTGATTGGCGACAATCTGATGCTCGCTAGGCAGTTCATTGGAGCCTTTGATCGCCATGGGACCTGTCTGTTGCAGCACTTTAACTGCTTGGCCAAGGGCTTTCAACTGATCGTCGCTGGCTCTCGCGATCGAATTCCCTTTGCCGGTGCCTGGCGCGGCGCCAAGGGGCTGCAGCAATACCTGGACCAATTCTATGCGGTTTGCAGCCGTCGAGCCGGCAGGATTCGCCCCTCCTTTTTAGAGGCAGATAACCAAGTTGTGTCTCATTTTGTGGACACCTGGCAACTAGGTAACGAAAGACTGGCCGAAATGTGGGTGATTGTGCATTTCACTTATCGTTCCGGTCAGATCGTTGGAATTCAACTGCGTTATGACACTGAGCCCGTCTGCCAAGCCTTAGCCAGGCAGCAGCTGCGCATGAAGGCGCTATAACCGTTATTCCTGTTTTGTTCCTGTTCAGCGTTACAGTCCGGTTTAGTATTCTCAAATTCGCGTAGGTCTGTTTGGGCGTAAGGGCAAGTCTTGACGGCGGTTATTGGCTTGTCACCTGCGTGAGCACTGTGGCGTTGGGCAGCCCGTTATCCTTGGGATTTCGGCAGCCTCAGGCCCGTTGGTGCGAAAGCGTGTTGCTGTGTGGTTGGGTGTTAGTGGCCTGGTCTACCAGTTCAATATGCCGCGTTTTTTCATAGATATATCTTGCTTTGTAATACTTACTTGAGGTGAATGACACATGATCCGCCAATCCCACCGAGATCACGCGAAGTCGCAGGCCCGTTTGGCACGAGTTAAGGACAAGCTGCAGCGACTGCGCCAGCGCGTTCAGCGTAGCCAAATACTATTTTGGCAGCGACGTCAGGCTCGGCTTGCTTGGTGGCAGCGCGCCTTCCGTACTCCGATGTCCGGTGGCCGCTGGTTATTTGCCCGCGCCAAATCGCTATGGTCGGCTGTGCTTACTCTGTTGGGATTGTCGCCAGCCGGCTGCGGTCGGGGGCGCAACGCACGTCGCGATAAACCTCGCTTCCGCCGAAGCTACTACCGTGGCTTGCTCGTGAGCGAGATGCTTGAGCAGCGGCAACTGCTGGCAGTCACTGATGTAGCAGCACTCCTGGGTGCTCATGGTTGGAAGTCGGATGATACCAGGGATATCGCTGGCTCTGATCTAGTTGGTTCTTTGCTGACAAACGCTGGTGATGTTGGTGTGACGCCATCGACTGCCCATGACCAAGCCATTCTTCAGCAGGTACGAATTGTCAATGCGCCGGCCGGTTCGGCGTTTCCAGGGGCCTTGCTAGTAGATGGGACGTCGAGCAACAGTGGTAAATCAACCGCAAGTGTTGTCGATACAGCAAGTGGTTTCGCTCCAGCATCGGATTTAGTCCAACCCGAGTTCGGTGCTACTTACAGTTGGTATGGACAGCCGGATCCCACCTCTCGTACGGTTGCATTTCGTATTGGGGTTCAAAGCGCAGCGTGGGCAATCTCTCAAGCTTCGTTTACGGCTACTCGATCTGGTGAATCCGCCTGGGACCTAGTGTTAGTTCATGTACCGGCAAGTTCAGATAACGCCTGGTCCACAGTATCCGTAGATCAGGACAGCGGAAATTGGTTCTTGTATGGTCAAGCGGGTAACCCTAATTGGACAGGGATCGCAGGTTCCACTCCGCCTGGCGGTTTAACTTCCAAGACGCTGGATGACTGGAATGCTGATGCCACCTGGGGTCCAATTCTCTTTGGTGCTGGATCAAAAGTCACTAGCGTTCAGTTCGGGCTTGGATCATCTCAACGGCAGTCGATTGGCTACGTCGACTATCTGCAGACCTCGATTCTGAATGGTGGTGATCGCATCGACTTCGGCGGCGGACCCAAGGTGGTGGTTCCCGGTCTGGCTGCACTTAGCATTACAGTCGATGGCGACAATTCCACATCAATCACCAGTGGTGATATCGTAGAAGGCGTTAGTCCTGTGCCGGGCACGTACCGCACCTACGGGGTGAACGTATTCTCGTCAATCCAGTCGGCCATCGATGCGGCCCAGCCCGGCGAGACAATTCAATTGATGCCGGGAACTTACAACGAGAATCTAACGGTCAACAAAGCACTAACGATTACCGGTCCCAATGCCGGGGTAGCCGGTTCAGGCAGCCGATCCGCTGAGGCTTCCATTACCGGTTGGGTGGATGTGACATCCAGCGCGGGAGTGGTCTTTGATGGTTTAGAGTTTCGCGCATTATCGACCCCCACCGGTAGTCCCGATGGCGTCAATTCAAAGCTCAGCTTGCGCGGCGGTAGCAATCATCAAGTAAAGAACTCGATTTTCTACAGCAACGTGGCTGGTGGCCCCAATGCCGTGAGCCTGCGGGCGCTGATGGTGACCACTGCGGTGACGGGGCCTGTGAGCGTAGAGAGCAATCTCTTTACCGGCTTGTCAAGCGGCAAATACGATACCGCCGCCTGGCATCGTAGCGTGTGGAGCGATGTGGGGAACATCACCATCGATGGCAACACCTTCAACAGTACCCGCACGGCCATTAACCTGGAGAACGGTGCGTCGAGTTCAATAGTCAATAATAATTTCGCGTTGGCAGGTTCAGGTATTTCACTCGCCGCTAACCCGAACTTCACTTTCACGGGCAATCATTTCAATGATGTTGATACAGACATCAATGGCCAGAATACCACTACCAGCATGACGCTGAGTTTTGTTGGAAATACGGTTGAGTCTGGACAGGTTGTTACCATTCTGGGTGGCTCTGCCAGTGACAATATCACCGGGCATCCCACCGCGCCCAACTTCATTCGCGGCGGCGGTGGCGATGATACAATTACCGGCGGGTCTGGACCTGACACGGCGATTTACACCGGCAGCGCTGCAGCCTATACCGCGTCCGCCTCGTCCGTGACTGGGCCAGAGGGTACGGATACGTTATCCGGGATCGACATTGTTCGTTTCACAGATGGTATTCTGCTGCCGGTAGCCGGTCAGGACAATACGTTCGATGTGACGGTTAGTCCGACGACGATTTCTGTGTCGGTAGACGCTGTGGCAGTGGCGACTTATTCTACCGGCATGGCTAGTCAATTGGTGCTCGATGGCGGAGGAGGTAGTGATACGTTCAACGTTGTGTTGCAAGCCGGTGCCGTTCTGCCGGTCGCCGGTATGCTGATCGCCGGTGGAGTTGCCGATAACGATACGCTGAACATTACCGGAGCACCTGCTGGTAATGCTGTTTTCAACTACACCAATGCCAACGATGGTAGCGTAGCCGTGCCAGGTGTGGGAACGATCCACTACACCGGTCTCGATCCGTTGTCCTATACCAGCCTGGGCGGCACGTTGACCTTCAACTTCACTGCGGGCAATGATGATATCGCAGTTTCAACCAGCGGTGCAGATTTGGTTCTCAGCGGTGCAACGATTGAGACCACCAATGTCAATTTGACCGGCATCACCGCCATTGTGTTCAATAACGGTGGCGGCACGGACAAAGTAACCATTAACAACAGCTTGTCACAGAATGTAACGTTCAACGTGGCTGAAGTCGAACTGAATGCTCCCATTACCGGAACGGTCACAGGAACAGCTTCACTGGTGACGGTCAACAATGGCGGCGTGATCCAAAACGGCGTGAATGCAGCTGCAGCCGGTGCTCAGATCAATGTTGGCAACGGGACGTTTGTCGAAGATGTTAACGTGAACAAGGTTGGCTTAACCATCTCCGGTGCTGGCTCCGGTTCAACGACCATTAGCGGCGCGATTGGCGGCGATGGCGCAACGGTTCGAATTAACGCTAATAACGTTACGATCGAAGATGTTCGTATCACAAGGGAAGGCAATAACGCGACCGATTGGAACAACGTTGGTCTCAACTTTGCCGGTGTGGCTGTCATCGGTCCATCGATAACGGGCATGACCATCCAACGTACATTGATCGACGGAAATCGAACCGGTATCGATATCAATAATTCATCGGGACATACGATCGTCAACAACACGATTACCAACAATCGTACCGGCATGCTGATGCGCAACCAGACTAACAATCTTGTAGTCGAAAATAATTTCATCACAAACAACTGGACAACGGGAGTCCTGTTTATCGATGGCAGCGGAGGAACCAACACTCCACCACAGCAGGCATCGAATTCTTCGTTCCGGTTTAATGACATCAGTGGTAACTGGTATGCGCAGGTGGAGGATCGTCAGTCAGGAGGCTCGCTGCCCTCTCCAGGCACGAATCTCAAGAATTTCTCCGCCAACTGGTTTGGAGCCGTCACGCCATCGGTCAGCACTGTTGAGGCCGGTGAGCCGGGTTACGCAGCCCAGATTCCGGTGGTTTTTGGTGGCACAGCGACTCCTCCTGCGCCCGGTCCAGGGCTGGAGCACATTCGCGGCAGCGCATCGGCCAACATCGACTATAGTCCCACGCTGGCTTCCGGTGCTGACACCAGTATTTCAGCTGGCTTCCAGCCTGACATGTCACATCTATTGACTCATGCAGCCAGCCCACAAGTCGGTTCAGCTGGTAAGATTCAAGAAGCCATCAACTTGCTGGCCAATGGTAGCTTGACCGGTGGTGCTCGCTTGGTTGAAGTTACCGCTGGCACCTATGACGAAGTGTTTGAAGTCAATAAGTCAGCGACAATTGACGGAACGGGTGCGGTAAACATCGTCCGTACGACGGGTGCTCAACAGATTATCGCCACCGTCAACGCCACCAACGTGACGATCCGCGATTTGAATATCCAAGTCAATCAGAGCAACAACGGCTCCGGTCAACCAATCGCCCCCGTGGGTATCGGTGCCACACCAGCTACGACGCTAAATTTTGATGGCTTGGTACTGCATAACAACACGATCTCCTCAATCGGAGATGCCCCAGCTAATTGGTCGGGCAGCCCCCCCGGTCTGTCCGTGCGCGGTGCGGGCATTGTGCTGTACGATAGCCCATCCGGTGGAATTCCATCTGTCACGCTTACCGACAACAACGTCAACATTTCGAGCGGTACCAGCTTCTTCCAGCGTGCTGTCTGGTTGGCTCAGCTCAATGCGACCGTCACCGGCAACATCTTTGCGGGTGCCGCCAACGACCTGATCTTCCAGTTCCCGTCAGGCGCATCATCGCTGATCGATGATAATGAATTTAATGGTGCTCACATCACCGGTGGTGGTGGACTATTGATTGGTGATCCCAACTCTGGAGCGCCAGTAACCGTCAGTAACAACGAATTCAATCCATCGCTGCTGGTGGCGTCCAGCATACCGCGTACCTCGCTACTGGTTAATCGCAATACGGCGGTGGGCTCGGCAATAGTGATCTCGGGCAATACGTTCAACGACAGCGTGACCGCCATTGATATTGGTGGTGCTCGAGATGTGTCGGTTACGGGCAACACATTTAATGCCAAGGCGAATTTGACGGCCGATAGTTTGGCGTTCACCCATGTTCGCGTCGATTCACAAACCGCTAGCTTGAATGGCTCGACGCTTACTCCCATCAACACCACGATAGACGGTAACATCTTTGAAGGTGCATCAGGATCGAGCGGAACCGCAATCGCCGTGTTTAATAATTTGGTCGGCAGCAATTTCACCGGTGTAACCATCGGTGGAACGACGGATAACACCTACAACAACACTGGAATTACCACCGGGGTGCAGGTCAGTGGCGGTGTGGTCAATGTCCAGGACAACGTTGCGAATACGACCACAGCTATTTCGGCAACTGCAGGCACCACGAATCTATCTGCCAGTAGCTTGTCGAATAACACGACCGGCATTTCCGCCAGCGGTACGGCTAACTTGAATATTGGGTCTGGCAATTCCATCGCCGGCGGCACTACCGGCCTGAGCCTCTCGGGGGCCTCCGTGGCGATAACAGGCAATACGCTGAGCGACCTGAGCTTCAGTGGTCAGTCTGGCAATTACATTACCCTAGCTAGCAGTGCTCTGGACAACCTGGAGATCAACGGCACCAGCGCCAGCTTTGATGGCCAGACGGGAGCCACCGCGACTCTGGCTGAGAATTTTGATATCGAAGACAAGATTACACACGGCACGGACGATCTGTCGCTTGGTTTTGTAAGAGTCAAGGCGGGGAATGTCTTCGTGACTATAGACAGTGGTAGTGTGCAGCGAGGCATCGATGTTGCTGTGGCAACTGACGAAGTTCATGTGAAAGCAGGAACGTATAACGAAAATGTTACTCTGAATAAGTCGCTGAGTTTGCTAGGAGCGAATGAGGCGATAGATGCAGTCACCGGAACTCGCGTCGGCGAGTCGATTGTTTCTCCGGGAGCTGGAGCAGCCTTAACATTTTCCAATCTATCTGCTTACGATGCGGTTGTGCGAGGCTTTGAGTTCAAAGCCTCCGTGGGCGGTAATTTTAACGCAGTGACCGGAGTTTGGAATATCGATTTCGTGAATAATCGGTCGATCGACAGTGCGGGGAACGCGCTAGCGATCGATCTGGGGCTGGCTGGCGTGACTGTCAATGTCACTGCTTCAGGCAACTTGATTTCCAACGCTGGCAGCAATGCGCTGCAGTTGAACGGCGCAGCGGGCGCTAGCCTCAATATTGATATTCAGAGCAACAAGATCGACACCACCGTCAATGCAGGGATCAACACCTCTAGCTTGGCTTCAGCGACGATTAGCGGGAATGAAATTGAAAACACCGGTCAGCAAGCTATTCAAGTGGCTGGTGCAAACACTGGCACTCTGACGATCAACGGTAATACAATCACCAATGCCAATACAAGCGCCGCGCTCAACCGTGGTGGCATTCGAATTAGTAGTGGAACGTTTACAGCCACTGCCCTCATTGTTACCAACAATGCGATCACTGGCTCACTTAACGGATTTATTACCACCGCGACAACTAATAGTTCTCCAATGATATTGACTGGCAATACTTTTACCAGCCAGTCGGGAGCCTATATTGCGTTTGCTACTGGCGCTGTTGGTTTTATTGATGCGACCGGTGGGAACACCTATGATGGAGTCTTAAGTGGCACCGCTAGTACAGCGCAGCTCTATGCAATCGAAGACAAGGTCAATCATTCGATAGACAATTCAACCCTGGGATTCGCTCGCGTGAAAGCCGGTAATGTTTACGTCACGCCAAATAGTTTCTTGTCACCGGCAACAACCACACCAAGTGTTCAGCGAGCTATCGATGCAGCTACTTCCGGAGACACGGTACACGTTCAAGCAGGCAGTACCTACACTGGTGGTGCAAGTGCAGATGCCAAGTCGATTACGTTATCCGTGGGCAGCAGCCCCGCTCAGGTTATCATCGACGGTGATTTGGTCCTGGACAGCAACGATACACTGCTCATCGAAGTGGATACACCATCGCTGCCATCCGGTTACGACAATTTGATTGTCAACGGAACGGTGGACATCACTGGCGCCACTTTGAGCTTGGTTGAAAACTATGTCCCGGTACATGGCGACAATTTGACAATTGTCGACAACGATTTGGCGGATGCAGTCACGGGCGAATTCGCAAATACTGAGGTCAATTTGGCGGCCCGTCCGGCGGCCAAGTCGATCACGGGCACCAAGTGGGATGTCAACTACGGTGGCGGCAGCGGTAATGATGTCGTACTGACCTACGACGACGATGCTGACGTCGGTAGCGATTTGAATCTAACAGTCCCAGCCATCAACAATGCCAACCAAACCGCAGTTCCGTTCACGCTAATTGGATTGGATAATGATGCCGAAGCGACGCTTTCATTTACTGACGGATTTACCACAGTAACTCTGTATAACGTGATTTCCAGCGGCACGGTCGATCTTTCTGCCTTCCCCGACGGCACGAATCACATCACGGTCACCATGTCAGTGGTTGATAACGTAGGTAATACGGCTGCGATTACTCCGTTCTCGATCAGCAAGGACATCATTGTTCCACTGGCTCCAGTAGTTGTTTCTATCACTACCGATACTGGTCTAAGCAGCACCGATGGCAAGACCAGCGACAATACGCTGTTTTTCAATGGCACGGCGGAGGCTGGTAGCACTGTTGCGGTCTATAGCGGTATGACTCTACTCGGTACAACGCTGACTAACGGCCTTGGCAATTGGTCATTCGACTACACCGGGACAGTGATCCTGGATGGTTCCTACGGCATAACGGCCACGGCTACCGATGATGCCAATAACACGAGTCCGTTCTCCGCGATGTTCCTGTTAACTGTCGAGACCATCGCGCCTGAGATCCTGACCTCTACTGGACCAGGTGCGATTGTCGAACCGCTTAGCCCAACTGGATCGAGTGTTCATAACGGTACGATCACGTACATGGACTATCAGTTGGTTCAGCCTTCGGTCACGCTGGGCGTTCAGACACAGACCTTCAGCCCGGCTTATGCCGGACCGCCGATCGGAATTTTAGGTAGTTTCGGCTTCAGCGACAGCTTTAACTCGCTAACTGGCGAAGGAACGGTGGACTGGACCTTCACCGTCTCGAATGCCTTGATTGATTTTTTGGCTGTAGGCCAAGTTATGACCCGCACGCGCGTCTTGACGCTGACCGATGGCAACAACCCGTTAAAAACCGATACCTACACGCTGACGGTGACCATCACCGGCACCAACGACGCGCCGGTAGTCAGTGTGATCTCTCCGACCAACCTCAACGAGCAGACCGATCTGCTGCCAATCAATGCATCGATCCCTGTTGCATTTACCGATGTCGACTTAATCGACATCGGCCACACGGCCAGCATTACTGGGGTGACACCAAGCGGTGTAACGGGCGGATTTACTCTAAATGATCCCGCGCTCATTGCGCTAGTCACCCCTGGTGTAGTCACCAAGGCCAGCGGCTCCACATCGGGTTCGGTCACTTTAGACTTCACCGCCCCCTACACCGCCTTTAACTATCTAGCCACTAGCGAAGTTCTAACACTCACCTACACGCTAGCGATTAACGACGGCGAAGCTCTTAACAACATCGGCACTCGAACATTTGTCGTTACTATTACCGGCAGCAACGATGAGCCGGTGATCAGTGTAGACATGGGTGACAGCGATGCCGAGACGCTGGCCGAGACCAACAGTGGTCTGACGGTCGGCGGGACGCTGAGCGTCGAAGACCTGGATGTCACCGACGAAGTCGATGTGACGGTGCTGTCGGTCGTCGAGTCGGGTGACGTCAGTGGTATTGCCAATGCGACCTTGTTGGCCATGTTGACCGCCGGAGTCAATCCGGTGATCGACAACGCCTCGACCACGGGAGCCATCTCCTGGACGTTCGACAGCGGTCTGGAGGCCTTCGACTACCTGGCGGTAGGCCAGAGCCTGATACTGACTTACACGCTGGAAGTAGAGGACAGCCAAGGGGCTACCGACCAGATCGAAGTCACCATTACCATCACGGGCAGCAACGATGAGCCGGTGATCAGTGTAGACATGGGTGACAGCGATGCCGAGACGCTGGCCGAGACCAACAGTGGTCTGACGGTCGGCGGGACGCTGAGCGTCGAAGACCTGGATGTCACCGACGAAGTCGATGTGACGGTGCTGTCGGTCGTCGAGTCGGGTGACGTCAGTGGTATTGCCAATGCGACCTTGTTGGCCATGTTGACCGCCGGAGTCAATCCGGTGATCGACAACGCCTCGACCACGGGAGCCATCTCCTGGACGTTCGACAGCGGTCTGGAGGCCTTCGACTACCTGGCGGTAGGCCAGAGCCTGATACTGACTTACACGCTGGAAGTAGAGGACAGCCAAGGGGCTACCGACCAGATCGAAGTCACCATTACCATCACGGGCAGCAACGATGAGCCGGTGATCAGTGTAGACATGGGTGACAGCGATGCCGAGACGCTGGCCGAGACCAACAGTGGTCTGACGGTCGGCGGGACGCTGAGCGTCGAAGACCTGGATGTCACCGACGAAGTCGATGTGACGGTGCTGTCGGTCGTCGAGTCGGGTGACGTCAGTGGTATTGCCAATGCGACCTTGTTGGCCATGTTGACCGCCGGAGTCAATCCGGTGATCGACAACGCCTCGACCACGGGAGCCATCTCCTGGACGTTCGACAGCGGTCTGGAGGCCTTCGACTACCTGGCGGTAGGCCAGAGCCTGATACTGACTTACACGCTGGAAGTAGAGGACAGCCAAGGGGCTACCGACCAGATCGAAGTCACCATTACCATCACGGGCAGCAACGATGAGCCGGTGATCAGTGTAGACATGGGTGACAGCGATGCCGAGACGCTGGCCGAGACCAACAGTGGTCTGACGGTCGGCGGGACGCTGAGCGTCGAAGACCTGGATGTCACCGACGAAGTCGATGTGACGGTGCTGTCGGTCGTCGAGTCGGGTGACGTCAGTGGTATTGCCAATGCGACCTTGTTGGCCATGTTGACCGCCGGAGTCAATCCGGTGATCGACAACGCCTCGACCACGGGAGCCATCTCCTGGACGTTCGACAGCGGTCTGGAGGCCTTCGACTACCTGGCGGTAGGCCAGAGCCTGATACTGACTTACACGCTGGAAGTAGAGGACAGCCAAGGGGCTACCGACCAGATCGAAGTCACCATTACCATCACGGGCAGCAACGATGAGCCGGTGATCAGTGTAGACATGGGTGACAGCGATGCCGAGACGCTGGCCGAGACCAACAGTGGTCTGACGGTCGGCGGGACGCTGAGCGTCGAAGACCTGGATGTCACCGACGAAGTCGATGTGACGGTGCTGTCGGTCGTCGAGTCGGGTGACGTCAGTGGTATTGCCAATGCGACCTTGTTGGCCATGTTGACCGCCGGAGTCAATCCGGTGATCGACAACGCCTCGACCACGGGAGCCATCTCCTGGACGTTCGACAGCGGTCTGGAGGCCTTCGACTACCTGGCGGTAGGCCAGAGCCTGATACTGACTTACACGCTGGAAGTAGAGGACAGCCAAGGGGCTACCGACCAGATCGAAGTCACCATTACCATCACGGGCAGCAACGATGAGCCGGTGATCAGTGTAGACATGGGTGACAGCGATGCCGAGACGCTGGCCGAGACCAACAGTGGTCTGACGGTCGGCGGGACGCTGAGCGTCGAAGACCTGGATGTCACCGACGAAGTCGATGTGACGGTGCTGTCGGTCGTCGAGTCGGGTGACGTCAGTGGTATTGCCAATGCGACCTTGTTGGCCATGTTGACCGCCGGAGTCAATCCGGTGATCGACAACGCCTCGACCACGGGAGCCATCTCCTGGACGTTCGACAGCGGTCTGGAGGCCTTCGACTACCTGGCGGTAGGCCAGAGCCTGATACTGACTTACACGCTGGAAGTAGAGGACAGCCAAGGGGCTACCGACCAGATCGAAGTCACCATTACCATCACGGGCAGCAACGATGAGCCGGTGATCAGTGTAGACATGGGTGACAGCGATGCCGAGACGCTGGCCGAGACCAACAGTGGTCTGACGGTCGGCGGGACGCTGAGCGTCGAAGACCTGGATGTCACCGACGAAGTCGATGTGACGGTGCTGTCGGTCGTCGAGTCGGGTGACGTCAGTGGTATTGCCAATGCGACCTTGTTGGCCATGTTGACCGCCGGAGTCAATCCGGTGATCGACAACGCCTCGACCACGGGAGCCATCTCCTGGACGTTCGACAGCGGTCTGGAGGCCTTCGACTACCTGGCGGTAGGCCAGAGCCTGATACTGACTTACACGCTGGAAGTAGAGGACAGCCAAGGGGCTACCGACCAGATCGAAGTCACCATTACCATCACGGGCAGCAACGATGAGCCGGTGATCAGTGTAGACATGGGTGACAGCGATGCCGAGACGCTGGCCGAGACCAACAGTGGTCTGACGGTCGGCGGGACGCTGAGCGTCGAAGACCTGGATGTCACCGACGAAGTCGATGTGACGGTGCTGTCGGTCGTCGAGTCGGGTGACGTCAGTGGTATTGCCAATGCGACCTTGTTGGCCATGTTGACCGCCGGAGTCAATCCGGTGATCGACAACGCCTCGACCACGGGAGCCATCTCCTGGACGTTCGACAGCGGTCTGGAGGCCTTCGACTACCTGGCGGTAGGCCAGAGCCTGATACTGACTTACACGCTGGAAGTAGAGGACAGCCAAGGGGCTACCGACCAGATCGAAGTCACCATTACCATCACGGGCAGCAACGATGAGCCGGTGATCAGTGTAGACATGGGTGACAGCGATGCCGAGACGCTGGCCGAGACCAACAGTGGTCTGACGGTCGGCGGGACGCTGAGCGTCGAAGACCTGGATGTCACCGACGAAGTCGATGTGACGGTGCTGTCGGTCGTCGAGTCGGGTGACGTCAGTGGTATTGCCAATGCGACCTTGTTGGCCATGTTGACCGCCGGAGTCAATCCGGTGATCGACAACGCCTCGACCACGGGAGCCATCTCCTGGACGTTCGACAGCGGTCTGGAGGCCTTCGACTACCTGGCGGTAGGCCAGAGCCTGATACTGACTTACACGCTGGAAGTAGAGGACAGCCAAGGGGCTACCGACCAGATCGAAGTCACCATTACCATCACGGGCAGCAACGATGAGCCGGTGATCAGTGTAGACATGGGTGACAGCGATGCCGAGACGCTGGCCGAGACCAACAGTGGTCTGACGGTCGGCGGGACGCTGAGCGTCGAAGACCTGGATGTCACCGACGAAGTCGATGTGACGGTGCTGTCGGTCGTCGAGTCGGGTGACGTCAGTGGTATTGCCAATGCGACCTTGTTGGCCATGTTGACCGCCGGAGTCAATCCGGTGATCGACAACGCCTCGACCACGGGAGCCATCTCCTGGACGTTCGACAGCGGTCTGGAGGCCTTCGACTACCTGGCGGTAGGCCAGAGCCTGATACTGACTTACACGCTGGAAGTAGAGGACAGCCAAGGGGCTACCGACCAGATCGAAGTCACCATTACCATCACGGGCAGCAACGATGAGCCGGTGATCAGTGTAGACATGGGTGACAGCGATGCCGAGACGCTGGCCGAGACCAACAGTGGTCTGACGGTCGGCGGGACGCTGAGCGTCGAAGACCTGGATGTCACCGACGAAGTCGATGTGACGGTGCTGTCGGTCGTCGAGTCGGGTGACGTCAGTGGTATTGCCAATGCGACCTTGTTGGCCATGTTGACCGCCGGAGTCAATCCGGTGATCGACAACGCCTCGACCACGGGAGCCATCTCCTGGACGTTCGACAGCGGTCTGGAGGCCTTCGACTACCTGGCGGTAGGCCAGAGCCTGATACTGACTTACACGCTGGAAGTAGAGGACAGCCAAGGGGCTACCGACCAGATCGAAGTCACCATTACCATCACGGGCAGCAACGATGAGCCGGTGATCAGTGTAGACATGGGTGACAGCGATGCCGAGACGCTGGCCGAGACCAACAGTGGTCTGACGGTCGGCGGGACGCTGAGCGTCGAAGACCTGGATGTCACCGACGAAGTCGATGTGACGGTGCTGTCGGTCGTCGAGTCGGGTGACGTCAGTGGTATTGCCAATGCGACCTTGTTGGCCATGTTGACCGCCGGAGTCAATCCGGTGATCGACAACGCCTCGACCACGGGAGCCATCTCCTGGACGTTCGACAGCGGTCTGGAGGCCTTCGACTACCTGGCGGTAGGCCAGAGCCTGATACTGACTTACACGCTGGAAGTAGAGGACAGCCAAGGGGCTACCGACCAGATCGAAGTCACCATTACCATCACGGGCAGCAACGATGAGCCGGTGATCAGTGTAGACATGGGTGACAGCGATGCCGAGACGCTGGCCGAGACCAACAGTGGTCTGACGGTCGGCGGGACGCTGAGCGTCGAAGACCTGGATGTCACCGACGAAGTCGATGTGACGGTGCTGTCGGTCGTCGAGTCGGGTGACGTCAGTGGTATTGCCAATGCGACCTTGTTGGCCATGTTGACCGCCGGAGTCAATCCGGTGATCGACAACGCCTCGACCACGGGAGCCATCTCCTGGACATTCGACAGCGGTCTGGAAGCCTTCGACTACCTAGCGGTAGGCCAGAGCCTGATACTAACTTACACGCTGCAGGTCAGCGACGGCAACGGCGGCTTTGACACGCAGACGGTCGTGATCACGATCAACGGCAGCAACGATGCACCGGTAGCTGTGGACGACGTGTACAGCACGGCGGTGAATTCATTACTGAATATTCCAGCCGTGCTGGGTGTGCTGTCCAACGATTCGGACGTCGATGGTCCGTCGGTCAGTGTGACTGAGGTAAATGGATCGCCAGCGGCGATTGGCGTACCTGTTCCACTGACCTACGGAACACTGGTCATGCAGGCTAACGGCTCCTTCCTCTATCTGCCGAATTTGAATGCGTATGGCCTTGAGACGTTTACGTATACGATTAGTGATGGAAGCCTGACCGATACGGGCACGGTGTTCCTGACTATCGTGGCCGCCAATCATCCGCCGATCGCGATCGGTGATTTGGTATCCACAACCAAGAACACCGCCAGCGCTACCTTTAATGTTCTGGCTAATGATTTTGATCCTAACCTAGATACTTTAACCATCGTTTCGGTCAATGGTGGAGCGTTAGTTGGTAGTCTGCCGCTTCCTAGCGGGGCAACGCTGGACTACAACTTCTTCACCGAGTTGTTCGTCTACACCCCAGCTTCTAATTTCGTCGGTTTGGACAGCTTCAGCTATGTGATCACCGACGGTAATGGTGGCTACTCAGGTGCGATGGTACTGGTTAACGTGTTAGCTCCAGCCAACACCGCACCGGTCTTCACCAGCCCGATAGCGTTCAATGTGGCGGAGAATACGACAGCGGTTGGTACGCTGACGGCCACAGATGCGGATCTGCCAGCCCAGATACTGACCTATGGCATCAGCGGCGGAGCGGATGCTGCCAAGTTCTCGATCAACCCGGTAACGGGAGCCTTGAGCTTCATCGCGGCACCTGACTTTGAGAATCCAGGTAGCGCCGCCTCTACCAACGTTTATTCGGTGACCGTACAGGTGACTGACGGCGTGACAATAACCACCCAGAACCTGCTGATTACGGTGACGGATGCCAACGACAATCCTGTAGCAGTCAATGACTTTGCGTCAGGAGTCAGCACCGGCGTACTGGCCTTTGGCGTACTGGGCAACGACACTGATCAAGATGTGCCTGCTCAGACGTTGACTATTACACACGTCAACGGAACTCCAGTCAGCAATGGCAGCTCTCTAGTATTGGCTCTCGGAACTTTGGATGTCACGTCGGTGACCAGTTTGGTATCGAACTTCAATTTCACGCCAACTGCTGGTGGCACGCAGACGTTTACCTACACCATTTCCGATGGCAATGGCGGAACCTCGATGGCCACGGTGACGCTGTCGATCGCGGTGGGCAATATTGCACCAACAGCGGTGGACGATGTCTATGGAGTAGCACCGCTGTTCTTTGAAGACACCGTACTGACAGGCAATGTCCTGGCTAACGACACCGATCCGGATGATCCAGTACTAACCTCAGTACTGCTGACAACTCCAGCCAATGGTTCGGTTGTATTGCTGGCCAATGGTGACTTTACCTACACGCCGAATGCAAATTTCGCGGGTGTAGATAGCTTCACCTACCGAGTACTGGATGGTCGGGGAGGCATAGATGTTGGCACGGTGACCATCACGGTGACCAATGTCAATGATGCTCCGAGCGGCAGCGACAATACGATCAATCTGACGGAAACACCGGATGTTCCATCAACCGGCTATGCGTTTACTGCAGCTGACTTTGGATTTACCGATCCTAATGACAGCCCAGCCAACGTCTTAGATGCGGTCAGGATTACCACTTTGGCTACGTCCGGCCAGATTCGATTGAGCGGTGTGCCAGTGACAGTGGGCCAAGTGATCTCAGTTGCAGATATCAATCTCGGCAACCTTGAGTTCTTCGCGGCGACGAATGTCTTTGGTGCGGCGGTCAGTAGCTTTACGTTCCAAGTGATTGACGATGGCGGAACAGCCAACGGTGGAGTCGATGAGGATCCGACGCCGAACACCATCACGTTGAATGTGGCGTCAACGGATACCACAGCTCCGCGTGTCTCGGCGATCTATGTCAATTCGACTTTGTGGACCAACACCTTCCGAGATTTTGTCGATAATCCAACGCCTGGCGTTCTGCCACTTGACGGACAGGGCGTAGGCTACAAAGTCTCCAAGGGAGCCACGCAGACCGCTATCCTGCCGTGGATCAATATCAACCAGATTTTGGTCAAGTTCGATTCCAATGTCGGAGCGAGCCTCGGCATCAGCGACTTTGTGATCACCGGCGTTCCCGGTACACGGGCTGACGGAGCGACCGGTTCGATCCCGATCGTCGAGTCTATCAGTTATGACTCGTTGACGAACATTGCGACGTTGACGTTGAACCAGTCGATGGATCCATCTGTGCTGACTTTAACGGTTTTGTCCAGTGGAGTGCACGACATATCCGGCAATGCGCTGGATGGCGAATGGGTCACGAACTCCAGCACCTTGTCCGGAGATGGAATCGCTGGTGGTGACCTAGCCTTCGTCATGCATGTGTTGCCAGGCGATGTCAATCGTGACGGCACAGTGGCCACGGCTGATTCGGATGCGATACCTGGCACGCGGTTCTATACCAGTGGACTGTACACAATTTATGGCGACTTGGATGGCAGCAATGTTATCAATGCGGTGGATCGAGACGCCGTTACAAAGCGATTGACCGCCAAATTGTAGGCAAGGTGATAGCAGTTAAGTAAAAACTATGTACAATTAGGACGTGGCGGCTTGGCCTGGCCAAGCTGCCTGTCCGGAACAAATATTATGTATTTACTTCATCTTTGAAGAGAGAATGGACATGAATATTTCGAGACTGGCTTCAATGTGTTTAGCGTTGGGGTTATGTTCCTTGGGAGCGTTCCAGGCAAAGGCTGATTTCTATGTCGTAGTCGGAGATGGGACGGAGTATGTTTTCAGTCCTGGAGACACCGCCGTCGAAATTCCCATCTACGGCTATAACACGGCCACAATTACGCCCATTACGTTTACCGCATTTGATTTGGCGTTTGACGTATCTAGCGTTGCGGATGGATACAATGGTGCGGGAATTCCCGGCAATTACTTTACAAACTTCGGTGGTATTCCGGTGGCTGGAACTGTCTATGTGGATGACGCTCCTGATCCGGTTGGCGCACCGGGGCACGACGTGATTTACAGCGCGACGATTGGTAGTGGATTATTACTCCCGCCGGCCGGTACATTGGCCACTGCAGTTAAGCTGGGAACGTTTACATTCGACATCTCAGGGGCGACTCCCTCGGGCATCTATGGATTCAAGTTTGTTCCCAACGCAACCTATGATGGCAGCACGCTTGTGAATTCCGCATCCACGAACCCTGTGTTCCAGGTTGTCTCGGGCGAAACCTATCGCAATCAATTTCGAGTTATTCCTGAGCCGTCATCGTTTGCACTTTTGGCGCTGGGCACACTTGGTGTCTGTAGCCGACGTCGGCGATTGAGTTCCGTCTGATTCCGCTTTTTATAGCCATCCCAGCATGGAGAATTGGGCCGACCGCCATCAGTCCTCATGTGGAGGATTATTGTGTGAGTTCGATGGTGGGTTAGCTGTTGGTTTGTTGGCGGCGGTCTAGGAGAGCAGCCGTGGGCGATGAACTTCCTCCGGTTGTAACCGCCGTTCCGGAGGCGGAGCCGCAGTTGCGTGGGATGGCTCTTTCTGGCCCAATCGTATGGAATCTGGTTGCCGGTCTGTTGCCAGCCCTGGCTATCGGGCCGCTGCTATTTGGGCAAGCCATGCATCTGTGGGCTGACCCCAAAACGCAATTGGGCGTGTTGGTTTGGCTGTTTGTGGCCGTCGTTGTCTCAGCCACCTGTCGAAGTTGGCAGCTAACACAGAATCACTGGCGTATCGCAATAGCGATTGCCGCTAATCTTGTAGCCTCGGTGTGTTTCGCCGTGGGCGTCATGCAATGGCAGTTTGAGTTCGTTCAAGCTGCTGCTGCCATTTTCTTGGTCGCCTGGGGGTTAGTGCGCTGCGGTCAGCAGGCGTGGTATGAAGTGTTTGGCTGGGGATGCCTGTTAGCGATTACCATTCCGGTACCGGGCCTGTATACCGATTTAGATCGCTGGTTGACCGAGACCGCTGGACAAATGTCTTCGCAAGCGCTGGACAGCCGTCAAATACCTAACCTGCTGGAAGATTCCGTGCTGTATGTCAAGCAGGGTCAGGTCGCGATCTCGTCGGTGCTCAGTCACAGAGTCAGCTTGTACGCTGTCATCTGCTGCACCGCCATTGGGTGTTGGTTTCGTTCAGCCAGTATGTTGCATTGCCTGCTGCTGTTCATGGTATTGCCATTATGGGTCATGGCTGGGCGTTTTGGGGCCATGCTGGCTACAACGTATGGCTTGACGCACTATCAGGATAATTGGGCAATGGGTCAGGCGCACTACTGGATTGCAGGGGGAGCAATTTTGGGCATCATGCTGCTGCTGATCTGCTCGGATCGAGTGGTGGCTGCCATGCTTCGTCCAGTGCCGATGACCGATCCCGAGACGCTACCGATATTTGCGGCTGCCAACGAGCTGATGATTTGGCCGAAAGAGGAAACGTTCGTCTTGGAACTACCTCAGGACCCTGACGAACAGGCCGAATTACAGTCGCTTCAGGTCCAATCAGGATCGAAAGTGGTCAACGAGTTAGACCTTCGATGGGGCACTCGGTGGCACGCGACGGCTGCATTGACCATTAGCGGATTGTTGCTGGTCAGCGGCTTGGTAGCCAGCTTGGTGGCGATTAGTGTCAGCGGATTGGTGCCTCCCAAGACCGTTCACCCGAATTTGGACTTACAGCCCTTCGCAGCGGTCGTCGATGATCGCCTATTTCCACAACGGCTCGATTCGTTCGAGTTACTCCATGTTGCCTGGCCAGAACGCGATGTGGCAATGTCGGACTCAGAGTCAACCAAGGGACGGCTGGCAGTTCAAGTTGACTATCGCTGGTCGGGTCTGATGGTTCAAGTTCATCTAAAAGCACCGCAACTGGAGTGGCAACCGCCGGAAATCAAGTCCCGAATAGCTAAGGCTCCGATAATTCAACTGCACCGCGACGCTGATGCCCAATCCGCCTGGCCCTGGTACTGGTGTCAGTACGTGAACGATCTGGGTGGTCACAACTATCTTTGGCAATGTGGTCTGCAGGATGACTTGAAACCTTGTCCTGTTCGGCAGACTGACGACAGCGCTGGGTTGCCGCTAATCTCGCGACTGACAGCCGATAACCAGCTAGGCAATTCTGGTCGTTTAATCTACGAAATTTTTGTATTTTGCGAGTCGGGCGAACGGTTGACGGCGCAGCAGATCGACGATCTACAAATCTTTTTTGCAACGATTAGAAAATCCATACAGTCCAGGTTGGTTTCTGGAATGCTGCAGAATGCTGCTGTCAATTGACTGCAAGGCATATAAAACGCAATTAAAAAATGGTTACCACCTTTCAAATATTTGTAGATTTGCTGCGGCTATTGCTTAGTCCCGGTACGTTTGTGTTTGGTTTGTACGAACTATGGATCTCTTGGCTGCGCACCCGCAGTTGGTGGAATGCCATGTTTGCGATTCCATTGATCGCGGTACTGGCTTTTATGCTGATCCACTCATCGCTTATTCCTTGGGTTGGTTCGGATAATCAATTGGAAACCTATTGGAACCTGGTGGAATCCGAAATGGCTGCAAACCAGCTAGCACCCGAGACATCCAGTCCAGCAGTGGCCGAAGTTCGAAGTGGACCTGGCGGCAAGAGTTTCACGCTAGTGCATGACGAGCATGTAACTCCGTTTGCGATGCTCTTGCTCCGAAGAATATTTCAGATTTCCAACTCGAACGATCGCGCGATTTATTTGGTGGCCACGGCACTTGGTCAACAGGGGCGCGCCGGGCAAGCCCGCCAATTGATGCGCCGCATTGCGCCGCTAGGAGCGCGCGGATTCGCCGGCGCACATGCGTGGTTAGCTGCCGACCAAATTCAGACCAAGGCCGTTTCCAACAATAAGGAGCGCAATGAGTTGCTGCATGACTTAGAGGCGGCGCGCGCGTGGCCAAATGTTACTCCAGCTCTCATGAACGTGTATGCAGACCTGCTTGAGCGCGACGGTCGTGTGACTGAAGCGTTAGCCATTCTGGGCGACCTTTCCTCCAGTGATCCCATGGCCAAGGTACGCATCGCCCAGATCGCCAAGCGCAACGGTCGGGAAGAAGAATACTTGACTGTCAGACAACAGCTACTGGATGACAATCGCCAAAAATTCCAGCAAGGTACCGCTACGGATCAAGACTATGTGCAGTTAGTTTCACTGTTGCTTGTGGGCGAGGACGACGAGCGAGCCATTCGGCTGGCGACTGAGGGATTGAGCGAATACAAAGAAGATCCGCAGTTGAAGCGTTTGTTATCCGACGCGTATTTGTTGCGATTCGAGAAGACAAAAAAGGTAACCGAAGAGCGCTATGAGGTTGATTTGACGTTACTGGATATGGCCCTGACCGCAGATTCGACCAACCCTGTGTTGCAGGAAAAAATCGCCGAGTTGGTGGCACTGCGCCGGATAACCAACGACAAGTTAGTGGGGCATCTACGCGAACAGATCGCCGCAGGCCGCGCCACAGCGATTTCACACTTGCTAATGGGGATCAGTAACATCCGTCAGAGCCAATTCCAGCAGGCAATCGTGCATCTGGAAGTTGCCGTTAGCTTGTCTCCGAACAATCCGTACATCCTCAACAATCTGGCCCTGTGCCTGGCTCGTCACCAGCCCGGTCAGTTGGCTCGTGCCAAGCAGTTAATTGAAACGGCGATTCAGGTTGGCGGCCCCGATGCGGAACGGTTAGACACCTATGGTGAAATACTGGCAAGCAGTGGTGATTCTGTAGCGGCGATTCGCGCCTTGGAATCCTCCATTGCAATGCAACCCAACAGACCTCAAACTCGCAAGAAACTGGCGACCGAGTATCTGAAACTGCACATGCCAGACATGGCAGCAGCCGTGCTCGCATGGAAACCCAGTCCGCCAATGGCACAGCCAAATTCGTCAGCTGCAACTCCTACTGTGAGCGAAGCTACTGAGCCCAAGTAGACCGTAACGCTGGTCGTGGCGCTGGGCAGGCTGCCATCGTGTAGAATACTGGGCGACGTGTCATGGCTGTTGTTCGTTCCGTTTTAGAGTCCCAAGTAGGAGGCGCCCAAAATGAGCTGGATCAAAGAGTTTCGTGAATTTGCCATGAAAGGCAGCGTAGTCGACTTGGCCGTAGGCGTAGTGATCGGCAGCGCGTTCGGCAAAATCGTCAGCTCGTTGGTGGCCAATATCGTCATGCCCCCCCTGAATCTGCTCACCGCCAAATATGGAGTGAACTTTACCGAACTGGCCTTGAAGGTAACTACCGAATCACCGAAGTTGAATCCTGATGGCTCGGTGGTCAAGAACGAAGACGGTTCGATCGCCATGGCGATGCAGGATTATCCCATTCTCAACTACGGTCCATTCTTACAGACTGTAGTTGATTTTCTGCTGATCGCGATGGCGATCTTTGTGGTTGTCAAAATGTTGAACAATGCCAAGAGGCGATTCGAGAAGCAGGAGGTAACTGCCCCCGCCGAGCCATCGGAGGATATCAAGCTATTGCGGGAAATTCGAGATTCGTTGCGGCGGTAGTTCAGCCATGGTGCGATGCGCCATGGTGCGATGCGCCATGGTTCGATGTGCCATGGTGCGTTGCGCGATACGACCAAGGCATTACGACCTAGATGTGGGGAGGCGTTGCTGTTGCTGCAGTGACTTCGCGGTTATTGCCATGTTGGGTAGTGCGGAACGCTGCACGCATCCTACAGTGGGCTGGACTGGTTGAACTGGCTTACCATTTTGTCCAGTTCGGCAAGTGCCTGCGTAATCTTTTTAATAAACGAGGCGTTGTGGCGTACCAACACGAAATGCGGATGGTGCATCCACAGCTCGCGCAAGCGCGAATCCAAATTGGCGGCTTGCTGAACCGATTCGGTGCGAATGGGATTGCCGCCTTCGATTCTTAGGCCGCCAATAGCGGCGCTTTCGAAGAAAATCACGCCGTCGTACCGAGCCAGTTCGGCCTGGAGCGTGGTCCCCAGTTCGCCGAAGAATTCAGCGGGCGAATTGGGCGAATAGGCCGCTCCGTCAACCGTACCTCGATCGCATAACAAGATGCGATCGGGAAACAAGAACGCCTGGACATCCTCCAGATGCCGCTGAACGTGATAGATGGCTTTTTGGCCAGCAGCGGCCGCCTGTGGTTCTGAACTGCGCGGAAATCCGCCTGAAAACAGCATGGTAGCCGACTCGGGAACGATGACTACCCGCTGACCAATCTCGCGACGAAATAGGTCTGCTGCCGTGGTCTTGCCGCCTCCGGGACCACCGGTCAATACGATGCGGCAGCGATGATTGCGCCGTTGCTGGAGGTGATCGTGCAGCCACTGCCTGCTGGAGTGGCTGAGTAAACTGTTATCGTCGGATGGTACCCCGTCAGGTGTCAATGGGCTCATGCGTTCACTTCGAGGCGATTCGTAGAGGGTCCTGAGATTCGTAGGGTGTCGTGAGCGGTCGCTCCGGTTTCACACAACGGTGTGAATGCGAATCAAGTACAGCCAAACCAACTCTATTCAGGTGGTGCGTTGCGCGATCCAACCAACTTTTGAATAGACGATGACCTGTGTAAATCGACAGCCGTATAGTTGCAATTGTTGGTATCAGGATCACTGCACACAGCCTACGGTTAGTACCGAAGCTGCAGGCCTAACCCCAACGAGCGAACCCAATAACGCGTGGGCGAAAGTCGGAGCGATGGATCGAGCGATCCGGTTAGCGGATCAGATAGATTCACGGTCAAGTCACGGTCTATCAACCCGCTGGCCTGATAGACTTTGGGGACCATCAAATAGTTGTAGCCGACCGTAAAATCGACCATCGGGCTGAGCGCCCAGGCAAGGTTCACACCAACCTCTGGCGAAATCACAAAGGTGTTGTCGATTATCGTGCGGCGGTTCGTTTCGCGGGCCAACAGGCCCTGTTGTTCGGTATTGGTCGTATTGCCAGAGGTTGTGGTTGTACTGCCGCGCACACTTAACTCGCGATTCAGATTGCCCATGCCCAGGCGAAACATGCTCTCTAGCTGAAAGCAGGCGATGCGCCGCGTGCACATAAACCCGGATGTCGTGCCATGCAGTCGATTCTGCGTTTGAAAGTGATCCATGACACCGATAGTAGTGCCTGTTTGTAGTGGAGGTATGTCGCGAATGAGCGTTGTCTGCGAGTCGATGCGCAGTCGTTCGCCGAGCGTGAAGTATTGGTAGCCGTACGTCCAATCCAGTCGCGTAAACCGATCGGCATACAACAGGCGCTTCAGGTTGACATCCAGCCCATAAAGCTCGGACCAGCCGCGCACCGCGATCGAGCCGGTGCTGTCGCCGGTAGCAGCGATCACTTGTGTATCATTGGCTGGTGATCCACTGACCGACGTATTGCGAAAGGGGCGGGCGAGGATGGGGGTACTGTCGGAATCAAAGAGATGGTTATCGTTGCGAGTGCCGGCGTTCCAGAAGCGAAACTGAATGCCATGGTTTTGGCATGGGTCGAGCCATGTGGATAGCGTTATGCGGAAGCCTGCGTTCGCATCTTGACCGAAATCGCCTTGCTGCAAAATATTCGTATCGGCTGCTGCCGCAGACGGACCTGTGGATACCAGTGGAGGCGTATCGTGCCCTTTGCGCCAAAACAGTGGCACTTCGGCTCGAACGCTCAGGCGACACAACAGCCGCGCAAGGGGACCGGGAGGCCAACCATCGCCACATATTCGTGGCCCCACCGAACAGCATTCGTCATCGCCACGGCAAGCTGCTCTACCTCCACAATCACAGCCTCCGTCAGTACAGCAACCGTTACGGCAGCCAGTTTGACGACAATCTGAACAACCGGACACGCAGCCGCAGTTGCAAGCATCCTCCATCACTTCTTGTGAACGACTAGAAGTCTCATCCAGCGCGATCGGCGTGTTGGAGAAATGCTCTGCGGGCACTGGAACGGGCGCTGCTGAGCGGTGACCGCCCGCCGACTGATCCTGGTTGCAATTGGGGCAAGTTGCCAGTCGTGCTGAAACCTTGGACGCTGACGCCTGTTTGACCGCCCCAGACTGCGCCCACAAGCTGGTGCCGGTGGCCATCCACATCAAAATTGCCCACATGCACCACTGCCGCAGGCGTCGGCCACTTGCGCAACACATTGTCCATTGGCAGTTCTGGCCCATGATAGTCCCCCTCTTTATTGCTAGCTTGTGCTTCTAGGGGAAATGCCTTTCCCCTGAAAGGGATTTTCGGAAAGGCGCTGGAACTGAAATAAGCAAACCTGGAAAGATTTTCCGATTACGACCGCAGTGCCGATTAAGTCGAGTTTCACGAACGGTTGCGGGTAGCCACCGTCGCCAGAGGGCGGACGCAGAGCAGACCAAGGTGACGTGCAGAGCCAGGCTGGTGGCCAGCTTCGCCCGAAAGCTTTAGGCCTTGAGGCGGCCTTGTCGGTCGGCCTGCCAGACTTTCCCAGAATGCACATCCAGGGCGGTCAGCCAGCCGCCGCCATAGCAGTAGGTGTCAATGCAGATCAGATGACCAACGTCAAAAATCTGCCCGGCGCGATCGTGTGTATGCCCTACCACGACGCGTTTGCCGCTGATGTGGGGAGGCGGCAGTACTTCAGACAGCTTGGCCCAGCGGAGCATTTCGAGATTTTGCTCTGCCAACGGCAATTCGGGGTCGTAATTGGCGTGGACGAACATGAAGTCTTCGGTCTCGAAGTAATCCACCATGGAATTAAAAAAAACATGGTGTTCAGGCGGAATAACCTTCAAATCTCCACTGAACTTGTAAGAATCCAAAGTGTCAACGCCACCATATTGCAACCAACGATAGGGCGGCTGGCCTTCGCGGACCACATCCAGCATCATTTCTTCATGATTGCCTTGTATGGCAACCAGCTGGCATTGACCTGAGTATTCGATCAGACGATCGATGACGCCTTTGGTATCGGGACCACGATCCACATAGTCCCCCAGAGTTACCACACAATCGGTGGGCTGAGGATCGATGGCCTTCCACAGCGTCTCCAAGGCGGCGCGGCAGCCGTGGATATCACCAATCGCGATTAGTCGACCGCTCATCTTGGATATACTAGTTGGGCAGCAGGTGCTGAAAACCGCCCAATTGTCTTCGTAATCACAAAAACGGCAACCAGTCGAACGATCGGTTTTGCACAGTTGCAGCCGGAATCGTCGGCTGTGTTCGAATCATCGCTAGACGGAACAGGACCAACTGATGTCCACGGAAACCACGGGTACATTGCTGCAAGCCTCGGGGCTGGCCAGCGGCTTGGTTTCACGCCAGCAATTGGACTATTGCTTGCGGGTCGCCCGTCATCGCCTGACGCAACAGGGAGTCTCCCAAGCCGAACTAATTTCCGACCGATTGTTGGCGGACATATTGGTCGAGCAAGAGATCGTGACCGCCTACCAAGCCGATCAATTGCTCACGGGGCGCACTCGGTTTAGCCTTGGCTCATACGTCATCACCGATTGGATTGGGCAAGGTGGCATGGGTCAGGTGTTCAAAGCGGTGCATCATGTGATGGGGCGTATCTGTGCTGTGAAAGTGCTGCCGCAATCGCGAGCCACTTCTGAATCGCGGCGAAATTTTGTGCATGAAATTCGCATGCAGGCAGCACTGGACTGTCCCTACTTGGTGCGTGCCTATGATGCAGGGCAAGACGGCAATGTGCATTATTTAGTGACGGAATTTGTACCAGGCATGGATTTGCGGCGACTGGTCAAAAGTCACGGGCCGTTGGCAGTTTCTCAAGCCGCCAAGATCATCATGCATGCCGCCTTAGGACTAGACTATGCGCATCGCACCGGTTTGGTGCATCGCGACGTCAAGCCGGGCAACATCCTGGTCACGCCCGACGGCGATGCCAAAGTCTCCGATGTTGGGCTGGCCGGATTTGCCAAAGACCTGGTCAGCGATCCTCGCGCCGGCAAGATAGTCGGTACTGCCGACTACTTATCGCCGGAACAGATTCGCACACCGCTGCAAGTCCAGTCGGTATCGGACATTTATTCGCTGGGCTGCACGTTGTACTATGCGGTCAGCGGAAAGGTTCCCTTCCCGGGCGGAGACACCAAGTCGAAATTGCGGCGGCACTTAGAAGATAGCCCCATGCACCCTCGACGATTTGTGCCCGACATTGCCGAAGATTTCGTAGACATCATCGCCGACATGATGGAGAAGGACGCTAGCAAGCGGATTGCAAGTGCAGCTCAGGTAGCCGCACGGTTGGAGCCCTGGATCAGCGATGAACACAGCTTGGGCACGATTGGCATGACACGCTCGCCGTGGATGGCCCCACCTCCTCCATCACACGAAGAGATTAGTGAAACCTCGCTGGTTGATGATGGGCGATCACAGGCTTCGATTGGGCAGAGTCTGCAGGGCACCGAGCGATCATTAGGGTCGGTTGGCACCGACGGCGCACTGGGTTCAGATGCGGCGGAATCCACGAATATCCCCCGACCTGACAGGAATCCATCCGCCTGTGACTCATTAGCACCAGACCTCGGATTGCTGATGCCCAGTGGAGGCGCGCCAGCGGCCATAGCTGCGGGTACGCCAAGCTTGCCGGAATCAATGCTCACGCCGCCTTCAATTCAGCCGACCACCAGTGCAGCGATGATCGTTGCCGTAACCGTTGCCATCGTGGTCCCGCTGGCGCTGCTGTTGGGAGCGATTCTGGGTTATATCGTTGCCTCCCGATGAAACTACCTGCACTGAATCTACACCTGTTTCGTACACCGAGTAGCGATCTGCGGGCCGGTACCGAGTTTGATTACTATGGCATTCGGTTGCGCAGTGTGCTTGTGCCACACAGCCAGCCGAGCGGCTCGATTGTGCAGCGGCAGATGGAACATAGTTTCGAGCGTGCTTGTGAAATGCTGGAACAATTGCCGCGCATGCACATTGAGCCTGACGGGTCATTTGTCTGGACGGCGGATGGGCCATGGGGAGACCGTGCCGCACGGGAAGCCTGGCAGGTCGATGGCATGCTGTATGATTTTGGCGGACGCCTGGCCCGTGTCGAGCTGAAAGGAAGTTGCCCGCGCCAGGCTTGGCTGGCACTGGTTGAATGCTTTCAGCCGGACGGTGATTTGTTGGTTTTTCTGATAAATGCAAAGTACTACATTAGGCAGCACGAATTGTTAAGAATATGGGACGAATGATCGACAGGCTTGTACCGCAACCAGCCGACGTGTTGAGGCACAATAAGCAGGCGTGGGACGATATGTCAGCGGCCAATCATGTGCTGACGTTACCGGCCAGTGACGACGAGCTGCGACGTCCACTGGAGATTGTGGACGGCATTGGCTGGCTAAACGGCGGAATTCAGGGGTGGCGAGTGCTGTGTTTGGCTGCCGGCGGGGGACGTCACGGACCGTTATATGCAGCGGCGGGAGCGCAGGTGACTGTCGTGGATTTGAGCCCTGAGATGCTGGCCAAAGATCGCGAAATGTCGCGGCGAAAAAAACTGGATATACGCACGATCGAAACGTCGATGGACAATTTGTCGGCGTTGGCCGACGAGCAGTTTGATCTGGTGATTCATCCGGTCAGTACCTGCTATCTGCCGTCGGTGGATCGAGTCTTCGCCGAGATTGCTCGAGTGACTCGACCCGATGGCCTGTACATTAGCCAGCACAAACAGCCGCTCAATCTTCAAGCATCCCTGGAGACATTCACCGGGCGCTATGTGATCCAGCACGCTTATTACGATCCTCAAGCAGTCCCACCAGCCGGCCAGCCCAGCCGCTTGCGCGAGCCCGGCACACGCGAGTTCGCGCACAGTTGGCAGGCCATACTGGGCGGCATCTGCCGTAGCGGCTTTGTCATTGAAGACTTGATTGAACCCAACCACGCCGACCCCACTGCCCTGCCCGGCTCGTTTGGCCATCGTTGCCATTTCATTGCGCCGTACCTGCGCGTGAAGGCCAGACGGCGCGGTCGAGCGACCGCTGGTACAATCGTTTTGGAGTAGGCAGGTACCCTCGCCCAATGGTGGTCTTATTTGAGTTGCTCACGATCCAATTCCACTGACTTGTTCAGCAGATTCTTCGGCTTCGTGCAAAAGTAGAAAAAAACCGAACTATCCGCCGGGTAAACCTGCGGGATTGTGACTGCGCCAGAAAATGCGACAGTGATCCAGACGACTTTCCGAGGTTCAGCGAGCAACAACGGAAATGCTCTGCGACATTGCTCCTTCGCTGAGCTACTTATGCATCTCTTTAGCCCACGAATCGCGCAAGGCCACCGTGCGGTTGAATACCAACTGGTGAGCGTTCGAATCATCATCAACGCAAAAATAGCCTAGTCGTTCAAACTGAAAGCGCTCACCGGGCCGGGCCGATTTGAGACTTGGTTCGACATGCGCGGTTAGATTCTGCAAACTATTGGGATTCAGATTATCCAAGAACGTTTTGCCTGTCGGGGCTTCATCCGGATTTTCGGTCAAGAACAGTCGATCGTACAGGCGGACCTGGGCGGGCACACTGTGCGCTGCGCTGACCCAGTGGATCGTGCCTTTAACTTTGCGCATTGATTCGTTGGGGCCACCCGATCGCGTCTGGGGGTCGTAACTGCACTGCAACTGGACGATCTGGCCGGCGGAATCTTTGATGACTTCGTCGCAGCGAATAATGTAGGCGTAACGCAAACGCACTTCGCCACCGACGGTCAGCCGGAAGAACTTGCGCGGCGCCTGTTCCATAAAATCATCGCGTTCAATGTACAGCTCACGTGAAAACGGCACCGACCGCGATCCGGCTGAAGGATCCTCTGGGTTGTTGATCGCGTCCAGCATTTCGACGCTGTCGGAAGGATAGTTGGTAATCACAACTTTGATTGGGTTCAGCACTGCCATGACTCGCGCGGCCACGGCGTTCAGGTGCTCGCGGACGGCATTTTCCAAAACGCCAACATCAATGGTACTGTGGAATCGAGCAACCCCGATGCGTTCGCAGAACAGTCGAATGCTGTCGGGAGTATAGCCCCGTCGGCGCAGCCCGCTAATGGTTGGCATACGCGGGTCATTCCAGCCATCAACATATCGTTCTTGGACAAGCTGCAGCAGCTTGCGTTTGCTCATCACAGTATACGAGAGATTCAGTCGCGCGAACTCCATCTGTCGCGGGTGGTAAATGCCCAGCTCGCGGCAAAACCAGTCGTACAGTGGGCGATGATCTTCAAATTCCAAAGTGCATATCGAATGCGTGATGCGCTCCAGAGAGTCGCTTTGACCGTGAGCCCAGTCGTACATCGGATAGATACACCAGCGGTCGCCGGTGCGGTGATGGTGCGCGTGCACGATGCGGTACATGACTGGGTCGCGCAGATTTACATTGGCGGAAGCCATGTCGATCTTAGCGCGCAACGTCCGCGCACCATTGGGATATTTGCCGTCGCGCATCTCTTGAAACAGCACCAAGTTCTCCTCAACGCTGCGATCGCGGTAGGGACTGTTTTTACCCGGCTGTGTCAACGTGCCACGATACTCTCGAGTCTGTTCGCTGGTCAGATCACAGACGTATGCTTTGCCGGCTTTGATCAGTTGAATTGCCCACTCATATAACTGGTCAAAGTAGTCGGAAGCGTAATGCAGTTCGTCCCACTGAAAGCCTAACCAGCGCACATCCTGCATGATGGAATCGACATACTCTTGATCCTCCTTGCTGGGATTGGTATCGTCGAAACGCAGATTGCAGCGGCCACCATACTTTCTGGCCAAGCCAAAATTCAGGCAGATGCTCTTTGCATGACCAATGTGCAGATAGCCGTTTGGCTCGGGTGGAAAGCGGCTGATAAAGGTCTGGCCGGCCAGCTTGGGTTGTTGCAGATCGTGCTCGACTTCCTGTTCAATGAAATTGAGACGTTCAGCATGTCGCCCCTCCGAATGGGAATCATCCGCTGCGTTGGAATCGGGGCGTTCATTGGGGCTCATCGAAGGACTCTCCTAGTCTGGCCGGCACACTTGTCAGGCGCGTGAATCAAGCCAGGATGATATCAGCCATAGGGGCTAGTCGTCAAACTGGGGTCTGGTCACTAGCCAGCTCGGTCTTGACTGCCAGCGTGGCTGTCTGGTGGCACTTCTAACTGGTGGCTACGCGGGCCCAGAGCGTGGTGGAACCACCGGCAGACATTGCCACTCCCAAAACCTCCACCTTCTGGTGACGGTAGCTACCTAGCCTACCACGGGCGTGACTAAGTCGTTGTGAACGCTGGCCACAACGTCGGCGCTGATGATCGGGCACTCTTCAGCATAGCCGACCATCAGCGCTAGATCGCACAGGCGGTTGATCTTACGAGGAATGCCGTGTGCAAGCTGATGAATGCGTTCCAGAGCCGCTTCGTTAAACACGCGTTGACTGTCACCTCCTACGGCACGCAAGCGATGCTGGATGTATCCTACCGTTTCTTCGGGTAGCAGTCGATTGAGCATACATTTGACCGCCAATCGTTCGTCCAGAGGCTGGTAACGTTCAACATGCGACAGCACGATGGGTTGTCCAACCAAGACCAACGTCCAGGCAGACTCTCCTGGCGATTGATTGGCAGCCACATTCAATAGCAGCCGTAGCGGCTCGAGCAGGCCATGCTGTTCCAGCAGATGTGCTTCATCGACCACAATTACCCCATGGCGCCCAGCCTGGATGTTGTTGACCAACAGCCGCTCGAAGCGCACCAAGTCAGCCGAAGTTTCACGCGGCCATTCGCTGTTTTGAGTATCGACTTGTTGCACCAAATAGCGTAGCAATTGGCTGCTTTCCAACGTCGGAAAAACGACGTGCTGCAGCGGACGAAATGTATCATCCAGTTGTCGTAATAGCATGTCGGCAATCAACGACTTACCCATCCCGCTGGGACCACACAGCAGCGCGGCGGCGCGGCGGTTTTCGATGGCATACCGAAGTTTCAACAGAGCCGCCTGGTGCGACTCGGCTGGGTAATATTGCTCGTGGCCGATGCGGTTTTCAAAGGGGCGAGCTTGCAGGCGCCAGTATTCTTCGTACATCTGAATTCCCGAATGCGATGGTTAGGCGGCGAAGTTTTCAATCAGCCCGATGGACGAAATTCCCGTTTGCCGGATCTGCCGCAGACAAGATTCCAAGCGTTCGGTCGATGTGTGGCGGCGATCGACAACGGCCACCACGGCACTGAGTGCACCCAGCTCGCCTAGCGAATAAACCAGACTGCGCGGCACGGACATGTGACCTAGATCGACCAATACCAAATCAAAGCTTTGTGACAGCTCCTGCAACATCAGCGCCATACTGTGCTCGTCGAGTGACGGCGCACTCAACCGCTCAAGCAACGGGACCAAGGTAACTTGGTCTTCAACCGAGTGGACAGCAATCTCTTCCAGCGGCAGTTGTCGAGCCAACGCTTCTTGCCAGTCGACTTCCAACTCCAGATTGGTTTGGTAGCATAGCGATGGATTCTCAGTATTGCCATCGACCAATGCGACGTTCAGTCCGCGCTTGCCAGCTAACATGGCCAAGCAGCACGCCACAGTGGATGTTCCTGTCCCGCCCTGAGGACTGGTAACTGCCAACACCTGCAAGCCGTCTTGGCAAGCCTCAAGTAGATGCTGCGCGATGGCCGATGAGCGTTCTCCGATCGTATCCAGCAATTGATTGCACACCCAGGGCCATTCCAGGCGATCGACTTCCCACAACGGATTGAAGATGCGCGAGCGGGCTTGACGTAGCTGCCTTTCTTTGGCCATGGCTTGCGACATCTGATCCGCACCGGATCGCGGACCAGCGTTGGGTCGGTGCGTCTGTGCGTCTTGGCTTGTGTCGGAATGACTGCCCAGTTGATGAATAACGGCCGACTGCTCGCTGCAATCGCTGTCGATGTATGGGTCTTGCGAGGCTGTGTCCTGCACGTAGCTCGGACGGTCCAGGCGAAAAATGCCGCCGTCCCGATTCTTGGCAGCAATCTGGTCGTCTAGCCTGGCAGGCTGAACGTCACGGCGCGCCGCTGTGGACGGCTGAATCTGGCTTGTGTGGGGGGCCACATCCTGCCATGGCTGCTGTCCCGAGACTGACTGCGAACCTCCCGGCATGCCGCTTCCCGCTTGGTTGGCTGCATAGGGCGATTGAGGCTGAACGTAGTTGGATTGTTGGACATTCGGTACTGATAGACTGGCAGTTGCCGCTTCCGACGCCTGGAGGGCGTTTTGTTGATATTGTGGTTGCAGTTGATACTGAAACTGCTCGGCAGCGATTGGCATGGGCGCTGGAGCTTGATTGGTCAGATTGTTTGGCTGCGCTACGGTCGGAGCCTGTTGACGAACTGCCTGTTGAGTCAGCAAATGTGGCGGTGTGGGGTGCGCTGTCGCGGTGTCAAAACGAACGGCGTAAGCATTCCCCGCAGCGGCCCCCTGGGTGGACTTCGGAGACTGGCCAACCGCAGGCTTACCTTTGTCGTAGGCTTTGATGAAAACTCGGTTCAAATTGTCGGAGGCCATGGCGATTTGTTCCGTCAAGTTCTTGGGAAAGCCAGATGCAAAGAAAAGGTGCAGTGTCCGGGCTCTAGGAACACTACTTGGTATTCGGATATCGATTGAGCTGCTGTTTGGCGTCAGTCGTTTCGGCAGGTCGTTTGGCTGTCCGCGTCAGCTCCAGATAAGCCCGAATAATCGACTCGTCGTCAGCTTCGGGCGTGGAGGTTGAGCGAATGGTCGGCGTTGTTGGTACCGCATTTGCGTCAGTAACCGCATCGGTCATTGAACTGGTGTCTGTTGGCCCAGCATTTCCAGCAGTCGCATTTCCAACTGTAGAGGCCAATCCGCCAGCCGTGCCGACCATCTTGGTGTTTGGCGCCAGCGAAGTGTCTCCACTTCCAAGATTCGGCATACTGGTTGCCGACAGCGACGGTGCTGTAAGGTTAGGCAATGCTGGTGAACCGGAAACGGGCGAGCTGGACAATGGTATTTGACTGTTGCTCTGAGCTAGGTTGTTTGCAGCCAGGTTGTCCACGGGCTGATTGCTGGCGAGCTGGCTGCCGGGTAATTGGCTACCGGGTAACGGCGTATGTATCCCGCTGCCGCTGACCGCCGAGAGCGATTTCTGAGCTTCGATGGGCTGGGGCTGCATCAACTGAGCCTGCGCGAGCTGGCTGGTTGGCTGGTTATTAGATTGAGTTGTGGTCAGCGCGGGCGAAATGTCTGCGTTCATTAAGCCGTCGGCCAAAGCGTTTTCCACTTCGGTTGAAGAACGGTTGGCCAACGAGCCTTCAGACGCTGTGCTCTGTGCGGCGTCGTTGGTACTGGATGGTTCACCGGAGAGCAATAATTCGAATTCAGCCTGCGAGTTTAGCGTACTGGTCGGCCCGGTGTCATCTTGAACAATTTCCAGCGTAGGTACAGTGATCTGATCCAGGTCGCCAAAGTCGCTGTTGGATGTCGTTGAAGAACTGGCACCCTCATGCGACTTGCCTGACGGCCGAAAGGCTATAATGCTCAACAGGATCAACAAGATGATCAAGACAATCAAGACCACGCCGCTAGACCAGTGCTCCCACCAGGAACGCCGCCAGCCACTGTCGAATTCGGCTGGCTGCTGTGCGAAAGCCGACCGAGTTTCTGTACGTGAAGTTGGCTGCGCTAACGACTGCTCGTCCTCGTCAGCCGCTGTTAGAGCGTGACCGCCAAAGTCGGTTGAGCTGGAAAACGAGGGTTGCTCGACGCGCGGAAGGCGCAACAGAACCGGGATGTTCTCCAGCACATTTTGCGGCTGCGAACGCGAATTGGGTCTCGTTCGATCGGGTCGAATCGATGTTGTTCTTTGCATGGCTAACGATCCTTAAGTTGAGCCATACTAGCCTGATGCTAGCCGCCTCCGGCTACATCCATAGCTAATTGGCCCCACCCAATCAAGGTCATCACAGTTTCCGAGACATGACCGGCCAAACCAGGTTTCTGGGGACACACGGCCATCTTCTGTATCGGTTCCGATTGTAGGAGCCTTGAGCCTTTTGCCGATTAAACGGACTTGGAGGGTTGGGGCGAAAGGGACAAATCCCAACTGGGACTCATTACAGGCGCCAACTTAACCCAAGGCGAACCCTGTCCTTGACTAATCCAATGAAATCAATCAAAATCCTTCCATCCGGATAAACGGATGAACAATCTATCTTTTAAGGTGAAAAATGTCGTCCACCCCTGATCGCACAGATGCCCTGTTGCAAGCACTCTCAGAGCGCATCCTCATTTTGGATGGTGCCATGGGGACAATGGTGCAGGCGCTGAAACTCAGCGAAGCCGACATGCGCAGCCAGCGATTTGCAAACCATCATAAAGACCTGAAGAACTTTACCGACATCCTTTCGCTGACTCATCCGCAGAGTCTGGTTGAAATTCATCGGCAGTATCTAGCGGCTGGTGCCGACATCGTTACGACCAACACGTTTGGGGCAAGTCCGGTCGGCATGGAGGAGTTCGAGCTTCCGCCCAGCCTGGTAGCCGAAATCAATCATGCGGCGGTGGCCTGTGCGCGTCGAGCGACGGAGGAATTCTCCGAGCGTACTCCGGATCGCCCGCGCTTTGTCGCCGCCAGCATTGGCCCCACTGCCAAGCAGACCGCGATCAGTACCAAAGTAGACGATCCGGCCTTCCGCAATACGACCTACCAGATTATGGCCGACTCTTACTATCAGCAGATCGCGAGTCTGGTGGAAGCGGGCACCGATATTCTGCTAGTGGAAACCGTAATCGACACGTTGAATCTCAAAGCCTGTCTCTTTGCCATCAGTCAGTACTTTACCGATTCGGGGCGGCGGGTTCCGGTGATGGTTAGCGGGACATTTGATAAGGGCGGACGCACATTCGTCAGCGGTCAAAGCGTGGAAGCGTTTTGGAACGCGCTCAGCCACTTTCCGATGCTCAGCATCGGCATGAACTGCGCGCTGGGCCCGGATGTCATGCGTCCGCACATCGAAGAGTTGTCGCACATCGCTGGCACGAACATCAGTTGTCATCCCAACGCTGGCTTGCCCAATGCGATGGGACAATACGATCTATCGCCAGCCGCGATGGGACAAATGATCGGCGAGTTTGCTGAGCAAGGCTGGCTGAATATTGTTGGCGGATGTTGTGGGACAACTCCCGATCACATTCGAGCCATTGCCACCGCTGTCGCTGGCAGGCGACCACATCAGCAGCCGGCACCGTCGGTCTACACTCGCTTGTCCGGTACGCTGCCGCTGACACTGCGACCAGAATCGAACTTTACGATGATCGGCGAACGCACCAACGTCACCGGTTCGCGGGCCTTCGCACGACTGATTCGCAATGATCAGTTTGAAGAGGCGGTCGAGGTGGCTCGCCAACAAGTACTGGGCGGGGCAACGATCATCGATATCAACATGGATGACGCGTTGCTGGACGGCGTGGCTGCAATGACTCGATTCCTACGTTTGATCGGCGGTGAGTCGGATATCGCTCAAGTGCCCGTGATGATCGACAGCAGCAAATGGGAGGTTCTGGAGGCCGGTCTACAAAACACGCAGGGCAAGTCGATTGTCAATTCCATTAGCCTAAAGGATGGCGAAGACGAATTCTTGCGCCGCGCCCGACTGGTCCGACAATACGGAGCGGCCTGTGTGGTGATGGCCTTTGACGAACAAGGCCAGGCGGTGACCAAAGACGACAAAGTGCGCATCTGTGTGCGAGCCTATCAGTTGTTGACCCAACAGGTTGGCTTTCCTCCACAAGACATCATCTTCGATCCCAATATCTTAACGGTGGCTACCGGAATTGAGGAACATAACAACTATGCAGTGGACTTCATCGAGGCGACTCGCGAAATAAAGCGGGCCTGTCCGGGCTCCAAAATCAGTGGGGGCGTCAGCAATATCAGCTTTTCGTTTCGCGGCAACGATCATGTTCGCGAAGCCATGCACTCGGCGTTTTTGTATCATGCGGTTCGCGCCGGCATGGATATGGGCATCGTCAACGCCGGACAGTTGGAGGTGTATGAGGACATTCCCAAAGACCTGCTGGAGCGCGTGGAAGATGTGCTGTTGAATCGTCGCCCTGATGCCACGGAGCGATTGATCGAACTGGCCGACAACGTCAAGTCGGCGGGCAAGAAGGCGGCTACCGAAGACCTGTCGTGGCGCGAGGCTGACGTTCGCTCGCGTTTGCAACATGCACTAGTACGTGGAATTGACAAGTATATCGAACAGGACGCGGAAGAGGCTCGACAGTCTTGCAGTCGTTGCCTGGAGGTCATCGAAGGTCCACTGATGGACGGCATGAGCGTCGTGGGGGACCTATTTGGCGCGGGCAAGATGTTTCTACCTCAGGTCGTCAAGTCGGCTCGCGTCATGAAGAAAGCGGTGGCCTATTTGACGCCCTTCATGGAAGAAGAAAAACGCCAGGCCGGCGTCGCTAGCGGTTCAGCGCGTGGCAAAGTCTTGATGGCCACGGTCAAAGGCGACGTGCACGACATCGGCAAAAACATCGTGGGCGTCGTACTGGCGTGCAACAACTATGAAGTCATCGACCTGGGCGTCATGGTTCCCACCGAGAAAATTCTGGATCAGGCACAGGAGTTGGGCGTCGACGTCATCGGACTGTCTGGCTTGATTACGCCCAGCCTGGACGAGATGGTGCATGTGGCCAAGCAGATGCAGCGGCGCGGCATGGCGCTGCCATTGCTGATCGGCGGCGCCACGACCAGCGCCAAACACACCGCCGTCAAAATCGCCCCCCAGTACGAACACGAGGTGATTCACGTGCTGGACGCCTCACGCAGCGTGCCGGTTGTCGAGCGATTGACTAATTCTGAATCGCGTCGCAAATTGTCTGATGATAATCGGCGATTGCAACAAGAACTGGTCGCCAGCTACCAAGCGCGGCAGGTCAAACTGGTTCCGTATGCCGAAGCTCTCCAGCGTCGATTTGCCACCGATTGGTCCAGCGTCGATATCCCTGTGCCGGCATTTACCGGCATCAAGTCGCTGCCGGACTTCCCGTTGCAGAAATTAGTCGAGACGATCGACTGGTCGCCATTCTTCTGGGCTTGGGAGCTGCGCGGCAAGTATCCTCAGATTCTCAGCGATGCCACGGTCGGTCAGCAGGCTCGTGAATTGTTTGACCATGCGCGAGTCATGCTGGACAAGATTATTTCGCAAAAGTTGATTCGCGCGCACGCCGTCTACGGATTCTGGCCGGCCAATAGCCAAGACGACGACGTAATCTTGTACCAAGACGATAGCCGCCAACACGAGCTGGATCGCTTGCACTTTCTGCGCCAGCAATGGGAACGTAAGGGTCAGTCCGACTTCCGCTCGCTGGCCGACTACATCGCGCCGGTTGGCAGCGGTCGAGCTGATTACATCGGCGGCTTTGTCGTAACTACGGGTGAAGGCGTGGACGAGCTGGCCCAGAAGTACCAACAGGCCAGCGACGATTATAACGCCATCATGGTCAAAGCCCTGGCCGATCGCCTGGCCGAGTCGTTTGCAGAATGGCTGCATCGGCAGGCGCGCCGCGATTGGGGATTTGGCGCCAGTGAAGGACTCAGCAACCAGCAATTGATCGACGAACAGTATCGCGGTATTCGACCCGCTCCGGGATATCCAGCCTGCCCGGATCACACTGAGAAAGGCATCTTATTTAAACTGCTGGACGCTACGGCACACACCGGAGTCAGCTTGACCGAGTCGTATGCCATGTGGCCCGCAGCCAGCGTCAGCGGACTTTATTTTGCACATCCTCAATCTCGCTACTTTACCGTGGATCGTGTGAGTCAAGATCAAGTACAAGCCTACGCCCGCCGCAAAGGCCTCAGCCAAACCGAAGTCGAACGCTGGCTTTCACCGAATCTGGGATACGAGACGTAGGAGACAGTTCATTGAGCGTGGATCATTGATCCATTGTCAACCAACAGTTCCTGTAGACAACAGGTTGAAGGCAAATCTCTGAGTACTGAGTACTGAGTCCGCCCGAACCCGTTCACTCCACCACCCCGGCATGCCTGACGCCAGTCCCTGCAATCCCCATCAGTGAATCGCCTAGCTCCTGCCGCATTGGATCGGCTAGCCCCTGTAGTCTGGTGACAACATCGGGATGTGAGTCGGCGAGGTTGCGGCTTTCACTAATGTCTTGCCAAAGGTCATAGAGTTCCAAGCCGCATTTCTTTTGAGCATACTGCCCGGGCATGCCCGCTTCAGGCGGCGGGCTCTTGAGCGTGCGATAGCTGTGAGGAAAGTGCAGTTTCCAGCGGCCACTGCGGACGGCCTGCAGTTCGCGATCCCAATAGTAGTACCAGGCCTTGTGTGGACTGGCTGCTCCGGGTGTGCCGGCCAGCAGTGGCCAAATGCTGCGACCGTCGATGGGCAGTCGCGGCAATTCGGCGCCAGACAACTCAGCCAGCGTGGGCAGAATGTCGATAGTTCCGGCAACCTCATCGCAGACAGCCCCGGAGGGTATTCTGCCGGGCCACGATGCAACTGTTGGCACGCGCACTCCACCTTCCCACGCGGTGCCCTTGCCTTCGCGAAGTGGTGCAGCCGAGCCGGCATGGCTACCGTAGGACAACCACGGGCCATTGTCCGAGGTGAACAGAACCAGCGTATTATCACCAGCACCAATCTGATTGATAGCGGACACGATCTGTCCGACGCTCCAGTCAATTTCAGCGACAACATCGGCGTACAGCCCCTGCCCGGTCGAGCCTTGAAATTCCGGTGATGCATACAGCGGCACATGCGGCATGCTATAGGGCACGTAGAGCAAGAAGGGTTGCCGCTGATGCCGTTTGATAAACTCGACAGCCTGCTCGGTAGCCCAACGTGTCAAATAGCACTGATCCTCGCCGGTAACGTGGGCATTGAGCACCATTCGGTTTCGCAGCAGCGGCAAAGCCGGAAAGCGACTCATGCTGGGATGGTGTGGCCACATGTCATTGGAGTACGGCAAGCCCTGGTAGTTGTCGAAGCCATGCTCGGCTGGCAACCCCGCGCCACGATCGCCTAAATGCCACTTGCCAAAAACCGCCGTTGCATAGCCGCGCGCCTTGAGCATCTCGGCCAGCGTCGTTTCAGCCGGGTTCAGGCAGATTCGCGATCCAGGCCCGAGTGCCCCGTGGATACTGATGCGCACGTTGAGACAACCGGTAAGCAGTGAGCTTCGCGAAGCGCTGCACACGGCCTGGGCGACATAGAAGCTCGTCAGACGCATGCCGCCTTCGGCCAGTCGATCCAAATTGGGAGTCGACATCTGCGATCCACCAAAACATCCCAAGTCGGCATATCCCAGGTCGTCCGCAAACAGCACCACGAAGTTAGGTCGCTCGCCGCCTGAGGCTAGACATAAACCGCCACTGCAAGTCAGGCCCAGCGAATTTGAAAACCATACGAGGCATAGTAACGCACCTGCCTTCGAGTAACGCTGCATGACTATAGTCTCCACTAACCGAGTTAGGCTTGGGTTCGAGGCTACTGTGGTGATAACCTAAGTGCCCTAGCGTGGCCACCGTGCCAAGCAGTGGAGAGGCTAAATTCCGCGCTACTTCGGGGAATACCGACGGCGATGGCTTGCCAAAGTCGCCTCGAAGGCCGAAAATATCGACATAAGCCTCCAGATTCATCGATCGGCCAAGCTGCGTCGAACAGTTATTGGCAATTCTAATTTTTTCGGGGAGATTAGACATGAACCGTTCACCCCAGAAAACGGGTTTTACTCTAGTTGAGCTACTGGTGGTCATCGCCATCATCGGCATTCTGGTCGGGCTGCTGTTACCTGCCGTCCAAGCCGCCCGCGAAGCCGCTCGCAGAATGAGCTGCGGCAACAATCTCAAGCAGCTCGGTATCGCCGTCCACAACCACGAATCAACCTACGGCTATGTGCCTGCCTGGCGTAAGGAATTCCCCAACAATCCTCCTGATCCCTATGCATCTCAGGGAAGTCCATGGTACGCAAGCATCTCTGGCGCCAGAAATGGATTCGGCGTTCTGGGTCACTTACTACCGTTCCTGGAGCAATCGAATGTGATCAACAAGTTTGATCTGAAGAAGCCGATGATTCACCCGGATAACCTGTCACCTCCGTTTCCCGGTGCCAAGAACACGCCGGATAGTCTTGCAAAGGTAGTCACATTTCTCTGCCCATCTACACCCGAGGCAGGTTCGGATTATGGCCCATACTTTGCGCTAAACGGCTTCGGATTTCCGACCAACACCCAGTACAACATGCCAAGGACAGACTATGTTCCACTTCGAGGCGTTCACAGTTCGTTGCTATCGTGCGTTGGGATAACAACCGGCAGTACAGAGAATGCGATGCTGGGGACCAGAGACGCAGTTAACAGGTCAACTGTAAAGTTTTCCGAGACGAGCGACGGACTTTCCAATACATTCTTGTTCATTGAATTAGCTGCCAAGCAGAGTATTTGGTTTCGTGGAATTGATCGCACGTCAACCTACCCAGCTACGTCAAACTTAAACTCGTTTTATGGTGACTGGAACATTGCCAAAAGGGTTACTGGCTTAAGTGGCGCAAACATGGCTGTCGGACGCGAATTGGATTCTGGTTGTTCAGTTATAAACATCCTGAATTTTGAGACGCCATACTCGTTCCATTCTGGAGGAATTCAGACTGTTAGAGGAGATGGATCCGTCTCGTTTCTATCTGCCAATACAACCAATCAAGTTTTTGTGGCGTTGGTGACGCGTGATGGTGGTGAGGTCGCCACTCCTTAAACTGGTGGACAGCAGAGCCTTGCAGTGCCTGCCGCGTAATAGTTGTAGAGACTGACTTAGATTCGCTATCGATAAGGATTCTGAAGTTGTGTAGCTGGCTCCGAGTTTTCAAAATTCGTGCCGTTTTCTGTTCAGTACTGGGTGCGGGTTTGGTGTTTCTGACCGGCTGCGCTGAGCCGCTGATTCAGGTGAGCGGCTCGGTCACCGTGGATGGTAAGCCCGCCGAGGGTGCCGTGTTGATATTTCATCCTGAGGTGGCTGAAATCCCTACGGTTGCCACGGCGGTCACTGATGCTAATGGAAAGTATCAGTTAGTCTCCGACATGAACAACGGCATCCGTGCCGGTACCTACCGTGTGACGGCGACTTGGAGGGGACCTCCCAAGAAGACAGCTCAGCCCACGTTTGGGCTTGGCTCAGATGCCGACCTACCAGATTTACTCAAAGGCCGTTACGCTTCCAAGGACACATCGGGGCTCACGGCTGTGATTGAGAAGTCGACGGTTGAGCTTCCACCACTGGAACTAACGACCAAAGCTAGCCGCAAATAGACTTCGCTAGAACGATGAACTATCCGCGCAGTTGCTGCATAATTTCTCTTACAATCTGTTCAATAAAATCATCGCTGGCTTGGGCTTGCCGTCCGGCAACCGCTGGCTGGATATCCGGTAGCCAGTGCTGCAGCTCGCTCAGCATCTGCACCAATTGCTGCTGCGTCTGCTGAGCCGTTGCGATCTGTTCGGGAGACAGCGGCTGGCGACTGCGACCTAAGTCCCAACCGCGAGTCAGAGCACCACGGCGGAAACCTTCGGGAAACTCGGGCTGACTAATCATGGCGTCAAACAGCGGTAGCAGGCGATACTGCAACTGCATGGTCCGATCCCACTGGCCACGCGTAGCGGCTTCGTAGATGGCTCGTGTTAATTCTGGCACTACGCCGCTGGTTGCATTCGTACCGCCATTGCAGCCGATTAGCAACATGGGAGCCAGCGCCGCATCCCAGCCGGTCAAGAAAGAGAACTCGGGGCGTTGAGGTCGCACGGCGGCGATCATTCGCATCATGTGCGGAATGTCGCCACTGCTGTCCTTGATCCCCACAATTCGCGGACAATCCAGCGCTAGCCGGCGAACGGTGGCCACGTCGATTGGCGAAGCAAACAACGGAATGTTGTACAGCGTTACATCCACCGAGACATGATCGGCGATCTCTTTGAAATACTGATAAACCGCTTCAGGACCTAGCTTGTAGTAGAACGGCGCCACGATCGCTACAGCCCGGACTCCAAAACTGCCATAGGTTTGGCAAGCGTCGATCGTCTCGCGTACATTGGCTTCTGCTGCTCCAGCCAGGATGGGTACGCGACCGGCAACGTGACTGGTCAGTAGTTCAATGATTCTGCGTCGCTCCGCAGCCGTAAATCGTGTGAACTCTCCAGTTGAGCCGTTCGGATACAGTCCGTGCACACCGCGCTCGATCAGCCAATCGACATACGCGCACAACTTATCTTCGTCGACCCGCCCCTGCGAGTCGACTGGCGTAATGTTCGGAGTATAAATGCCTTCCATGGGTTGGTTCATCTTGTTTTTCCCGTCGGTGCGTGTCAGGTAACTGCCGGATAGGTAATTGGTTAACTAAAGCACAGTGAGACTGTCGTCAGTTTGAATGCCTTTTGGCTTCCATTAGGTCAGGGGTGCCGGTTTAACCCAGGCCCGTGGCGAAAGCCACCGGTGTAGTATGCAATCGTCCGTTAGGGACCAATGTTAGTAGCAAGATTGGTATGTAGCCAGCAAGAATCATCCCCTCGGGACGAGATGGGGTACGATGATAGGATGATAGTTGACATATTTTACCGACATCGAGGCCCCACGGGACGAATCGCATCCAAAAGTCGCTGATCGGTTCTACCAACATCGTGCCCAGACTTCGTGCCATTGATGCTCAGTGTCTGCTCTGCTTCACATAAAAACATAAACTGCTCGGAGGCAGCTCCGAGCAGTTTATGTTAATGACATTGTACCTGCCGAATGTCAGCAACGCACTATGGATTGGCGGGAATGGTAATGCGTGTCAACTGCGCGGACACGTTATTACGCATGGCAGTGATATCCGCAAAGGCAACCGTTCCATTCTTGTCGATGTCCGTCAGTCCACCAGCGTCAACAATCTGCGCTACCGTATTCTTGATCTGCGTAATATCCGCAAACGAAACAGTGAACACCGGCAGAGCGTCCGGGCCGGTGGTTTCACCTAGCAAGTGGCCAATGTACAGCTCGACCGAAGTTGAACCAATCGTAACTTTAATACACAGATAGCGGTTTTGAATAGCATTGTTAGCCCATAGAATCCGCACCCGATCATTTCCACCCGCCTCCGCCAAGTCTGGATGGAGCGTTACCGATGTTGGAGCCGGAGCACCTTCCCAACCTGAAACAGGATGAGCACCTTCATTGAAGGCTCCCTGGGGACTCATCTTGTATTCCAAGCTGATATCGTTCAGCGAAGCTAAATTATCGAAATCCAGCACAACACCGTTCAGCCCGCGACTGTCGTTGGTCAGGTTGACCAGACCAATCTGCTGCGGATTATTACTTCGCTGAATCAGTTCGTTGGTTGGGTTGACTGCGTTCCAGGGAGGAGAACCCATGGTACCACTAAAACCGTTGTGGTACACGCGTTTGTTAACCAACGTCGCCGCTGGGGCGGCCAGAGTGGCAACGATGGTGCCTGCCCAATTCTCGATTCGATTGGAACCAACCGTTTGAAACTGAACTGGAATGGTCAGCGTTGTGCCATCCCAGGCCACATTGGACGCCGCAGTATTTGTGCCACTAACATTAACCAGGCTAGAGGTACCACCTGTCGTTAGCGGCGGAACATCTTCGTTCTGAGCACCCCAGACCAATCTACCGACAGTAAACCGAAAAGTGGCGGCGGTAGGCGATCCGTTTTGAGCTGTGCCAGAAGGAAGGTCGATTGTCAAATCTTCGTACAATCCCAAAACGTGTACAAACCCGAACCCGAATACAGCGCCGTCTCCTCGGATGCCAAAATTGCCTGGCCTGGTCAGCGACGATTCAAACGTGAAAGGTGCGTGAGAATAGGGGCCGGTGGGATTTACGTCGACCGCAATCGCGCTGCCTCCCGAGAACGTAAAGACGCCGCCGGTCAGGTCGCCAGTAATGGTGCCACTGAGCGAGGTGGTCATCGAGCCTGCGTTCTGTTGGGCATACGGCAATCCGAACGCTTGACCTGAGATTGTAAGGTTGCTTTGGGCTGAGTTTACGCTCAGCACTACGGGGTCTGCCTGGACAGTGGTCGTAAGGCTAGCCAGCGCAAGAGATGCCACACAGGCCATCTGCTTGAGTTGAAAAAACAGTTGCCTCATCTTAGTTCTCCAGATTGGATGATAGTTGATGTTTGTATTTGTCGGAGCTTAGAAAAAATGGCAAGCCGAAACGCTATTCGGCTCGCCACGATGAAGTTGACTCTGCGCTAGTTACTAACAAACTGTTCGGCGACGATAGATGCAACTGCCCAGGCTAGCCAGTGACAGCAAAACCATCGACGATGGCTCTGGTACGCGAGCTACGATTAGGCCGCTCCATGATTCATTGCGGTTTGATCCAGTGGTTGCAAAGGCAACTGGGATTCTCAATGTGGTTCCATCCCAAGTAGCCAGTCCGGCGCTCGTGTTGGGCACATTCGCCGTTGAAACATTGGACGTACCAGCCGTGATGGGCGCTGGATTAGCAGCTCCAAAGACGATCTGCCCAGAGTTAAATTTCATTAGCGTCGACGTGACCGCCGAACCATCGGATACGGTTCCAGCGGTGATGTCCAGGGTGAGACTGTGATAAACGCCATTGACCGTCACCGTTCCAAAACCCTGAACCGGTCCAATTGCTGTTACACCATAGTTTCCAGGAATTATACCAGCAGGATTAGGTGCCGTAGTGTAAGGGCCACCCGGATTCACATTCGGGATTATGGAGCTGCCAGGTGAAAAGGTGAACACTCCGCCCGTCAGGTCAACGTTGATTGTTCCGCCGAGAGCCGTGGTCATCGAGCCTGGGCCCTGTGGACCGTAAGGCAAGCCGAACGCTTGTCCGCCAATTGTCAAACTGCTGTAGGCGGAATCAACCGCCAGCGAAATGATCGCGGCCTTGCCAATCGACGGCGTCGACACGGATGCAATCGCCGTAGCGATCGCCAAGCCGATTTTAAAAAATCGAAATCTACTCATCGTTGTCCTCTCCAATCCACTTGAATGAAACTTAATACCAAAGTTGCACTGCTCAGACGTTGACAACTGCTACGAATCACTTCGCAAACGTCGCATTAGTACGTTTCCTAAATGGAGCCAATGCAACTTAGGGGTCACGCTAAGTTTAGTCGTGCTATGCGTTAAGGCGTAGCGGCTGGATAGGACTTTTCCGCCAAATTGGAGAACTTAGGCTAAAATTGGTTTTGGAAGGCCAGCCCCCCGTCGTTTGGGGGTAGTACAAGCGAAATCAGAATTTTAGGCTTCAACTGTGCTTATCTGCAAATTGCTGCTCAAGTGGGTCAAATCCGAAGTTTGGGACTGGCTTCGCCCTGCTTTCGCTGGGCTGGGACGAACGGGAAAGCAGCGCCAAGTGTCAGACTGCAATCCTGGCTGTGGTGAGCCTAGCTACCTTTGAATTCAGCCTGATGCTGAAACCAACGCCAGGGACTGATGGTAACGTTATGATAGATGACGCAGGGCGAATTCCACCGCACGCCTCGGAACGCAGAATCTGTCCTCTATGAGCCACGACAAACCGTTAAGCCTACCGGCGCGTTGCTGCATCGGTATGGTTCATTTATATCAGCGAGCACTGTCGCCACTACTGGGCAGCAATTGTCGCTATCAGCCTACATGCAGTCAGTACATGATCGGTGCGATCATCAAGTACGGAGTGCTACGAGGTGTGCCTCGCGGTGCTTGGCGAATCCTGCGCTGCCATCCGTTTAGCCGAGGTGGATATGACCCGCCCTGAAGTGCGTAGCTACCGTCGCCAGACGGTGGAGTCGTAGTCGTGGGTCGTGTGAAGCAGGCGGACGTGAATTCAGATCGTGTAATGATTGAAACGCTGAGTGACTAGACCAGCGGGCCCTTAAACCATCATCGCCAGCGAAAATCGCCAGGCAGGGGCGCAAGTGGCGATGGTACGTTACGCGGTCTGACCATTAATTGGAGCACACTCGCCTTGTGATGCATTAGTCAAGTTGACTAGGTTTCTGCGCTGCCCCGATCGCTGCCTGTCCTCCTAGGTTACCCCAAAGCTAGCTATAGCAAATAGGCTTGCCACGGATAGCGAGATTTTACTATACCAGCCGTTTATGGCTAACTAGAGACGTCCCGCGTCCGGTTCAGGAGGAGTCCGAATATGTTGCGTTATGGCCTGGCAATTGCAGGTTGGTTGGTGGGCAGCGCTGCGCTGCCGGTGGTCGCTCAACAGAAGAAGCCCCTATCCGCTGTGCGCGCGGCAGTCACTCCGGCATCAACTGCTCAAACACAAAACACGCAGCCGGCGGCCGGGCAAGCCGCTTCTGCCAATGTACCAGTTGGCCTGGATAAGATTCCTAAGGTGGTTGCCGTAGTCAACGGCCACACCATCGCGCGCGACAAAATCGCTGACGCGTGTATCCAGCGCTTCGGCACAATCGTGCTCGACAACCTCCTGAACAAGCATCTAATTCTGCAAGCCTGCGAAGCTAAAAACATCAAGATTACTCAGGCCGATGTCAACGCGGAAATCGACCGGGTTGCCAGCAAATTCGGCTTAACGACCAAGCTATTTCTGCAGTCGATTGATGAACAACGCGATGTCACGCCCGAACAGTATGCCAGCGAAATTGTTTGGCCGATGTTGGCGTTGCGAGCACTGGCGGCTGACAAGATCGCCGTGACGCCGCAAGAGATTGAGCAAGTCATCCAGAGTGAATACGGACCCAAAGTCTCAGTGCGAATGATCGCGGTGTCTGAAGTCGACAAGGCCAAGCAACTGCACCAGCAGGCCATGTCGCAACCGGAGCTATTTCGGCGGTTGGCCAAGGAGCACTCCGAAGACGCTCCCAGCGCCAGCGTCGACGGACTCTTGCCGCCGATTCGTCAGCACAGTGGCGACGATCTGCTGGAGCGGATGGCCTTTCAGTTGAAGGAAGGCGAAATCTCACCCGTCTTTCAAGTCGGCAATCTGCATATCCTGTTGCAATGCGTCCGCCACCTGCCGGCCACTCCTCCCGACCCACAATTATTGCCCGCCATTCAGGAGCGAATTGTCGATCACCTGCGCGACGAGCGGTTGGCCAAGGCCGCCGACGAACTGTTTGCTAAGCTGCAACAGAATAGCCAGGTGGTCGCCGTAATTGGCAATCCTCAGCTTGAGCAGCAATATCCCGCTGTGGCCGGATTCATCAACAACCAACCGGTATCTCGCGACCACTTGGCACTGGAATGCATCAATCGCCATGGCCGTCAAGTATTGCGCGGTGAGATCAATCGGCTACTGATTACTGAAGCGCTGAAACAAGCCAATTTAACAATTGAGGAAACGGACATCCAGGCCGAACTGTCCGCAGCGGCTGAGGGCATGGGCTACTTCAATTCCGACGGTACACCCAACACCGATGCATGGGTCAAGGCCGTCATGGAAGACGAAAACGTGCCGTACCAACTGTATGTCCAGGATGCTGTTTGGCCCAAAGCAGCCCTTAGAAAACTGGCCGAGCGCGAAGTGCAAATCACCGACGACGACTTGCGCAAGGGTTTTGAAGCCAATTTTGGACCACGCGCTGAAGTGTTGGCCATTGTGCTATCCAACCAGCGGACCGCCGAACAGGTCTTCCGGCAGATTCGTCAGTCGCCTACAGAACAAAACTTTGGCGAATTAGCCGCTAAATATTCGGTAGAACCGGTCTCGCGCAGCAACTTCGGCAAAATTCAGCCGATCAGGCAGCATGGTGGCATGCCCACACTGGAAAAAGAGGCGTTTGCCTTGGAGCCGGGAACGCATTCCGGTGTGATTGCGCTGAGTAACGATCAGTACTGTATCCTCTACAAGCAAGGCGATTCGCAGCCCATCGTACAAGACTTTGAAGCCGTCAAACCGGAGATCGCGCGCGAACTGCACGAGAAGAAGCTGAACGTCGCCATGCAGCACAAGATCGACCAGCTATTAAAGTCCTCGCAGATCGAAAACTTCCTGGAAGGCTCCATTCAAATCGGCGCCACCAAATCCGCCGACCGCCCCAGCCTACCCGCGAAAACCGCCAGCTTCCCGATAACGCGGTAACAAGCACATCGGCAGTTCGGGTGACCTTCGGCCAACATGTTGCAGTTTAAGATTAACCCCAGCGATCTGTTTCAGTTATCGGCTTGTGCACGGTAGCCGAAAGCGATTGGCAACGCCCAACCGATCGGCGTACGAGCCCCAAAATTGCTTCTCAGTCGGGCTAGCCAGCAGACCGGTCGTTGAAGACAATTGTCTTGTAGCTCGTATACAATGGAGCGGTTGGATCGCACCGGACAGGTTCCGTGGGGTCCTGACCATAATGCATATCTGCCCTTCCGTCTCTGGACTACGAATCGACGATGAATCCCGACCCCCATTCAGCTCCCATCGATACCAAGCCATTTTCGATCGAATTTGCTTCGCGCGTTCACCGTTTGCCGCCGTACTTATTTGGTCGAATCAATAATACTTTATATCAAAAGCGACGCGCCGGGCATGACGTGATTGACCTGGGCATGGGGAATCCATCCGACCCGCCTGAGCGAATCGTGATGGAAAAGATGGTGGAAGCCACTTACGACGAACGCAATCACGGTTACAGCAAGTCCAATGGGCTGCTCAACCTCAGACGCGAGCTCGCCAGCAAGTATTTCCGCAAGTATGGTGTACGTCTCGACCCCGAGTCGCAGGCGATTGTTTGCCTGGGCAGCAAAGAGGGGTTCAGCCACATGTGCCTGGCGCTGATGGGCCCTGGCGATACAGCAATCATTCCGTCGCCCTATTTTCCGGTGCACATGTACGGCGTTATCTTAGCCGCAGGCAATGTGGTCGCGCTGGAAGTGGCCGATAGCGAAAAATTTCTATCAAACATCGCCTACACCTGTCAGCATTTTTATCCGCGTCCCAAGTTGCTGATTATCAACTATCCGCACAACCCTTCAACGGTGACGGTCGAGGCTCCATTTTTCGTCGAAGTGGTCAAGCTGGCCAAGCGTTATGGCTTTATGGTCATCAGTGACTTTGCCTACGCCGACGTAGCATTTGACGGCTATCAACCACCCAGCTTCCTATCTGCACCGGGAGCAATCGACGTTGGTGTCGAGTTCACGACGATGAGCAAGGGCTACAACATGGCCGGGTGGCGCATCGGTTTTTGTGCAGGTAACTCCGAAATGATTCGCGGGTTGGCCACCGTCAAGGGCTACTATGACTACGGTATGTTCCAAGCCGTACAGATCGCTGCAATTGTTGCCTTGCGGGACACCGAAGCGGCCGTCGAGCGACAAGCGGAAATCTACCAGGGTCGCCGCGACATCCTCTTGGAAGGCTTGCGGAGAATTGGTTGGCAAGCAGACGCGCCGCGAGCAGGCATGTTCGTTTGGGGCAAGATTCCTGATAAGTGGATGCAGCGGATGAATACGCTGGACTTCGCTATGATGCTGCTTGAAGAAGGTGATGTGGCCGTCAGCCCCGGAACCGGCTTTGGCCCGACTGGCGAAGGCTATCTGCGGATGGCACTAGTGGAAAACGAAAGCCGGCTACGACAGGCTGTACGCCAAATCGCTCGCTGCCTGGAACGTGCCGAAGCCAGATATCAGCCGCCTTCCCCATCCGCCGATAAGGTGACTACCTAGATGGATTCTGCCGGCTAGCCAATCTAACGCCCCCCTAACGGTTGCCAGCCGGGTGAGCGTATGTTCCGGCAATTGCGTTTCCGTATGGACAGAATCTAAAAAAAGGCGGTCGCGCAGGAATAAACGCTAGGCGATTGCCATCTATGACTATAATTGTCGCCTCGACATGTTAACTGATGCCGGCAACACAGTGTTGCCGCAAGTTTGACTGATCATTTTCTCAAAAGGGGGAAGTACCATGTTGCGCAAGTTGCTGGCTCTGTGCTGTGTATGTGTGATGACCGTTGGCTTTGTTGGCTGTGCTAAAGTTGAAGACGCCGCTACCAAAGCTGCTGATACTGCTACCGACACGATTGATGCCACTGCCGAAGCTGCTGGTGAGGCTGTTGATGCCACTGCCGAAGCTGCCAAAGAAGCAGTTGCGGGCGAAAACAAGTAACTGCCAGACTAGTCTACAAGACTTGATCGCAGACTGTATCGTTTGGATTGGCGATCCAGCTTATCCAGGATAAAAAACCAGTGGGGTGCAAATTGTTGCACCCCATTTTTTATTGCCACGTCGGATTCACCTGGCTGATTGCCGGCGTCAACTCCTGTTACACCTGCTGTCGGAGTAATTCGTACGCCCCTTGCAAATCTAGAGGTAGCGGACTCTCGATGCACAGCGGTTGCTCTGTAATCGGATGTGTGAGCTGAATCCGACGCGCGTGAAGTGCTTGTCGTTCGAGCACAATTTCGCCATCATCCGGTTCGGGTGGTAGACCGCGCACCAGCCGTCGGCGAATCTCCCCGCGCGTGATTTTCGCATGTCCAGCGTACAGTCGATCACATAGCACTGGTGCCCCCAGATAATCCATGTGCACTCGTATTTGGTGCGTACGACCTGTTTTGGGATGTACGCGAACCGCACAAAAACCTCGAAATCGGTCGATCACTTCATACATCGTTTCTGCTTCGCGACTATCTGGATGATCGCGGCGGATGGCCATCTTGTCGCGCTGGTAGGGATGCGGCCCGATCGGCTGGCGGACAATGTCGCGATCCAGCTGCAAGTTACCAACCACGATGGCAAAGTACTCTTTGGATACCAGTCGCTGTTCGAACTGCTCGCTCAACTTGAGATGCACGGCGTTGGTCTTGGCGACCAAAATGACGCCGCTTGTATCTCGGTCGAGACGATGGATGATTCCAGGTCGCGTTGGACCACCAATGTCGCTTAACTGCTTGAAGTGATGCGCCAGGGCGCTGGCAAGAGTTCCCCGCCAGTTTCCCTTGGCGGGGTGCACAACCATTCCCGGCGGCTTGTTGATTGCCAGCAGTGCATCGTCTTCGTACAGCACATCCAATTCGATCGCTTCCGGTTGTGGACCATCCACTGGCGGCGGAGGGAGTGCCATCGAGATGTGCTGACCCTCACGAACGCGAAAGCTGGGCTTGACCAACTGGCCGTCAACCTGCGCACCGCCTTCCTGCACAACTTTGCGAATGAAGACTCGGCTGTAGGCGTTCAAGTGCATTGCCAGTACGGCATCGACTCGCTGACCGTGTTCAGCGGCGGTGGCCCGATGTTCAAATTGCAACATGAGTCCAGCTAATTGAGCAACGGTGGCGATGCCTCGCTGGCAGGGATGGGCTGCTCGCTTGGTACTGCAGGTGGTGCGGGTTGTTGCGTGTCAGCGGCCTGTTCCGCAGTCGTTTCGTCTGAGGCCGGCTGTGTTTCGGCCGGCAATTCCAACTGAAGCTGCCCATCTACTGCCGCCGACGGCTCGGTTGGTTGAGCGCCATCCGCAGGTATAGCAGGCAGCTTATCGGGATCAAACTGAATCGTAGGGCTTTCCGGAGGCGACCCCAGATCACCCGGTATCTCGGGAGAGGCGGCTGGTTTGGGATTCAACGTTCCAAACCACTGGTAGAACTCTTTGGCTTCTTGAGTCAATAAAAAACTGACCCGGTCGCGAACTTGCTCTCGTTCGAGTTCCGACAAATTTGTTGCATCAACCACCGATTGATAATGACTGATTGCCTGATCCAGCTCTCCTAAACTCTCATGGGCTTTGGCCAGCATCAGAATGGACTGAGTTCTCAGGTCGCCCGTCGTAGAGTTCTTCAAAGCGCCGAGTTCCGCAATCGCTTTCTGAATCAGGCCAACACCCTCTTGCCGGTTCACGTACAGCGCTTCGATGCCGTTTTGCAAATTGGCCGCGGCCGCAGAAAACCGTGCCCACTGTCCGGCAGGCGCGGCCCCGTATTGGTTTGCCAAAGCTTCAAAAGATTCGGCATCGCCATTGAGATTGAAGTAGAACTTTGTCCAGGCTTCAGCTGCTTGCTTGGTAGACAGACTCTGAAATGCGGTGTAGCCCAAGAATCCTAAGAAACTCGCCGCCACCGCGATCAGAGCCGGCTTGAGCAAGTGCTGAACCCGCGAGAGGCGGATGCCCAGGTAATTCGCCAAGTAGTTTTGCTCAAGCTGATGCCGACGCTGGTTATTCATATTCAATCCTGATTATTGGTTCGACTGGCCATGTTCGAATCGGGAACCACAACGTCCTCGTGTTGTTTCCAGGCCGGCGGATTTGCCGACACACGAGAATCACTCCACCCCGCAATGGAGGTAGAATTATAGGTCTGAAGGCAATTCCGCTCAATATCGCCTGGAACGATCGATTTGGCCGGTGTGCGCTGTCGCTGAGGGCCACACGAAAATCCTCTTACAACCATCGCAGCCAATTGTACAAATGGCCAATAATCTACATGATTACCGCTTTTGGAGTATCTCCAATCCAAGCATTGGAGCAGTGGCAATCGCGGAAGACAGGACCAGCACTATGGCGTCGGGCGAAGGGCTAAACCAGCAGGCTCTGCAGGTCTTCCTAGCGGCACAGGCCAATTCGGAGGAACTGAGTATTGCCGGCCATCAATTGAACTGTGGGGCCCACTTGTTGGACTTTGGTGTCCACCAGCGCGGAGGATTAGCTGCCGGCATTCGATTGGCTTCACTGTGCTTAGGCGGATTGGCCGAAGTCGCGATCTCCAGCGGCGATCGCTCAATCTGGCGTGGCCCCTGGGTTCGCGTATCCACTGACCATCCTGTGCGAGCTTGCCTGTTTGGTCAGTATGCGGGCTGGCCAGTGCAGGGTCAAAATTTCTTTGCCATGGGTTCAGGCCCCATGCGGCTGCGACGCGGCAAGGAGCCGCTATTGAAGGAACTCGCGGCCCAGGACAATTCACCTGTGGCAGTTGGAGTTCTTGAGTGCGATCAACTACCTGACGATCAGATTGCTGTTCAGATGGCAGCACAGTGCCAAGTTACTCCCGATAATCTCTGGCTGGCGGTAGCACCCACTCGCAGTTTGGCCGGTTGTGTACAGGTTGTAGCGCGCAGCGTTGAAACGTCGTTGCACAAGTTATATGAACTGGGCTTTCCGCTCATTTCCATCAAGCAGGCGTTTGGCATCGCTCCTCTGCCTCCGCCAACACCCGACGCGGCCTTGGGGATCGGACGAACCAATGACGCAATTCTGTACGGTGGTCACGTGACACTATGGGTAGACGCAGACGACGAGCAGATTCGGTCGATAGGCGCCAAAGTTCCGAGTTCTCATTCACGAGACTTCGGCGAACCATTCGCAGACATCTTCAAGCGTTGCCAGTTCGATTTTTATCGCGTTGATCCGGCGCTGTTCAGTCCAGCCGAAGTGGCCATTCACAACCTGAGAACCGGACGCGCTTGGAGTTTTGGAGAGTTGCGGGAAGACCTGGTCGCCAAATCCTTCGCCATTGAACTGATGGGATAGGCGCCACGATTATGACATTTCGCCTGGGTATCCTGGGGACGGCTAGCGGTCATTACATGACCGACTTGCAGCGCGCGGCCAATGAGTTGTCGATTCATGTCGAGCTATTGAGCTTCCCCGAACTAAGCGCTCGAATTCAGCCCGGCCACGACGGTAACAGCCTTGGGCCTCAGGTTGCTATACCTGCGCCATCCCTGGACGCCGTCTTGGTGCGCGGGATGCCGCTGGGCAGTTTGGAGCAGGTTATTTTTCGCATGGACTGCCTACAGATTTGGCAGTCGCAGGGCACGCCAGTAGTCAATTCGCCACGATGTTTAGAAACCTCCATCGACAAATGGCTCACGCTGCATCGGTTGCACTTGGCCGGCCTGCGTGTCCCGGCAACCGTGGCCTGCCAGACGCGCGACCAAGCGTTGCAGGCGTTTGAAGAGCTTGGCCGCGATGTGTTGGTCAAGCCGCTTTTTGGGGGTGAAGGTCGAGGAATCATTCGACTTCAGGACGCCGACTTGGCCTGGAGGACGTTTTCAACTCTCCAGCAACTGGGGCAGATTCTATACATTCAACAATTCCTGCCTCACTTGGGCTACGATATTCGAGTGCTGTGCATCGGTAACCAAATGTATAGCATTCGCCGCCAGGCGCGACTGGACGACTATCGTACCAACGTTTCTCGTGGTGGCATTGCCCAACGACACAAGCTGGATGACCTACAGATTGAGATGGCTCGACAAGCCACCACCGCAGTAGACGGTACGGTTGTGGGCGTCGATTTATTGCCGGCTCAAGACGGAAAGGTGTATGTTCTGGAAGTCAATGCCGTGCCGGGCTGGCGCGGGCTGGCGCGTTGCCTAGGGGTCGACATCGCCAAGCGAATCATCCAAGAACTTCAGCAACCCGCGTCTGTCAAACCGCGTGTCGCACCATTGTTGGAAAGCCAAGGCTGACATGCAATCATCTGTCTCGGATTGGAACAAGTTCAACGTGGCGGCTAGACTGACCGTCATGGCGGGTCGGATTCCAGACCAAATCGCTCTGGCTAGTCCGTTGGGCAGCGCCAAGCAAGGAGTCAATCGCCCGTACAAGACGGTCACCTTTACGCAACTGGAACTAAACACCTCTTCGATCGCCGCCGGTCTACAGAAACTTGGCATCCGGCCGGGCATGCGAATTGTGATGTTGGTGCCCTTCGGTGCCGACTTTATCACGCTGGTCTTTGCCCTGCTGAAGATTGAAGCGGTGATCGTGTTAGTCGATCCCGGGATGGGACGCCGGAATTTGCTGAGCTGTATTCAAGCCACCGAGCCTGATGGTTTTATTGCCATTCCCATGGCACATGCGATTCGGGCCGTGCTGCGGCGGCGCTTCCCCAAGGCCCGATTTAACGTAACCGTGGGACCAACTTTGGGAGTGTTTCCACAGCCAAGTTTGAAGCAATTGTTAGGCACGCCGCCATCGCTATTCGAGCCACCTGCAACCACCCGCGACAGCCAAGCCGCGATCATTTTTACCACCGGCAGCACCGGACCGCCCAAAGGTGTGCTGTATACGCATCACACCTTCAATAGTCAGGTGGATGCGATCGCTGAGCATTACGGGATCTTGCCTGGCGGTAAAGACCTGTCTGGATTCCCGTTGTTTGGCCTGTTCAACGCAGCCATGGGAACGACCACCGTCATTCCCGACATGGATCCTACGCGGCCGGCCGATGTGGACCCTCCGCGGCTGCTGGATGCCATTGAGAAATGGAAGATCAATCAAGCTTTTGGTTCTCCGGCTTTGTGGACCGCAGTCAGTCGCTTTGCTCAAACGGAGGGTCGTAAGATTCCGCATTTGCAGCGGATACTATCGGCAGGTGCTCCGGTTTCGCCAGACGTCTTAGAAGCCATGCGCGGTCTGTTGCCGGCCGGGGCACTGATGCACACACCGTATGGAGCTACCGAAGCGCTGCCCATTGCCTCGATCGATAGCCAGCAGGTACTCAGTGAGACCGCCGCACTGACGCGACAGGGCGCCGGCACATGTGTAGGCTCACACTTTGCTGGCATCCAATGGAAAGTCATTGCGATTGATGACGGCCCGCTGGCCACGCTCGATAGGATTCAGGAGTTGCCCGTCGGTAAGATCGGCGAACTGATGGTTACCGGCGATGTTGTCACCCGGCAATACGTAACGCGGACGGATCAAAACGCCTTTCATAAAGTATTGGATGGGGAGCGTGTCTGGCATCGCCTGGGCGATGTAGGCTACCTGGATGGCCAAGACCGATTCTGGTACTGCGGTCGCAAAGCGCATCGCGTGACGACCGACAATGGCCAGCTATTCACCGAACAATGCGAAGCTATCTTCAATCAACATCCGAGCATCTACCGCAGTGCGTTGGTCGGCGTCGGGCATAAGGACCATCAGACTCCTGTGATCATTGTCGAGCCACTACCGCAATTTCGACCGAAAGATTCGGTAGCTCAAGATAAACTGCTGACTGAGCTGCGGACATTGGGAAAACAGCACGCGTTGACTCAACAGATTGAACGCTTTTTGGTTTATCCACGGCAACTGCCGACCGATATTCGCCACAACTCGAAAATTTTTCGTGAGCAATTGGTTCCGTGGGCCACCAAGCAGCTCCAGCGGGTTGACCAGTTGTCCAGCCAGCGCAAGTAGCTAGGAGTCAGCCGCATGGACCTGTTTGCTCAGCAAGTCGAAGACAATTGTCGTCGCCACATGCCTTTGGCCGCGCGGATGCGTCCTCGAACCTTGGGCCAATTCGTGGGCCAACAGCATTTTCTGGGTGAGGGCAAGTTGCTGCGGCGCCTGATTGACTCGCGACGCCTGGGATCGATCCTGCTATACGGTCCACCGGGCACCGGCAAGACCACGCTGGCTCACCTGCTGGCCGCCGAAACCGGCGGCACGCTAAAACAGCTCAGCGCCGTATCTAGTGGTGTCAAGGAGCTACGGGAGATTCTGGAATGGGCGCGCGATCAAGTCGCATCGGGGGCTCCGCGACCGCTGCTATTCGTCGACGAAATCCATCGTTTCAATCGAGCCCAACAAGATGCGTTGTTGCCCGATGTTGAACAAGGCTCAGTGTCGCTGATCGGTGCCACCACCAGCAATCCGTTCTTTGCGGTCAACGGAGCGCTGCTGAGCCGCAGTCAGATATTTCAGTTCCAACCGCTATCACCAACCGAGGTTTTGACTGTGTTACAGCGTGCACTCAGCGATGCCGTTGATGGATTGGGGGACATTTCAACGCAATGCGATGCCGCAGTTTTGATGCATTTGGCCCAGGCCACCGACGGCGATGCGCGACGAGCGCTGAGCGTTCTAGAGGTGGCTATCTTATCGTGTAAGCAACGCCCGGTGGTGTTGACCCACCAGCTGATTGATGAGTCGATGCAGCAGAAGACATTGCAATATGACGCTACTGGCGACGAACATTATGATGTGTCGAGCGCATTGATTAAAAGTATTCGCGGCAGCGATCCCGACGCAGCGCTGTACTGGCTGGCGCGCATGCTAGAATCTGGCGAGGACATTCGCTTTATCTGCCGACGGTTAGTGATCTTAGCCAGCGAGGACATTGGCAACGCCGATCCGGCAGCTTTGTCGCTGGCCGTGGCCGCATTTCAAGCTTGTGAGCTGGTTGGACTGCCCGAATGCCAACTAACCCTGTCACAGGCGGTGATTTACTTGTCACTAGCTGAAAAAAGCAACTCTGCCACGTCAGCCATTGGCCAAGCCCGCCAGCGCGTGCGTGAAGGCAGCACGATTGCTGTTCCCAGACACCTCCGCGACGCTCATTATCAGGGCGCAGCTAGCCTGGGACATGGAACAGACTATCAATACGCACATGACTCGCCAGACGGAGTTGTCCAGCAGGATTACTTGGGAGTCGAAGCAACCTTCTACCATCCCACTCCGCGAGGCTGGGAAGGTCAAATGCACCAGCGACTTCAACAGATACGACAGCGACTCCAAGGTACAGATGAGAGCTAGTGCAGACGCAAACACAGTTCTTCGATGGCAAAAATGGCTCGATCGGTGTGGGAGTGACTGCCTTTGATCTTGAGGTCTAACTCCAACAGCCATTGGTGAATCTTGGCACTCCGCAGAAGTCCGAGGCGTCGTAGTCGTTGAGCTGCCAATTGCAGATCGGCACCCCAAAAGCCGGCTTGCTTGACAGCTTCATCGGCCGTGATAGGTCGCTCCATTCGGCGGCTCTGCAGGACCAATTGTGCGGCTTGGCCATACCGGCGAATGCTCCAGGCTAACTGCGGTAGTACCGCCGCCGGATGCTCGCCGCTCGAGAAAACTCGCTCCAAGTGCTCCAGTGCCAGGGCTGTGCGCCCATCCATAATTGCATCGGCAATCTCCCATAATGTGCGAGTCGCCCAGCTACCGACATGGGCGCGAACCGACTGGTCCGTCAACTGTCCAGATGAATCGGCATACAGCGCCAGTTTGGCCAATTCTTGATCCAATATTCCGCAGATCGGGCCCACCGCTTCCAGGATGATGGTCAGCTGGCTGGCGGTAAGCTTGAGTCCGTGCTTCATACTCGCCCACTGCGCGATCCACTGCTTGAGTTTACTCATGCTGGGCGACTTGCTGCGCGGACTGTCGGTCGGAAGTCCACAGCCAACGATCCAGCCATGCTGCTCAATCAACTTGTACAGCTTGGTGTTGGCAGGCATGGCCTGCACCTGCATGATCAGCAACGAACCATCGGCCGGCGCTGAACACCATTTTTCAAGCTGCGCTCGGGCCGATTGTATCAAGTCATCGGCGGCGGTGACCAGCGCTGCCCGTCGACCGCCCGGATCAAACAACGATAGCGTAGCTAGTTCGTCATGTACTTGACCCCAGCTACATTCGGTGCCATCAAAGGTTCGCGCTTGATTGTTTTCTAGCCCAGCAAGTTGCAGCAGCCTTCCAGTAGCTGCGGTTCTCAAGAATCCGTCATCGCCCAGCGCAACCACGACGCTAGGTGGCGGGCCTGCTGCAGATCGCTCCAGCATCAAATCAAAACAGTGCACCTGCATTGGTTCCACCGGCCATCAAGATTTGCAAGGGACATGTAAGGACGATTGTCGTGCTGTTCACCGCGGTGGGGCACGTGGCTGCGGATCCAAAAAAGCTAACCGCCAATCAGCGATTTACCCAGCCACGGCTGCAATACCGCTGGCACGCGAATGGACCCATCGGCCTGTTGGTTATTCTCAAGGATAGCGATAATCGCTCGACTGATCGCCACCGCTGTCCCGTTAAGCGTATGGGCGAAATGCGTACCTTTTTCGGACTTGTGTTTGTAACGCACATTCAGGCGACGCGCTTGATAATCGGTGCAGTTGGAAGTGCTGGTTACCTCGCCCCACTCGCCGGCCTCGCCTCTTCCTGGCATCCAAGCTTCTAAGTCGTACTTACGGTAAGCCGGCCCACCCAGGTCACCTGTGGCGGTATCCACGACGCGATAAGGTACTTCCAACGCATCGAACAGATCGCATTCAATTTGCCGCAACTCCTCGTGCATTGCATCGCTTTGTTCCGGCGTTGTGAAGGCAAACATCTCAACTTTGGTGAATTGATGGACGCGATACAAGCCCTTCGAAGCACGCCCCGCCGCACCTGCCTCGGTGCGAAAACAGTGACTCAATCCCGCGAATTTCAGCGGCAATTGCTCTTCGTCCAACACCTGCTCAGCCAACATGCCCCCCAACGTGATTTCGGCAGTGGCCACCAGATTCAAATCGCTATTTTCAATCGAATAAATCTGCGTTTCCGGGCCGCGCGGCATGAAGCCAATGCCATGCAAAATCTGGGTTTGTGCTACGTCTGGGGTTGTTACCGGTGTGAATCCACGACGAACCAACTGGGTAATGGCAAATTGCTGCAAGGCCAAGTCCAACAACACCGCATCGTTGCGCAAGAAGTAAAAACCGGCACCGGCCACACGCGCTCCGCCTTCAAAGTCGATCATGTCATGCAACCGCCCCAGCTCCAAGTGATCTTTGACCGCAAAGTCGAACTGCGGTACCGGCGTGCGACCCCGGCCCACCTCAGCATTGGCCGAGTCATCCGAGCCAACCGGTGCCTGCGGGTGGGTCAGGTTTGGAATCTGGGCCAACAGCGCCAAGACTTGATTCTCCAGTAGGTCTTGCTCCAACTGCGCCGCCTCTTTTTGCTCGCGCAGTAAACGTCCTTGATTCTTCAATAGCTCACGCTCTTGGGCGGTAGCAGCTTTTCCAATCGACTTGCTGACTTCATTAGCTTGTCGATTCAACTCTTGCGCTTCGGCCAGTTTGGCTTTGCGATTGTTCTCCAGTTCAATGAACCGATCCACGTCTACATGAGCACCGCGTGCTCGGCAGTTGCGTTTGATTAGCTCGGTCTGTTCCAGAATCAGTTTTCGATCTAGCATGTTGGTAGTCTAAAAAATGGCCTGTGACTAAATTCAATGCTGCTGATTGTGCCAGGCTAAGCCGTGGCTGCGGCTTGCGACAGATAGTGCCACAAGTAGGCGCTGGCTCGCGTACCGCGGTGGAAGTCGGCAATACAAAACTTTTCATTAGGGCTATGGGCTCCATCATCGTCCAGCCCCCAGCCGAGCAACAACACTTCGGCTCCCAACAACCGAACAAAGTCGGCCACGATCGGGATCGAACCACCTTCGCGTATGAGTTCTGCCGGTTGTTGAAAGCCCTCGGAAATGGCCTGACGAGCCGCTGCGATGAAGGGACTAGTTGGATCGACGACGACGCCTCTGCCGCCATGCAATTCGACCAGCTGGACCTGAACTCCCAGCGGAGTATGCTGATCCAGGAACTGCTGAAATTGCTGTGTGACTTCCACTGGATCCTGATCGGGTACCAATCGGAAGCTGATCTTGGCACCCGCGCGACTGGGAATGATCGTCTTGCCGCCTTCGCCTTGATAGCCACTCCACAAACCATGCACATCGCAGGTTGGCCTGGCCCAACGGCGCTCGAGGGTGCTAAACCCGGCCTCACCAGACAGCGCCCTGACACCGAGTTGATCGGCAAACCTCTGGTCATCAAATCCTAGATTCTGCCACGCGCGACGTTCTGCGTCGGACAGCGATTGGACTCGGTCGTAAAATCCTGGCAACTGAACGCGACCGTTACCATCTACCAAACTAGAAATGATCTTGGCCAAGGCGTTGGCCGGATTGGCCACGGCACCACCGAAGCTGCCCGAATGCAAGTCCTGCTTGGGGCCGATACAGTGCAACTCGTAGTAGGCTATGCCTCGCAGTCCATAGGTGATCGCAGGACGACCTGGTGCATACTGCATGGAATCGCTGATAACAATAACGTCACACGCGAGCTTCTGCGCTGCATCCGGACTAGAAAGGTATTTACCAAGTTGCTCGCTACCGACTTCCTCTTCGCCCTCGATTATGAATTTAACTTGTAGCGGCAGTTTTTCACCGGCGGCTGCCCAAGCGGCGACGCTATTGATGTGCGTCAATACCTGCCCTTTGTCGTCGGTCGCACCCCGCGCGTATAAATTGCCATCTCGCTCGGCTGGTTCAAAGGGAGGAGTGATCCACAGATCCAGCGGGTCAGGCGGTTGGACGTCGTAATGCCCATAGACCAGTGCAACTGGCCTGCCTGGCACCGGCGGACTTTCTGCATAGACTAGCGGTGGCCCCTGTGTTTCAATCAGCTCGGCGGCTAACCCTGCCGATCGAAGACGACCCAGGACTTCATGGGCCGCGCTCGCAACTGAATCTCGGTATGCCGGATCGGCGCTGATGCTTGGAATGCGCAGCAGGGATTTGAGCTCTTCCATGAATCTGGGTTGACTTTGCTGAAGCTGCCGATCAATTGCTCTCAATTCGCTCATTTTCTGCCAATTCTTCGGCCAAAAGCCACAAAAAACGCTTGCCCCCCATCCCCTGTTGGGGGTTACAATGATGCCGAGGATAACAATATAACGTTAGATGCCCAGTGACGGGATTCGTCTTAGCGTATTGACGGTAGCAACTAGCCAAAGTTTCTCGTACAGCCTGCCGGCATGCTGGTCATGGCTCAGGATCGCAGGTCCGTTTCAAGCTTAAGGTGGAAACATGTCTCAATCCAACAGCGCAGTCGCGGAACCAATTCGTGAAAGTCAGGTTCGGCAGCATATTCAGCGCTCCAAGCCCCAGCAGCAACCACGGTACCATGTGATCCTGTGGGACGATACCGATCACACGTTCCACTACGTCATCCACATGTGCCAAATTTTGTTTGGTCATCCGCTGGAGAAGGGACTGACCATCGCCAAGCAGGTTCACACACAGGGACGTGCCGTATTGCTGACAACAACCAAGGAGCATGCGGAACTCAAGCAGCAACAGATACACTCTTTTGGTCGCGATCCGTTGGCCATGCGCTGCGTGGGCAGCATGTCTGCCACAATTGAACCTGAACGGTAGGCGTTGAGTGTCGCGAGATACGATCTTTACCCTGCCCCAACAGCGTATCGGGGAGTTCGCCTTTGACCAGCAGGTGGTCGAAGTCTTTCCGGATATGATCGCACGTTCTGTACCAGGGTACGCCTCTGTACTGGCAATGATCCAGCAGCTCACGGCCCGCTACGCGAGATCTGGAACTGCCTTATATGATCTAGGCTGTTCGCTGGGCGCTGCCACACAACTGATGAATGCTCAGGCTCCGCCCGATTGCGATTTACATGCCGTTGATAATGCGCCAGCCATGATTCAGCGGCTGCGTGAAGTCTTGCAACAGCTCCCGGAAGGTGGCCGTCAGCGAATACAAATTCACGAGTCTGACATTCGCGATGTACCGATTGAAACTGCATCCTTGGTGGTGCTGAATTGGACCCTACAATTTGTACCACCTCAGGATCGCCCTGCACTGCTGCAGCGGATTTTTGATGGCTTAGTCGACGGCGGTGCCCTACTGATTAGTGAAAAAATTTGTTTTGCAGACGAGCACCAACAACAGTTGTTGACTGAACTCCACCATGACTTCAAACGTGCTCACGGCTACAGCGATCTGGAGATTGCTCAAAAGCGCAGTTCGCTGGAAAACATCCTGGTTCCTGAAACGCTAACGCAACATTGCGCTCGCCTGCGCGATGTCGGCTTCGGTCAGGTGGTGCCATGGTTCCAGTGCTTCAACTTCGTGTCAATCCTGGCGGTCAAGCTTGCATAAATATTCAACCAATCCCACCCAATTCCTTGATCGACAGCCCGCCGTAGATTACTTGCTGGAATTAGATCTACCCAAGCTGGCGCAAGCAGTCCAACGCGTGTGCCAACAGCGTTTCCAGGACGAACGTGACGGGCATTTACGGGTCTGGCGACGGGCATGGGACGAACTGCCGAGTGTTGCTTCTCGACTAGAGATTGTAAACGAACGCGTAACGATCACGCCGCAAATTGAGTTCCAACTTACGCCGCATGAAGCTGCCGCATTGCGTGGCAAGCTGATGAAGTTTCACCCCTGGCGCAAGGGACCGTTTGATGTCCTGGGCATTCAAATTGATTCTGAGTGGCAATCGAACCTTAAGTGGCAGCGTTTCGCCGAACATGTTGACTGGCGCCGTAAGCGCGTGCTGGATGTCGGCAGTGGAAATGGTTATTACGGCTGGCGCATGTTGCAATCCGGAGCTGATTGGGTAATGGGCTGCGAACCGTTCCTGCTATCGGTGGTCCAGTTTGAAGTTTTTCGCCGATTCAACTCGCAGCCTGAACGGCATTTTGTGGTTCCGCTGGCCGACACCGACATTCCGCGCGGGCTGGGCTGCTTCGATATCAGCTTATCCATGGGGGTACTGTACCATCGCCCCAATCCCATCCAGCATCTGCAAATTCTGCACAGCACGTTGCGGCCCCGGGGACAATTGATCTTGGAGACAATCGTCTTAGCGGATACCGACGAGCGCGTGTTAGTACCAGAGGACCGCTACGCCAAAATGCGCAATGTGTGGTTTATTCCTAGCTTGCCGATGCTACAGAAGTGGCTCCGCCGCACCGGCTATGGCGAAATCCAGGTACTGGATGTCAGTCGTACAACTGAAAACGAACAGCGAGCAACTCCATGGATGCACTTTGAGTCGCTAGCCAATTTTCTTGATCCGAACGATTCCAGCCGGACGCTCGAGGGCTATCCGGCCCCATGTCGCGCTGTGCTATTGGCTCAGCGTCGCGGTTAAACTGAAACTGCGAGGAGCCGTCCAATATGACACTAACAATTCTGACGCCGTAGGCTGAACCCGCTAAGTACTTTTCCAGGACAGTCAACCAACATGATTCCACCGATCCTCAGTCTAAGTCAAGTCTTGAACTCCAACTGGCAATACATTTGGTGCGACGTACGCTACGCATTGGACGGCACGGATGGCTATCAGGCCTACTTGAAGGGTCATATTCCTGGTGCGCGATATGTGTCGATGGATCGCGTCCTGGCGGCACCGCCAGCAGCCGGCCTTGGGCGCCATCCGCTACCCTCGCCAGATGCCTTCGCACGGTCGCTTGGAGCGCTGGGCATCAGTAATAGCGACATTGTTGTAGCCTACGACGCCGTTGGTGGACGATTTGCCGGTCGATTGGTGTGGATGCTGCGGATTATCGGTCAACAGGCGGCGCTGTTGGATGGTGGTCTGGATGCGTGGTTAGATCAAGCCAATCCACCGCCACTGCAGCTGGAGGTTCCGCACTGGACTGCGGTTCCCCGATTGCCTCGCCCCTGGCCCGCAGCCGAAATCGTGAGTGCCGAGGAGGTAGCTGCGGCAATTGCCAGCGGTCTGCCGGTTTTTGACGCGCGCGCTCCGGAGCGATTTCGAGGTGAAGTCGAGCCATTGGACCCCAAAGCGGGACACATTCCAGGTGCCAAGAATTTGTTTCTGGGAGACAACTACGCCCAGTGCACAAACTATTTTCGACCACGAGCTGAACTGGAGCAAAGGATTTCTGCAGTCGGGGTCAATGCCCAAGCGATCTGCTATTGTGGATCAGGGGTAACCGCCTGCAACAATGTTCTGGTTGCGGAGATGTTGGGCCTGCCGCGACCGAGAGTTTACGTGGGCTCCTGGAGCGGCTGGTCGAGTGAAGATCGACCGATCGCGACCGGTGAGTAAGCTCAGGGGGCATGCAGCCCTAGATTCGGCCCGCATGCTGTTCTGGCAAAACCCTGCGGAGAGGTAATCGCCCCGTGTCTTCAGCAGTTGCTTGGACGCTGGCGATATCGGGTTAAGAAGCCAATGGCATTCCGCGATCGAATTTCGGACCGTGGATGAAAAAATGTTGTCGGCGCAGCCAAGGAGAATTGGCTAGTGCTTGCAGGATAGGACTAGCCAACCGGTGCAGCCAGGCGGCGACGTAATTCACAGCGGGAGTATAGTAGGTCCAAGCCAGGACGGGTAAGGCAACGCACATTCCACCAACAGCCACATCGCTAAACCAATGCGCACCGACCACAATTCTGGGCAGAACCATCAGCGCCGGTACGATGGCCGCCAAGCAGCTTGACCAGTGCCGCCGGAAAAGCAGTACAAAACCTGCCCAGGCCAATAGAATTGTAGCGTGATCTCCAGGAAAGCTATCGACTGAGGCGTCTTTGAGCGGAAGGAAGGGAACCAGTTCAGATAGCCGAACCACAGGCTGTAAGACCAAAGACGGACTGGGACCACGAAGTCCCGTTGCTCCACAAAACTCCTTGAAAGCAATTCTGGCAAACAGCAGTACCAGCATCATCGCGATATACCGAAACAGTGCGCCCTGCAAGTGTTGTCGTTGAAAGCCGGCGATGGGGAATAACAAACACAGTAAGATGCCGGCGCCTACAACAGCATCGTGAAAGCGGGTATTGCCCCAAGCCCAAAGTAACTGCCAGAGATAATTGTTGGGCAGGGTACCGTTGAGCGTAAAAAAAATCTGTTCATCGATGGCTCGCCACCAAGCATGTCCTTGGGGAAGCATGTAACTCAGCAATAGACCAGCGGCCAGCAAATGCAGGCCAGCCAAGGGAATCCATTGCCAACGAATTGGCGGAATGGAGCTGGAGTGAACGCTCATGTGCACGAAACCTCCCGAATGGTCACAGAACTAGCGGCCACTGTGGGATCAAACCCCGACAGCCAAGGAATACATAGTCCATTAGCGAGCGGCACCGCAATGCAGAAACCGGGACGGCGCATAAAAAAACCTCCGAGTTTCCTCGGAGGTTTTCATAAAACCGGCAATACCTACTTTCGCACTTTTGGAACTATCATCGGCTCTGAAAGCTTGACTGCTGTGTTCGGGATGGGAACAGGTATAACCTTTCAGATATGGTCACCGGAAAGACCACTGGCGGCCTATTCGCCCGCCAGGGCCTAATTTGTCGATTGGTTTACAGGCATCTTCGAGCTCCATCGAGCCCAAGTGATGACTTGCGAATTTTGCGAGAGTGCAAAATATCGGCGGTCAAGTTTTCGTCCCTTAGTACCAGTAAGCTGAACACGTTACCGTGCTTACACATCTGGCCTATCAACCTGGTAGTCTTCCAGGGGACTCTCGCACTTAAAGTGCTTACGAAACCTTATCTTGGAGCGGGCTTCACGCTTAGATGCTTTCAGCGTTTATCCTTTCCGTAGTTAGCTATCCAGCCGTGCCACTAGCGTGACAACTGGTACACCAGAGCTACGTCCAACCAAATCCTCTCGTACTAAAGTTGAATCTCCTCAAGTTTCGAACGCCCACGGCAGATAGGGACCGACCTGTCTCACGACGGTCTGAACCCAGCTCACGTACCACTTTCATTGGCGAACAGCCAAACCCTTGGGAGCTTCTTCACCCCCAGGATGTGATGAGCCGACATCGAGGTGCCAAACCGCATCGCCGCTGTGGACGCTCGGATGCGATAAGCCTGTTATCCCCAGAGTACCTTTTATCTGATGAGCGATGACCCTTCCATTCGGAATCACCGGATCACTAAGACCTACTTTCGTATCTGCTCGACTTATTTGTCTCGCAGTTAAGCCCACTTATACCTTTACGCTCTACGCCTGATTGCCGACCAGGCTGAGTGGACCTTTGTACTCCTCCGTTACTCTTTAGGAGGAGACCGCCCCAGTCAAACTGCCCAACTGACACTGTTCTCTGTCCAGTTTCATGGAATCAGAGTTAGAATTAAAGCATGCCAAGGCTGGTATTTCAACGATGGCTCCCCGGACGCTAGCGCGCCCGGATCAATGCCTCCCAGCTATTCTACACATGAGATACCTCAACCCAATATCAGCCTACAGTGAAGGTTCATGGGGTCTTTCCGTCTAACCGCGGGTACGTGGCATCTTCACCACGACTACAATTTCACCGGGTCGGTGATTGAGACAGTGCACCAGTCGTTACGCCTTTCATGCAGGTCGGAACTTACCCGACAAGGAACTTCGCTACCTTAGGACCCTCATAGTTAGGGCCGCCGTTTACTGGGGCTTCGGTCGCCAGCTTCACTCCCGAAGGAGCTAACCGCCTTCCTTAACCTACCAGCACCGGGCAGGCGTCAGACGCTATACATCCACTTACGTGTTAGCAGCGTCCTGTGTTTTTGATAAACAGTCGCTGGTGCCGATTTTCTGTGGCCTCTTGCGAGGCGCCCCTTATTGCGAACGTACGGGGCCAATTTGCAGAGTTCCTTAATCACCGTTCTCCCGAGCGCCTGAGACTACTCGTCTCGCCTACCTGTGTCAGTTTTAGTACGGTCATGCGTGCTTCGAAGCTTAGAAGCTTTTCTTGGACATCCTGCCAACATCATCCAGATCTTAAGTGCTGTTAGCTCGGTTCCTTGAACCTATTGAGGCGGATTTACCTACCTCCATTCTTAGAACCAAGCAACGGACATTTCTAGTCGTCCGCATGCTTTTCGGATGCCGTCCCTCCAATCGCTCCACACACATGGCTGCAGGAATATTAACCCGCTATCCATCGTCTACGCCTTTCGGCCTCGACTAAGGCACCGGCTAACCCTGGGCGGATTTACCTTCCCCAGGAAACCTTAGGCTTTCGGCGAACAGGATTCTCACCTGTTTTATCGTTACTCATTCCGGCATAATCACCTGTAAAGTCCGAAACCACTCCTTACGGTATGGCATGTATCTACTTTACAGCGCTCTCCTACCACTCATTACTGAGTCCGTAGCTTCGGTACTATGCTTACTCCCGTTCATTATCGGCGCAGAACTTCTCGACCAGTAAGCTGTTACGCACTTTTTAAATGGTGGCTGCTTCTAAGCCAACATCCTGGCTGTCACAGAAATTCAACTTCCTTAGTGACTGAGCATAGTTTAGGGACCTTAGCTGACGATCTGGGTTGTTTCCCTCTCGACCACGGAGCTTATCCCCCGTAGACTGACTCCCGAGATAGTTATCACGGTATTCGGAGTTTGGTTCAGTGAGGTACCCTAGGCGGGCCCCCATCCGATTCAGTATCTCTACCCCCGTGACATAGTTGCTCGAGGCTATACCTAAATATATTTCGGAGAGAACGAGCTATCTCCCAGTTTGATTAGACTTTCACTCCTCCCCACAGCTCATCCCCTCGGTTTTCAACCCAAGTGAGTTCGGTCCTCCACGCAGTTTAACCCGCGCTTCAACCTGGCCATGGGTAGATCACTAGGTTTCGCGTCTACCGCCCGCGACAATGGTCGCCCTATTCAGACTCGGTTTCCCTATGGCTTCGGCCCTGAGAGCCTTAACCGAGCCGCGAACGATAACTCGCCGGATCATTATGCAAAAGGCACGCCGTCACACGTTATAATCGTGCTCCGACCGCTTGTAGGCGTTATGGTTTCAGGTTCACTTACCTCCCCTAGCCGGGGTTCTTCCCACCTTTCGGTCGCCCTACTTAGTTCACTATCGGTCATCAGAGAGTATTTAGCCTTACGGGATGGTCCCCGTAGATTCAGTCGGAGTTTCACGTGCTCCGACCTACTCAGGTATCCTCCGGGAGATTCAAAGCTTTCGAGTACGGGGCCGTCACCCTCTATGGCGCGCCTTATCCAGACGCTTCCCCTAGCTTGAATTTTGTAACTCCCATGCGAAGGACCCTACAACCCCGCGAGGGAAAACCCTCACGGTTTGGGCTATTCCGCTGTCGCTCGCCGCTACTGACGGAATCGATTTTTCTTTCTTCTCCACCAGGTACTTAGATGTTTCAGTTCCCTGGGTTAGCCACCTACACCTATGAATTCAGTGCAGATCAATTCGGGTACCTCGGGATCAATACTTGTTTGTCAGTTCCCCCAGAGATTTTCGCAGACTTCCACGCCCTTCATCGCCTTCTGATGCCAAGACATCCCCCATACGCCCTTAGTAACTTGACCACCGAAATTTTGAACTCTGTCAAATGACTTCGCCAAAACTTCGATGAGACTTCATCGAGCTGAACTTTTACGCTCAACTCCGCTCTTTGGAACGCTCTTTTCAAAATCGGTCCAACCTATCAAAACCCGCTAAGCCTGCCGAAGCAGTCTCGCGCGGTCCGCAGGTTGGTCCAGCGTCGTGTGCAGTACTCAGAATTAACCAAGCACTGCGTTAAGATGCCTATAACCAATCAACCAAATTGTCAAAGATCAGTAACTCAATTCCACGTCCTGCAGCCAGAGGTCATCGGATCGCGGGTCGAGTATTTTAGGAGCACCGGACAAACCCGTCAATCGCAAACCAAAATATTCTTGCTTTGCATCGACCACTTCGAACCGGCTGGCTCCCATTCAGACAAGCCTGAGCAACAGTCAACCCGTCGCCAAATCTTGTGCTGAACTGGAAGTCATCTTCGCGATTTACAACCGCCTGACAAGCCCTAATCCAATCTCCATCAGGAATCGTTTTTGGGCCCGCATTCGGGCGGTAATTTCTCGCCAGTGGAGGTGAACGGACTCGAACCGATGACCCCTTGGATGCAAACCAAGTGCTCTACCAACTGAGCTACACCCCCGGCAATAACATTTGAAGCGTAAAAGCGTGAAGTTTGAAGGGCATCTTCATGCCTCAAACTTCTCAATTCACACTTCGCGAGTGGGCGCGCCAGAATTCGAATCTGGGACCTCGTCGTTATCAGCGACGCGCTCTAACCAACTGAGCTACGCGCCCATCTTCGAATCGCTCGCCGAAACGAACAATTCTGGGCTCATCGGACCACAGGATCCAGGATCCCCCTAGCCGCCAAACCGCTGGCAAATCGTAGCCGAAGGCTGCGGCCTGTCAACTCACAGTTCGCATCAATTTCCAACAACTAGGCTCAGCCATCAGTCCTCTGGCGCACGGCAGGCTAATCGGATCGTCTAATCGGCCTAGCCAACTTCAGCGGAAAGCCGATTTTCCCAAGGTTTTGCTAGCACCGGGCATCTCAAAGAGCCTCTGCCACGACCTAAATTGAGCATCCAGCACAACCTGTGATTCTCGAAAAAGCGAGATTCGCGCCGCGTCCGGCAAATGCTACAACAGCCCGGAGCTACCCTCCCCCGGTTTGCCGCTGGTCCACAACCGATGGCTCAAGCCGGATTTCCCCAGGACCAGCCAACTCGTATTCTCGACAGGATGAATCGAATGCTACGCGATATGTTCCTCGGTCTGTTTGTCGCCCTGGCGCTCAGCACCAACTTCAGTCGGCTGGCGGCCAACGAATCAACCGAACTGACAAAGGCATTGTCCTTCAAGCCGCGCCAAGCCGACGTGAATTACGAAAAGGTAAGCGCCGACGAAGTGGGTAAGTGCAAGCTGGAAAAGGTGGCTCGCGACGATGGCAAAGGATTCTGGGTAACCGGCCCGGCTGGACAGCCACTGCGATGGTTCGTGGACACCAACGGCGATAACAAACCAGATCGCTGGTGCTACTTCAACGCTGGCGACGAAGTGTATCGCGAATCAGACACAAACTTTAATGGCACCGCAGATGAATATCGCTGGTTGAATACCGAAGGCATGCGCTGGGGAATCGATAGCGACGAAGACGGTACCATCGACAGTTGGCGAATTATCTCCGCTGAGGAAATCTCTTACGAAGTTATCCAGGCTCTGGCGACTGGTGACATCAAACGCTTTCAGCGGTTACTGCCTACCGAAGCGCAAATCGAAGGGCTCGCACTCGGCAGCGCGATGACAGACTCTCTGAAAGCTCGTGTACAAACAGCCCGCGATCAGTTTCCCGGTTGGATGCGGCAACAGCAATTAGTCACCGCCACCAGTCGCTGGACCAATTTTGGTGCCGACAAGCCTGGAATCGTTCCGGCTGGTACCGCCGCCTCCAAGCAGGATATTGTCGTATACGAGAACGCCGTGGCGCTATTTGACAACGACGGTGAAGCTCGACAACTAATCATCGGCACCCTGATTCAAGTCGATGGCTCGTGGCGCCTAGCCAGCCTGCCCCGCAAAGTCGGCGACAACGCGACATCCGAAGATACGGGAGTCTTCTTCAATGTTTCCTACAATCCGCGCGGTCAGAACTCAACAGCGGAAACGGAGATGGGCATCAGTAAGTCCCTGGAGGCGCTGGTCGTCGAACTGCAAGGAATAGACGACAAGCTAAATGGCGACGTCAACGACAAGGCCAGCCTGCACGCGCGGCGCGCCGACGTTTTGGACAAACTGATCGCCTCCGCCCAGTCTGCCGATGACCGTGCGATTTGGATCGAACAGATGGCCGACACCGTCAGCGCTGCCGCTCAAATCGGCGAGTATCCCGACGGTACCAACCGCCTGCGCAAGTTCTCTGCCAAGCTGAAAGAAAACGGGGCCGATGCCAGTAGTTTGGCCTACGTCGAGTTCCGCAGAATTACCGCTGAACACAACTTGGATATGCAACAACCCGGGGCAAAGTTCGAGGAGCTGAATGAAGCTTACTTGGCTAGCCTGCGAGGCTTCATTGAAGAATACCCACAAGCCGAGGATTCCGCAGAGGCCATTCTGCAAATCGCGCTAGCCGCCGAATTCAATGGCGATGCCAAGGAAGCTGCCCGGTGGTACGATCGTGCCGCCAAAGGGTATGCATCATCCGATTCCGGCAAGAAGGCCGCTGGTGCACTGCGCCGACTGAACCTGGAAGGCAAGCCATTCAGTATTGCTGGTACAACCCTTGACGGCAAAACCTTTAACTCCAACGCCTTTCGCGATCGACCGGTGGTCTATCACTGCTGGGCAAGCTGGTGCGAAGGCTGTAAAGCCGACATGCGGGCTCTCAAAGAATTGCAGGCCAAGTATGCTAAACACAAGCTGTTGATTGTGGGTGTTAACTTGGACAAAGAACGTGCTCAAGCTGACCAATTCATCAAGCAGAATCCCTATCCATGGCCACACATCCACGACCCCGGTGGCTTGGATAGCAGCCTAGCAACCAGCTACGGTATATTGACTCTGCCGGTGAACATCGTTGTGGATAAAAACGGCAACGTCGTCAAATCCGGCGCACACTGGACCGAACTGGATCGCATCATCGACCAGTTAGTCAAACCACCCGTCAAGTAGCAATTGTTAGCATGGTAGCTGCAGTATGACTGTGGCATTGCCACTACCATAGCCAGTCGGTAGCTGCTGGTAAATTACCTTTGGCCTCACGCCTCATCACTCACCCGGCGTCGATGCCAATCCGCTGAGCGAACTCGCACGCCTCCTGCACGGTCACAATCTGGTCGCCAGTTGGTGTGGCGAGTTCGAATCGCTGGCCACCCCGTCGAGAACTCAGTTCGGCGGTGTTGGCAATTAGCAACGTTTTCCATCCCAGCTCCAGGCCGACATCAAAGACAGCTCCTGCGCGAACGCTGTCTAGAAACGCTTGCAATTCCCGCCGATAGGCTGCTCCAAAACGCGCATAAAAATCGGGTTGTTGCTCGGTCGTTGGCATCAGTGGCGACAGCGTCGCCGGGGTCATCGCCAAGCTATGCCAGTCGGCTAAATAGCCGCGCGGTCCTGGCTCAGCACCGACTCCGCGCCACAGCTTGACATGGACTTGGCCAAAGTCCCCGACAAATTCCCCAACATCGATGCGACCAGCGGTGCCAATCAGCTTGAATCCGTTGTCGTAGCCGGTGTTGTTGATCCGCGAGCCCCACAGGTGTGCCACCGATCCATCCGGCCAGACGCAAAAGGCATGTACAATGTTCGCTCCTTCCCCCGCGCAGTCATTGTAATGTGGAGCCATGAAGCGCACGGCCTGCACAAATTGAGGCAGTTGGAATTGATGAAAGCACAGCGCCTCGAAGACCAGATGAATCGCCATATCAGCCGTAATGCCACAACTCTGGTAGGCCGGTGGAGTCGGATTCTTGTCCTGTAGAATGTGCTGTGACTGTTGCAACTGGCCAATCCGGCCTTGCTCGAACCAGGCCCGCGCCAACTCGATGGCTGCATCGTACCGGCGCTGAAACGCCACTTGAATCAGTCGATCGCCGGCATCACCGAGCTGGCTACACAGCCGGGCCGCTTCCGCAACAGAATTGGCTAGCGGCTTTTCAACCAACACCGGAACACCTGCTTGCGCAAACGCCAAGCAATCGGCCGCGTGATCGCTTGTTCGCGATGCAATGATCACCGCATCGAGTCGCGCCCGATCTGCCATCGACGCAGGACGATCATGCAGAGTCCAACTCGAACTCGCCTGCTGGCTGTCATCTATCTGCTGACCCGCCCCGCTCTGCCCCGCGCCCCACTCTCCGTGTGCAGAAAATTCAGCGTCTCCGTTCTCGTCGCACTTCTGCCTTTCAGCCAGGTACTCTGTGGCCTGCAGGTGCGCCTGCTGCAAAGTTGAGTCCATCCGATCGCCGAGCGCAACTAGCTCGACCTGTCCCTGGACAGCCAGCTCCAGCACATGCTGTAAGTGCACACTCCCCATGCGGCCCAGGCCAAAGCAGCCCACTCTCAGCTTTCTTAAACGCTCCACGCTGCCTGCCAATCACTGATGATTTCTAATCCGCTCGTGCTACGAAATTCGAGCTGTCACATCATGGCTAATTGGACTGTATCTGGGAAGGCACGCGGGCCATCAATGGTCACTCTGACAGGTCTCGTTCGATGCGATTCTGGTTACAGTTGAGGGCAAGAAAGCGTTTCATATCAACCATAGCTGAATTGTCCACAGCCACCTCTATTGTTTGCTTGACACCCGCTAGGCAAGTAGCGATATTTTAGCGTTCCGGTGAGCGGTCGCGTTTCAGAAATCGTGGGTGGTATGGTTCGGGGCCCGAGTAAACTGATTTACTGCGATTGGAACCGACTTCACAAAATGGCAATACCTAACTTCCAATCGCTAACTCTGCCGCTGCTTCAGCTTGCTGCCGATGGCGTGGAGCGCTCAATGGTTGATACTCGGGCACTACTCGCCGAGCAGTTCTCACTAACGAACGAGGAAATAGCCGAACTTCTTCCTAGTGGCCAGCAGCCACGGTTCACCAACCGTGTGGCCTGGGCAAAAGTTTACCTTGAACGTGCAGGCCTGTTGTCGAAGACACGGCGAGGGCATTTCAAGATTACGGATCGTGGACTTTCGGTGCTTGCTGCGCCTCCTGACCGTATCGACATTAATTTTCTCAAACGGTTTTCAGAGTTCGGTAGCTTCCGTTCCAGGCAGGCGACCGATGGTGATGCCGGAACAATTGACGACTCAACGCCGGAAGAGATTTTGCAGGCCGCCTACCAGACTATTCGCGATTCCCTGTCAACCGAAATACTGACCATAGTGAAGTCGCTGTCTGCTTCATTTTTTGAACATTTAGTGCTTGATCTAATGTTAAAAATGGGTTACGGCGGATCGCGAGATGATTCGGGTTTTGTCACCAGTCTAGTAGCAGACGAGGGAATTGACGGAATTATAAACGAAGATCAGCTTGGCTTGGATGTCATTTACCTACAAGCCAAGAGATGGGAAAACACCGTCGGGCGCCCCGAAATTCAACGATTCGTCGGCGCACTGCATGGACGTCGCGCTAGGAAAGGCGTATTCCTGACAACCAGCAGTTTTTCGCAAGAAGCACGCGACTATGTTGCGACGATCGATGCAAAGGTTGTGCTGATCGATGGTTTGAAACTGGCTCAATTGATGATTGACTTCAATGTTGGCGTAGGCAAGTCTCAAGTCTACGAAATTAAGCGAATTGATTCGGACTATTTCGCCGACGAATAACGCAGTCCGCAGTAGTTGCAGGATTAGTCAGTAGTTGGCGTCGCTGAGTGAGTGGATGATTTTGGTGCGATATCGACAGCGCGCAGCCTATGTTCTGCCTTTGTGCTTAAGAGAGCCCCAAGCGCCGGTGGCGTAGGGTGAAGAATGAGGACCTAAAAAGAGGCTGCATCAACCAAGAGCCGCCCAGCGTTACGCGCCGTCTTCATGACCGTCACTACGCGTCCTGCGAGTCGTCGGGGGCCGGGGGGCGACACAGCGCATTACACTGCGTTGGCGCGGGCTGAGGGACAGTGAGCAAATCGGCGATGGTGGACGAGCGAAAACTGCGCTCGACGCTGGCCAACGCATCGTCGATGCGGCGGTGCAGCGGGCAGAGTTGCTGGCCGTGAGCATCCAGTTGCAATGGACAGTTCTTGATGCGCTCGATGGGATCAATGGCCGAAATGACCTCCAGGACCGTCAGCCCCTCGGGCTTTCTCAGCAGGCTGAACCCCCCCTGGCTACCGCGCCGCGCCGACAGAATGCCGCTGCGAGCCAAATCCTGCAAGACTTTAACCAGATATCCCGGAGCGGCTTGAATGCCCTCGGCAATCTCTTTCACCTTGTGCAGCCCCTGAGGTCTGCGGGCCATCCACACGACGGCCCGCAGACCCGACTCGCTGGCTTCAGATAACAGTTTCATGGTCACAACTCCTCCGGTGGCGTTGACACCAGCATACCCGAAGCCTATAAACATGTAAAGTGTGCATTGATGCCCACAACACCTGTTTAGAGAAGTTTCCGGATAGATATCAGGCAGTTTCGGGGTTGGCCTGACCAGCCCGTGTGGAGTTGCCCAGTCGCGTTGGGGGAGAAACGAAAATGACAGCCATGTCTACAGAATTGACCGTCGGACAATTGGTGCGACAACGACCGGCCAGATCACGCGTATTTGAGGCGCTAAAGATCGACTACTGCTGCGGCGGCAAGTTATCGCTAGCGGAAGCCTGCCAGCGCAAGGGAGTTGACACGGCCGAGGTATGGAAGCGTCTGGCTGAATGTGATGCTCAGTCCGACCGACAAGCGGGCGACGCGGACGATCAGCCCGTCGATGCAGATGCCATGACGCTATCTGCATTGGCCCAGCACATAGAACAGACGCATCATGCTTATTTGAAGACTGAGCTGCCGCGACTGGATCGCATGACCGAGAAAGTGGCTCGCGTTCACGGTGATCGAGATCCGAGGCTGCCCGACCTGCGCCGCGCCTTCGAAGCGTTGCGCGACGAACTGTTGCCGCACATGATGAAAGAGGAAATGATTCTGTTTCCGATGGTCCGCAAGCTGGAACAGCAACTACAGTCAGCCGCAGCGCTATCCGCGCCACCGTTCCACTGCGGCAGCGTTGCCGACCCCATTGGTCAGATGGAGCATGAACACGACAAGGCCGGCAGCGCGTTGCAGAGCATGCGTGAGCTGACCGACGGATTCCAGCCTCCGGACTGGGCCTGCAACACCTACCGCGCCATGCTGGATGGTCTGGCCGTGCTGGAGCGTGACATGCACCAGCACGTACACAAGGAAAACAATGTTATGTTCCCTAAAGCCATTGAGCTGGAAACTGCAATGATGGCAAAACAAGCAGCCCGCTGCTCGACAATTTGAGCGTTTCGGGGGGAGGTAGCTCGATTCGCTAATGACTTTTCGATCACCAGGATGCTATGAACTTAGTGTCCACCGGCGAGGTCAACTGGCTCATGCAGGATGCATGCGGGTTATGGCCTGTGTGCCGACTTAGCGAAAGGATTCGATCGTGGAGTTTGTGATTGATTTGATCGGAAGCCATTCCGCATTTCTGGCCCCTGCCCTGACGGCGTGGGCCATGCTGACACTGTACGTACAACCCAAAACCGAAATCGGCTTTTCGGCAAGCGGATTCTATTTCGTAGTACTGCTGATGGTAGCCGTCTTAACCATGCGTACCACGATGGTTCACGACAAATTATGGCTAATCCATGCCGCCAGTCTTGGCGTGCTGATTGTTGGCGGCGTCTTGTGGCGCCCATCCGAAAGTGGCCACTCGATAGTGGCTGTCCATCCCCAGGACATCCACTTCTAGGCTCAGGGCCAAACGTCGCCATTCGTTCCACGAACGAACCACCACTTAGAACAACCATGTTCCTGCTCAGGGAGACCAAACAATGAACGGCGTCAATTTTTTCACTTGGTTGCGCGATGGAGTTCGTCAGTCCGTGTTGTTGGGCGTCAGCGACGCCGTCGAGCAACTTGGTACGCCGGCCTCGACCGATGAAATTCACCCCAGCGTCGCCGGCATCTTGGCACCCCGTGCCGCCACGCGCAGTTCCGAACCACTTCTCGCCACCCCCGGACAACCGTCCACCGGTCGCAAGCGTCTCGGGCGCTCACTCAAAGAAATGAACCCTCCGCCACAGTCCTAAGTCGTGCGGTGTCGGTGCATAGGCTAGTAGCAAGAACTCGATCCCTCCGCAGTAGGGGACTATGGTTCGTCCGGTTCGCGCGCCGTCGATCGGCTTTGGAACAGTTTTCCAAGTCGTGTGGACAGCAGCGCCGGGAGGAGCACCAGGTCGCCGACCAGTCCAACGAACAATTGAGCCGCCATCAGCCAGGCAAATCTTCGTATCGGCATGAACGAGCTGTACGAAAAGACCAGCATCGCGCAGGAGCAGGTCAATGTGGTCAATACCATCGCCTTGGCGCAATGTGCCAGCGCTCGCCTAACCGCTTCGCGAGCCGTGGTACTGACAGCTACTCGACGGTACCAAGTCAACAGGTGCAGCGTATCATCAACGGCTATTCCCATGGCGACGCTGGCCGTCATGATCGTGCCAATTTCAATCCAGATATCCAGCCAGCCCATAAATCCGAAGACCATGACGACCGGAATGATGTTGGGCAGCATGGCGACCAGTCCGGCCGCAATGCTTCGCAAATAAAACATCATCACCAGGCTGATCAGGGCGAAGGCCATCATAAAGCTAGTCGTCAAATCACTGAGCAGCGATCGCTGAGCGCGGTACATCAGCGGCAGTACCCCGGTATAGGTGATCGTGGCACCGGGCACATTTTCGATGATTGGGTCCAGTTCGACCTTCAATTCTTCAGTCAACCGATCGCTGGAGGTGTAACTGAGCGCCGAGGTGCGCACGCTGATTCGCCACAGTCGCTGGGAGTCTGCAGAATGGGCAACCAACCCTGCCGCCTGCATCCGTTGCTCCAGTTCGCCAGCGCTGCGTCGCAGTACCGCCTGGCGAATAACTCGCTGCATGCCAGTAGAGCGGGATTGCGGAGGGGCAAAACTGCTCGCCGATAGCGTCGCACCTACGCGGCCGTGCCGGCGCACCACCTGTTCGATACTCCGCACATGATCCAGCTGTGACCACAGGCTATCCTCCGAGACATCATTGAAATGAATGACTAACTCGAGCGGCGACAGTGGTCCCACATTCTGCTCCAGCCAACCATAGTCTTGCAGGATGCGACTGGCCGCTCCAAACCGATAGTACAGGCTGACCGTCGAATGCAAACGAGTCAGCCCATAGGCGGTCAAACCCAATCCGACGATGAACGTCATGATGATCCAGGCCGGTTTATTCCAGACCCACTCTGCCCAGGTGTTGACCAGCCAGGAATCACCCGCACGTTCTCGGTGGCGATTGCGCCTACTGGCCGACGGAGGCCACACAGTCAAGCCAGCGGGTATCAAGACCAGAACACCGAGCAGCGTTAGCAGTACACCAGCCGCCGAGTAGATGCCAAACATTTTGACGGGCACGATGTTGCTGACGGCCAACGACGAGAGTCCAATTGCCGTCGTAAGCGACGAGAGGGTGCAGGGCTGCCAACCATCTCGGACCGCGCGCCAGGGAGCCGACTGGTCGGAGGTGGTCAGCAGCGCAGCCCGGTAATAGTTGATAATGTGAATTGCACCGGACATGCTGAGCACGCTGACCAGGGCGGGCAGCATGGTCATGGTCAGATTCATGTGGCCACCCGTGTAATACAAAAACGCCAGTGACCCGGTTGTGCAGAAGGCGTTATTGATGAGAATCAGCACCGCCATTCTGACGCTGCGCAGCTGACTCCATGTGATCAGCAGCGCAATGGCACCCGATACACAGGACAACTCGACGAGCATACGCCGACTTTCGATGTCGATGGTCGCGCCATCGACGGTGGCACCGCCCAGGCGCAACTGATCTGGGGGAATTCCGACTTGCTGTTGGGCGGTTTCGAGTATCTGCGCCACGGCCGCTGCCCGATTTTGCTTGCCGCGTTCGGAAACCGTCAGCACCAGACAAGTTGTCTTACCATCCGGTCCTACCATCACTCCTGAGAGCCGGCGGATAGCTTCATTACGAGAAAGGTCCAGCGGCGGGGCACGCAGCTTTTGGAGCAGTTGATCGCCCGTAGTAGCCCGCTCGAAGTAGGATGGCTCAGATTCTCGCAGCAACGCCTCGGCCAATTGCCCAGCCCGTGGATCACCCAAGACACAACCCGGCCAACTGACCACGGTCATCTCGTCGTTGCCGAAATGGTCCTGCAACCACTGGTAGGTCACCGCCTCTTGAAAGCCCCGCGGCAGCCATTGTCGAGGGTCATTGGTGTTGCTACGAATCGCACCTAGCGTACCGAGATAGAGCCACGGACTAGTGGCGAAGGCTGCGACCAGAATAGCCCAACTACCCACGCTGCGAAGCAAGTGTACCGATGGCGTGGCGGATTGGCTGTCGGAATTGTGCATGGCTTGAAGGTGTTAGCCACAGGTCGGTCAGCGACTGTCAGTCGGCGTGCTTGGCAAAGAAACGATCTTCGGCCTCAGCATCACCGACAACGATTAGATTAAGGCCGGCGGTCAGGCGCATATGCGGGTTGGGATTGGCTTGGCACAGCCCGTTTTCTTCGATGCCTACGACGTTGCATCCGGTCACTTGTCGGAATTGCGATTCGGCCAGCGATTTACCAACCAGCCAACTTGGTACTGGAACTTTGAAGGCATCCAGGCCATCGGTCAACAGCAGCAGATTGCCGCGCCTGAGCAGATTGTAGATATTACTGCTGCCCATCGAGGCGTACGACATCACGAAGTCGGCTCCGGCGCGATGCAACGTGGAAACATTGCGATCCTGATTAGCGCGCACCAGAATTTGTGCATCAGGCCGGAGTTTGCGACAGTAGATCGACAGGTAGACGTTCACGTCATCATCGTGGCTGGTGATGATGACTGTCGAGCAATCGCGAATTCCTGCACGCTCCAGTACTTCCAACTCAGCAGCGTCGCCCAGCACATAGTGTTGTGGGTTGCGGATGCGCTGCGGATTGTGATCGATGATATGATACTCGATGTCCTTATTGAGCAGCTCGCGACCCGCCGCCCGGCCAACTCGACCTCCGCCGATGATGATTACGCTCGACTCTTCTTTGCCGTAAACACAAAACAGCGCGTCGTATTCATCCAAGTCAGCGCGCGTTCCAGACAGTAGCAATACCGACCACGGTTCCACGCGCGTCTCAGGCCCGGCCAAAGTAAATCTTCCGCGATCCCAAATACCCACGACGTTGGTGCGCGTGTGTTCGTAGAGTTTAATATCGCGTAGCGTCCTACCCACCAGCGGGGTGCCAGCCGCCGATGCCTCTGCGATCAGCAGCTCACCAAACGCACCCACCACATGTGTGCGTGCATCGCGTCCCAGTACACGTCGAGCCAAAGCCTGACCCAACATTTCGCCAAGTTGCAGAACTTGATTGCAGCCGGCCAGCTCCAAAATGTCGACTGAGGCTGGTGACGATGCGGTAGCCACGATACTGACCGTCGGCGAAAACTCGCGAACAGTAAACGCCACGTTGGTGTTGGTTGTATCTCGCTGAGCGGCAACAACCATGGCTGCCGCGTTGGCCCGAGCGCGTTCGTAGCTACTGCGATCATCCACCGCCCCCAACATGACAGAAAAACCTTCGTCGTGCAGTCGCAGCGCCTCAGAGAGTTCGCCGACCAGAATCACATAGGGTATTTGAGCCCGTTTGAACAATCGCACCAGGGCTCGTTCAACAATCCCCAAAGATGTCAGAATGACATGACGGCGAGTATCGGCGGGCAACTCTGTCGGCGCGCGCGCGGCGGCTTGGGCCTCCATCCACGGCACGTAAAAAAACTGAATGAACATGAACGGCAGCAGCACGAGCATGAACACCGATCCGGACAACAGCACTGCGACTGAAAACAGTCTGCCAGCGTCGGAGCGGAAGGTAATGTCCCCAAATCCCAAGGTAGACATAGTCACCAGAACCCAATAGATGGTCGAGGCGATGGAGTGCGATTGCCCTTCGCGCTGCATAAGAATCTGGAAGATGGTAGAGAACACCACCACCATGGTCACAAACACCAACAGCAGCTTACCTAATGCCAGTAAGTTGCGTCTTTTGGAGGGCTGGAGAATGAAGCTTAGCGAGACGACAAGTGACTTCATGCCATGGTATCTTCAATTAGCAGGTAGGCAGAATATAGCACTGCCGTGCGGCTTGTGGGAGTCTAGTGCCACGTCGACCAGCTCGTCAGGTTTCAGCTAATCCTGCTGTACCAAGTGAACGTAACTATCGTAGCGCCGCGGGTCGATGCGACCGTCGGCCACGGCTTCTAGGACGGCGCAGCCAACCTCATGCAGGTGCTGACAGTCTGGAAAGCGGCAATGGTTAACGTAAGGACGAATGTCGCGAAACAGTCCGGCGACCTCTGCGGGCTCGACGTCCCACAATTCCAGTTGGCGAATTCCAGGCGTATCGACCAGATACCCCCCCGAGGCCAGTGGAATGAGTTCGGAAATCGTCGTGGTGTGTTTGCCTTTCATGTTTTCTTGGCTGACCGCTTGAACGCGCAAGGCCAGTCCATCCTCCAGCATGTTGAGCAACGAACTCTTACCGACACCGCTTTGACCAGTCACCACGCTGTGACGCCCTGCCACAATACTTCGTAAGCGATCAATCGACCAACCTTGCGTTGCACTGGTCAACAACACGCGATAACCCAATTGCGAAAAGACACCCACGATCGGCTGCAGCACTGTGGGGTCAATCAGATCAACCTTGTTAATGACGATCACAGCCTCCAGCCCCGCGTGTTCTGCGGTGACCAGGAAGCGGTCGATCAAATGTGGCTTCAAGCCTGGCTCAGCAGCGCTGGCGACGATCAAAATCTGCTGAATATTACTAACCAAAATGTGCCGCTTGCCTTTACTGGTACGGCTCAATACGCCTCGTCGAGGTTGTACCCAGACGACAACACCTTGCTGCTCGCCTTCGGGACGAAAGTAGACAAAGTCGCCGGCCACAACCACATGTCGCGCGTCGGTTGAGATCGACTTCAGTACTTGTCGCACGGCACAGCGCACCAATTGTCCATCGTCGGCCAACACGATACTCTCCAGTCCGTGCACTCGCAGTACGCGGCCGGTGCGGAGGCTGGGATCATTCAATTGCAAGTCGACGGGCAACCCGTCACGATCGGACTGAGCCAATTCGCCGATCAGAGTTCGATAGCGCGTCAATTCACCTTTGCCGCTGACGCGCTCATGCGACAGGATATTCTGATCGTCCAGGGAACCGTCATGGAATTGACGAGTCAGGTCGCTTTGGCGACGGCGTTCCTGGTGGTTCTTTTTGAACTGAGTGCGAATCTTACGAGATGGCTTAGGTTTTTTCGCCATACTGCGTTTAGCGCTCCGGTGCGGGCGACCTTCCCTGCGAAGCCAGCGATTGGGCAGCCACAGGATCGTTCGCTGAAGCTGCATCGCTACTGGATGCGGTCAAGGCTGCTTGCGAGGCATTGGCATCCGTATCTGTATGGTCTGTGGACGAAGTTAACAAGTGCTGCCGCGCCGCGCCATGCACAGAGACACCAATCAGTTCTTCAATTTCAGTTTCACTCAGCTCTTCGCGCTCTAATAATCCGCGAGTAATGGCTTCCAATTCCTCCCGGCGCTGGCTCAGGAGTTCGGTCGCACGCAGGCTGGCCGAGTGCAGTACTCGTGAGACTTCACCGTCGATCATTTCTTGAGTGTGCTCGCTGAATTTACGCTGCTGGTGCATTTCGCGGCCCAGGAACGGATCTTCTTCTGAGGTCTTGTAGCTGACCGGTCCCAGTTTGGGACTCATGCCCCAATGGGTAATCATCCGCCGCGCCATCTCGGTGGCCCGTTCTAGATCATTTTCGGCACCAACGGTCGTTTCATCATAGATCATTTTTTCTGCTGACCTACCCGCCAGCAAAACCACCAATTGATCCTGCAATTCATGCTCGCTGGCGCTAACGCGATCCTCGGTGGGAACGATTTGAGTAACTCCCAGAGCGCGCCCGCGGGGAATAATGGTGACTTTGTGCACGCGCTGAGCGCCTTTCAGGAACCAGGCGGCTAAGGTATGACCCGCCTCGTGGTAAGCGGTCTTCTTCTTTTCAGCTTCATTAAGCACTTCCTCGCGTTTGGCACCCATCAACACCTTGTCGCGGGCGTAGTCGAAATCCCCGGAACTGACCCGGTTCTTGTTGTTGCGGGCCGCCCACAGCGCAGCTTCATTAACCAGATTGCGAATATCAGCGCCTGTCAGACCGATCGTCACTGCGGCTAATCGCTCCAGATCGACATCGTTGTCCAGTGGCACATCGCGCGTGTGCACTTTGAACATTTCCATGCGCCCCTTTTGCGTCGGACGGCCGACGGTGACATGCCGATCGAATCGCCCGGGACGCAAGAGAGCCGGGTCCAGCACATCGGGGCGGTTGGTGGCAGCCAGCACGATTACCGACTCGGACGGTGCAAAGCCATCCATTTCGCTCAGAATCTGATTCAACGTCTGCTCACGTTCATCGTGGCCACCGCCCAGACCGGCACCGCGTTGGCGACCGACCGCGTCAATTTCGTCCACGAAGATAATAGCCGGAGAATGCTCCTTGGCCTGCTGAAACAGATCGCGCACGCGGCTGGCACCTACACCCACAAACATTTGAATGAATTCACTGCCGTTAACCGAATAGAAGGGCACCCCCGCCTCGCCGGCAACAGCCCGAGCCAACAGCGTCTTGCCGGTGCCCGGAGGACCGTTCAACAACACGCCCTTGGGAATGCGCCCACCCAGACGATGAAACTTCTCGGGGCTTTTCAGGAATTCGACCAACTCTTGCAAATCCGCTTTGACGCCCTCCAACCCAGCCACATCGTTGAATGTCGTCTGTTGGTCGCTAGCTTCATAACGTTTGGCGGTGGATCGGGAAAAACCCGAAAAAAAGCCGCCTCCACCCATCATTTGACTCTGCGTTCGCCGATACATAATCCACAGCGAGGCTAACAACGCCAGCGGCAGCAGTATCCAGATGGCCATAAAGAAAAAATTCATCGTATCGCCATCGTGAAACGTGGCCACAATCGGGCCACCCTGGGTCGCATCGCTGGATTTCTCGTCGGCGGTTGGACGCTGCTTTTCGATCTGATTTCGTAACCATTCGCCGGACTCAGGTGGGAGCGTGACCGAAAACTGCTTGCGGTAGCGAGCAACTTCGTCAGTCAATTTTTGGGCAATAGGCTCGCCCGCAGCGGTGTATTCGATGGGTTTTGGCGGTGGCTCTCGAAATGTCCCTCGAGCCGAATTGCCAGTGACGTCCAGAGTTTGAATATTTCTTTCTTCAAGCTGGTCCACGAAGAAGCTGTAGCTGATGCGATCCACACTGAAGCTGGACCAAAACGAGGACAGCAGCAAGGACAAGACCACGATCAACAGCAGGATCGGCCAGAATTGACCACGCCGCGACGTACCTTCTTCGCTCTTTTTATTGCCAGCCGACGGTTGCTGGTTGTCCATTCCTAGCCCTTCAAAGTTATCATCGCTGATTTTCGTCTATAACAATTGGCGAACCTCTCCATTCTAGGCCACGATGCCACCGCTTGGGCACCCCTAGAGCGTCAATTTGTTGTTCAGCCGGAGATTTTCTGTTGTTTGGCGAGCCGCATTAATGCGTTGCCGTTGCGCTTGCGGTGGGCGAACTGGGGTTCCAGCGGCTGGTGACGGTAGCTACGGGTATATTCTGACTGGCCGCATGCCTTTTAGACACCCGCTGAAGCTCGTCGCTGCATTTCTCGCAGCACGCGCTGCTGACCAGGCGTTCGAACATCGCTGTCGGCAACCGACACCCATCCGCGCTCCAGCCGCTGACCAGCGCGTATCGAATCGCATAAGCTGGCCGCTAGCTGTTCATCGTTCATTCGGCGAATGGCCTGCACAGCCGACCATGTCCATCCAGCTCGAAAAAGCTGGACGGTCCACTGCCAATCAGGGGTATTACCGAGTTGATTATCGTCTGTGGCCACTGTGGGCCGCGCAGGCGAAACAACGGGCTGAGCCGGGGGGCTCGGTACGTTGGGGGCCTGAGCAGCAGGAGTGTTCGATTTACCAAACAATCGGGCAAGTTTGCTGGCTAGGGCGGCAGGCAACTGGACCTGGACCAGCAGTTCACGCCGGCGAGCCGAATCGGCCATTTCAGGAGCGACACAGACAGTTGGCCGGTAGCGACTAACCTCCTGCTGCTGCAGCACTCCACAGCCCAACAGGCAGTCGACCAGTTTGACACCTTCCTCTTGCCTGAGGCCACGCAGCATCCCAAATCCGCCAAGGCGATGCAGATTGAGCTTTTGAACCTTTGAATTCTCTGACCCGCAAAGATATTGGACGATCAAAAGTCGCCCCATGCGTCCTTGCAGTCTGCCGATTTCGTCCACGATTCTTTGGAGCATCAAGACCTGCTGCTCCAGCGACATTTGTGCAGGCTGCGATGCGGGCGACGAGCGCGCTGCCAAAGGGGTTTTCGACTCAGGCTTACCAGGCGGCTTGGCTGCCTGGCTGTTGGCAGTTCGAGACTGCGGTAGTCCGACTTCACCAGCATCGACCTGCGTTGCAATGGCACCAGCCGCAGCGGCTCTGGTGGTGGCGATTTTGTACAGCGAAACAGCCTGACCGAGTTGACCTCGACAGCGATCACACTGCTGACAATCTTCGGCCTGCGCATCGCCAAAATAGTTAAGGATATTTGCCTGGCGGCACTGCGTGGACTGAGCATACTGAATCACTCGGTTGAGTCTTTCCAGTTCAGCTTCTTTTCGCTTGCGCAGATTGTCGAAGTCAATATTTAACTCTTCAAACGGCACATTCTGCCGTCGAAAATGAACAGCGCGTCCGCGAAACGGGGGCACGTAGTCGACGTCAGGCAATTCATTGAGCAACTTCAGTTGGCGAGATAATGCTTCGCGATCCATGCCCGATTGCTGGACCAGCCACAGCGGATGAAAGAAGACCTCTTCAAATCGCCGCTTATCGACCACTTTTTCCAATAGGCGCATGACACTTCGCCGAACCTTGGCGTCGCTGGGCAACATATCCACGAGCGTCGGCAGGTTGCTATTGATCCGCACCATGGCCATACCTGCACCGGACTCGAGACGCTCGATTACCTGAGTACGAGCCAGGATTTGCAGGCAACTGCCGACCGCCTCGGGCGAAGTATTGAGCCCAAGTTGGTCCCGAATTTCCTCCAGAGTTAACTCGATCGGATCTTCCTCACGCTCGATCAGAAATTCGTAGACCGATTGAATCATCTGGCGCGGCGGATAATTGTTCTCGATGAAGAATTCCTGAATGTAGCGATCCTGGAAGCTGTATAACAGGACGCACGCGGAATCGCGACCATCGCGGCCCGCACGACCGGCCTCTTGATAGTAGGCCTCCAGCGATCCCGGCATGTTGTAGTGAAGGACAAATCGCAGGTCTGGCTTATCGATGCCCATGCCGAATGCATTGGTGGCCACGATCAGCCGCAGTTGGTTGCTCATGAACCGCTCTTGGATGGCTTGACGCTGTTCGGGCAGCAAGCCAGCATGATAGCCGCCGACAGACATTTTCAAGTCTTTCCCAATCCATTCGACCAGTGATTCGCAACGTTTTCGCGTGGCCACGTAGATGATTCCCGACTCGCCGTCGGCCCGCAGGAATTCCTTTAGCTCCTGCTCTTTGTCCCGATCGGACTGACAAGTCACCACGCCGAAATGCAAATTAGGCCGAGCAAAGCCACTCATGAATTGGCTCATTTGCTTCAGGCCCAGAACCTGAACGATATCCTGGCGCACGCGGGGAGTGGCTGTAGCCGTCAGCGCCACCGTTTGCACTCCACCTAACCATTCGCGAAACTGGCCCAACCGTGCGTAGTCGGGACGAAAGTCGTGTCCCCATTGACTGATGCAGTGCGCCTCGTCCACGGCCAGCAGTTGAATCGGCGTGGCCCGAATGGCTTCCATGAACTGCGGACTGCGCAGTCGTTCTGGCGCAACATAGACCAACTTGTATTTGCCAGCAGCCACATCGCTCAACCGCTGTTGCTGTTGCGAATGGCTAAGCGTGCTATTGATCAGGGCGGCATGAATGCCGTTGCGCGCCAAGCTATCCACCTGATCCTTCATCAGCGCGATCAGTGGCGAGACTACAATGGTTAGTCCCGGACGGATCAAACTGGGTAACTGATAGCACAGGCTTTTGCCGCCGCCGGTCGGCATCACGCACAAACAGTCTTTACCGGCTGCAATGGCCTGAATGGCTTCACGCTGCCCCGGACGAAATTCGCGCAGGCCGAAGCGCTGCAAGGCTTGATCTAAGCTGGCTAATGGCTGATTCATCCAATCGAACTGCTAATTCTTTCGATTGCAAACATGGGTTGGCGTCTACTGAACACCCAGTATATCGAATTCTGGTCGATCTGGATGTGGACGACGGAAGCCTTGTGCCTGAGCTGGATTTTTCAGAGTCTCATTCGAGTCCAATCACAACCGGCTGCACAAGCAAGCCGGCGCGATCGGCTCCTGTATGATCCAACGATTTGTCAAATCCCAACCCGTTGAGAGCTCGCCCAGCCGGACCTCATGAGCTTACACCATCTTGGAAAGCCCGCCGGGCAAGTGCACAATAGGTCGACCGCAAGATTCAGGGTTTTCCTGATATCCCTGAGACGTTCATTCAAATAGGAAAGCTGCGAATGTACTGGCGATGCGCGATTATCGGAGGGCTGATAGGGATCAGTCAGCTCGGATTACTGAAGGCTGACCAGCAACTGGAGACGCTCGGAGCAGCCATTGGCGATGTTCAGCAGACCTCTGCCGTGTGGCATACTCTCAGCCAACGCCGCGACCTGGAGCTGACTGCTGTGTTATTGGCCATGAGAACACAAGGCGATGTGGCCAAGAACTGGTACTTGGCATTGGCGCAGACCATCGCCGATCGCAATTCCCAGTCGGCAGTCCAGGAGTGTCAACAGTTTCTTCAACGACCCAGTCAAGACTCTACTGCGCGTTACTGGGCGTTCAGCTACATATGCCAACAGCATCCTGAGCGCCGCGAACAGCTACTGGAGACGATGACTGCCGATTCGAGTCTAGACTTGCGCTACGAGGCGATTCAACTGCAACTGGACCGCTTGATCAAGAACCCTCCCCCAGCCATCGACGCCAAGCAATCGGCCTTTAAACAACTGTTGGTTGCCGCACGATTGCCAAGCCAAGTTCAAGATATTGCCAAGCAGTTAAAAGAGTCTGGGGCTCCGGTGAATTTGCTGGAGCACTTTGGATTTATTTCAGCCTGGCACACCGTTGGACCGTTTGACAACAGCAATCAAAGCGGTTTTAACGTGGTTTATCCTCCAGAACAAGATTACTTAGCGGGACGTTTGCGACTGGATGATCAGACGCTCAACAACCGCAGCTATCCGGCCAAAGACCCGGCCGCTCAGGCTACGTGGAAAGAAGTTTCCACCGAGGACCAAGAAGGCAAGGTTGACTTGGCCGCAGCATACGACAAAGCCAAGGGCGCGTTGGTATATGGCTTGGCTGAATTCCACAGCCCAAGTGACATGGACGTCGAAGTTCGTGCAGGCAGCATGAATGCCATCAAGGTCTGGGTCAACGGGCAACTGGCCATCAGCCGCGAAGTTTACCATGCCGGAGCTCAGGTCGATCAATACACGGCACCTGTCAAACTACAGCCAGGTGCCAACAGCCTGCTCGTCAAAGTGTGTCAAAACGAACAGACGGAGAGCTGGGCTCAGGACTGGTATTTTCAATTGCGATTCTCGGACTCTACAGGTTGGGCCGTGCGTCCGACAGACCGTAAGTAACAGTCGGAAAGAATCTGACGACTGAGGTGCACGTGCAATGGATCGGCATACACGCACATATCACATTTTTTTTGCAGGACGATGGATTATGAACCGCATACCCAGAACACTCGCTTTCAGTTCACTGACGATATTGCTGCAGATCGCGTTGCCAGGGGGCGTGAATCGAGTCCATGCACAATGGTATGGCTTCTTAGGTCCAGGTGGCAATCCGGTGTTGCCATCTACCGTGTTACCGGAACGGTTCTCCGTGGCCAGTGATGACCAGCCTGCGGAGAATATTGCGTGGCGCACGCCGCTGCCGGGTCGCAGTGTCAGTGGTCCGGTAGTTGTGGATGGCAAAGTCATCACAACCGGCAGCTCGGCTATGGAAGGTCGTTGGCTACACACCTCGGCGGTTGATGCGGCAACCGGTAAGTTGCTGTGGCATCGTTCGCTGCGATGCACCGGCCGGCCTCACTGCCATCCGACCAGCGCCAACGCAGCACCATCGCCCTGCACCGATGGCCGACAGATCTATGCCTTCTTCAGCTCCAATGATCTGGCCTGCTACGATCTCGAAGGCAATCTGGTATGGTTTCGTAGCCTGGTCGATGCCCATCCCTTGGCCGGCAACGATGTGGGAATGAGTTCCTCGCCAGTTGTCGTGGATGGCGTGGTGGTTGTGGTGGTTGAGGGACAAGGCGACTCCTTTGCTGCCGGAATTGAGGCCGCCACTGGACAAACTCGCTGGGAAATAAAGCGCCCTCAAGTTGCCAACTGGTCGTCACCCCGTTTGGCGTATGGTGCCGACGGTTCGCCAGTGGTCGTGATTCACAATGGACAGGGTGCCATGGGCATCGTGCCGCGCGATGGTCAAGTTGCCTGGCAGTTGGAGCTGCGCTGTTCGACCATTGCCAGCGCCGTCTTCGCCGAAGACAAGCTATTCCTACCTGCCGATGGAGTTCACGCGTATCAGCTAGCCGGTCCGCGCGAGACACCTGTGCCACTGTGGCGGGCCGGTCGGATCAGTCCTGCATCATCGTCGTTGATGGTGGTTAAAGACCTGGGACTGCTGGGCCTGAACCGCAGCGTGCTGGTGTGCTGCGACTTTGCTGGAGAACTCAAGTGGCAACTGCGACTGCCTGATGCAGGACAGTTCTGGTCGACTCCGGTCGTTGCCGGTCGCCGCTTGGTTGCCATGGCCAGCAACGGCAAGTGCTTTGTGGTCGATTTGACCGACAGCGAAGGTCGGCTGGTCAGCCAGTGTGAGCTAGGTACCGAAGTGCTGGGTTCGCCAGCCATGGATTCGACGGGCATGTATGTGCGTTCGGTTGATGCGCTGTGGAAGATTCGAAGCTAATCGGATAGCAACTCTGTTTCTTAGCCATAATTTTCCGAGCTGTCCACCAACAAAAGCTAACCGTTCATGACCGTTCCGCCCATGCAGCGCCAATACGACCAGGCCAAAGCGGCTTGCGGCGATGCAATTTTGCTGTTTCGCGTCGGTGACTTCTACGAGCTGTTCAACGAAGACGCCATCACCTGTGGCCGTGTGTTGGGCATGACGGTAACCAGCCGCGACAAGGGGGAAAATCCCACGCCCATGGCTGGATTTCCACATCACCAGTTGGAAAGCTATCTGGGCAAGTTGATTCGGTTGGGCTTTCGGGTAGCGGTCTGCGATCAAGTCGAAGACGCGCGCGAGGCCAAAGGTGTCGTCCGCCGCGAGATCACGCGAATCGTTACCGCCGGCACGCTGACTGACGAAGCCCTTTTGGACCCGTTGCACACCAACTGGCTGGTCGCCATCTACTCGACACAGCCCGGGACCGCCGACCCTCAAGCTCCTGTCGGCTTAGCTTGGACAGAATTATCCACGGGGCGCTTTGAAGCCGGCGTCTTCGCTCGCTCGCAACTGCTGGATGAACTGGCGCGCTTGGAACCCTCTGAGGTTCTCCTGCGGGAAGACGACACGGCCTTATCGCCTGGAAACGAGTATGGTTGGACAGTGACGTTGCGACCAACTTGGCAGTTCAACAGCGATGAAGCTCATCGGCAACTGTGCCAGCACTTTGGCACGCAGACGTTAGAGGGCATGGGCTGGGACTCGCAACGCGACGGACCGGCAATCGGCGCTGCTGGCGCTGTACTGGCCTATTTGCAGGAGACACAAAGAACGTCGCTGGTCCACCTGCGCAATCTACTACCGAGCCACGCGCTGCATACCTTGGAAATCGACGCCGCCACGCGGCGATCGCTAGAGATTACTCAGACTTTGCGCGATGGCAAACGAGCCGGTTCGCTATTGGGCGTGCTGGATCAAACTTGCACAGCCATGGGCGCGCGACTGCTGGCCGGCTGGATTGCCAATCCGCTGGTGGATTTATCCGCCATCCAGTCGCGACACGCGGCGGTGCAAGAGCTGGTAAATCAGACCAAGTTGCGAGGCACGCTACGGCAAACACTGAGCGGCATATTCGATTTGCAAAGATTGTTGGGACGCTTGGCAACGGGCCGCGCCAATCCGCGCGACCTGCTCCAGGTCGGCATGACGCTCCAGCAACTGCCCGCCATTGAGCAGCGGCTGACCGATTGCAATAGTCAGCGACTGTATGATCTGCGTTCCAATCTGGAATTATGCGAATCCTTGTGCCAGCGCCTGCTCAGTACGCTACGGCAGGATTGTCCGCTGCATACTCGCGATGGCGGCTTCATTCAGCCGGGCTGTAATGATCAATTGGACGAGCTGTGGCAGCTGGCACGCGGCGGCAAGCAGTGGATCGCTCAATATCAGGCTCAGCAGATCGAGCAGACTGGCATCACCAGTTTGAAAGTTGGCTACACCAAAGTCTTCGGGTATTACCTAGAGGTCACCAACACACATCAAGACAAAGTACCCGACTACTTCATGCGCAAGCAGACTTTGAAGAACGCCGAACGGTACATTACCGATGAACTGAAGCAATACGAAAGCAAAGTGCTAACCGCCGATGAGCAAGCGCTTGCACTGGAGCAAGAGATATTTGGCGAGCTACGAGCCTATGCTGCCGAATTCTTGCCTCAACTCTTGCAGTCCGCACAAGTTCTGGCCGAGGTCGACGTGCTGGCAGGATTGGCCGAACTAGCGGTCCAGCGTGACTATGTGCGGCCAGAGATGGACGACTCCTGTGAGCTGGAAATTTCCGAAGGTCGGCATCCGGTGCTGGACGCCACAATGCCCCAAGGCACTTTTGTGCCCAATGACGTCTCGTTGGGCCCTACCCACCGGCCACTGGCGCTGATCACAGGCCCCAACATGGCGGGTAAAAGCACTTACATTCGACAGGTCGCCTTATTGGCTGTGATGGCCCAATTAGGCAGTTTCGTGCCTGCACGTCGCGCGCGGATGGGTGTGGTAGATCGCATCTTCGCGCGAGTCGGTGCAAGCGACGAGTTGTCGCGCGGCCAAAGTACGTTTATGGTCGAGATGCTAGAGACCGCACGAATACTCAATACTGCCACTGCACGCAGCCTGATCATTCTGGATGAAATCGGTCGCGGAACCAGTACTTACGATGGCCTGAGCCTGGCGTGGGCAATCGTGGAATTCTTGCATGACAAGATCGGTGCACGGACTCTATTCGCCACTCACTACCACGAATTGACCCAGTTAGAAAAATCGCTGCCGGGTGTGCAGAATCTGAATGTCGCCGTCAAGGAATGGGACGAGCATATCGTCTTCCTGCATCGCATCGTGCCCGGAGGCGCTGACCGCAGTTACGGCATTCACGTGGCTCGCCTGGCTGGTATTCCTGCAGCGGTCAACGCGCGTGCACAAGACATTCTGCGTCAACTGGAAACCGATCACGTCAACCACCGAGGCGACTCCAAGATCACTCCGCCGCAACGCAAACCCAACGCGCCGGTGCAGTTAACCCTGTTTGAATTCGGCACGCACCCAGTGATTGAAAAGCTGCGACAGTTGGATATTCAGGCCACCACTCCGCTGGAAGCGCTGCGCCTGTTGCACGAATGGCAGAAGGAAGCCGAGAGTTAGAGGGGCGTTGTGCAATGCTTCGGATCACGCACGCAGCATTAATCATGGCACCGAATATCAAGGAGATAAATTTCCGGTACCTCGCGGGAAGCGCTCCGTGTAACCTGTCAGCGATCAATGATCAAAATTATGCAATGTCTCCACGCTCGTTGGGCACCAGGATAGTTGGTTTCAACGGAACTGGTCTATCGCGTAGCCCCGTTGGGCCGTAGTGGATTGTCATAAGTGGGTGCTTGGCTCAGCCGTTGCGGTTGTAATCGAACTAGCGAGATCGGCTGGCCGGCAGCGGGCAAGTGATCCCTTGATTCAAACTCGTCAGCCACTGTGGTTACCAAGATCGGCCGACCGGAAGGATCGATGTTTTTAGGGGTCCAGTAATCTGCGGTCGAAGTAGTGTTGCTAGCTTGGGAATTGTAGCGTTGGCCGTAGGCAGGCTTGGAAGGTGTGCGCTGATACTGAATGGTGCGTCCGCGGACGGGGCGCTGGCTGGTTTGCGGCTCGTCGGCAAACGGATTGACCTGCGAATCCGAATTCGATGGTGTAGCGGGAGTCTGCCTCAACTGCGTTGGTCGAGAGTTGCCATTCGATTCGCCAGATTGTGTTGTCCAAGAGTGTCCCCAATCGGGTGTTTCACCAAAAGTCACACTGCGGCTAGAGCCCGCACCGCCTGTGTGACGTTGAGCCGGTCGGGCGGCGGTGGACGGATGTGACTCATGAGAATCCACTTCAGTCCATGTGTCGCAGCCCGCGTCGCAGTTACTAGCGAATTGTTGTTTCAAGCCGGCTTGGACGGGATGCAGTAGCCTGCGAATATCCGCGTGTATCCGGCCGGCAAATTGATCGACAACGTCTAGCAATCCGCCATCCTCGGCTGGCATGCAGCGCCCGCTTGAGCAGCCGGTTGGCAGCGGTTGGTCGCAATCCGCACCCAGCAAGAGGCTTGGTGACACCGCCGATGCCCACAGGGTCAGTAGTAGGCTGGTTCGTTTCATGGCAAATGTTCACTCCGTCTTGAATCCACCGAACTTGGAATCACCGCAGCCTAGGCCGTGTGATGGATCAATTGATCGAATCGTTTGGACCGGAATGCTTAGAACTTTCCGAATTAGCGCCACAAACTACTAAGTTTTGCTAGTCATTGCTTCCTTGTGGGTTGATCAGATTCACCGGGAGGGACTGATCCGAAAATTCCATTCGCTGGGGGCAGACCCAGCCTTGGGGGCGAGCTGACGGCCCATAAATCGAGCACTAAGGAAGATATTTTCTCCAGGCTCTATGGAGTTTGAAGAAAATAGATTACCCTAGTCGGTTTGTCGAGCAGCATGACGCATCGGAAGAATTGCGCTTCAGATCGCCGATCTGTCAGCTGCACATCAGATCATGGATATGTCCGAAGCGTGGGAAGTCTGCCGTTGGCCCCTGCGTGGGTAGTTAGTGAAATTCAGTAATGTTTGGGGAGAGTAAAGCAATGAAGATTCGATGGCGATTGAATGACCTGATCAAACATTTGGCCATGGCTGGCTTGGTACTGGCATTGCCAACCCTGGCCATTGCCCAACAGGCAACTGCGCTCACCGACTTGGATCGTTATGTTCACAAACCCGACCCCAGTTTTCGCTGGAAAGTGGCGTCCAAGACCTCCGAGGATGGAGTCAACCAAGTGGTACTGGATGTGGTTTCGCAAAACTGGCTGACGTCGGAAGAAGTCAATCGCACCGAGTGGCAGCACTGGATCGTGATGAACTATCCGGACCAAGTCAAATCGAATGTCGGATTCATGATGATTGGTGGCGGCAACAACACCAACAAAGCTCCCACCTCCAGCGATGGCCGCGTTTCCGCGTTGGCCAAGGCCACTGGTTCGGTGGTGTTCGAGCTAAAGAATATTCCCAACCAGCCGTTGGTATTCCACAACGATGGTCAGTCTCGTGTCGAGGACGACTTGATCGGTTACACCTGGGATCAATTCATCAAAGGCGGGCGATCAGAATGGACCGCCCGTAATGCGATGGTCAAAGGTGCTGTTCGCGCCATGGATGCCGTTTCTGAGTTTATGGCGTCAGAAGAAGGCGGTCGGCAAAAAGTTGATCAGTTCGTGGTGTCTGGCGGTTCAAAGCGTGGGTGGACAACTTGGCTGACCGGAGCCGTCGATTCGCGTGTAGTAGGCATTGCGCCCATCGTGATTGACGTGGTCAACGCGGACAAGTCGATGAGACATCACTTTGCGGCCTATGGATTTTGGGCACCCGCCGTTGGCAATTACGTTCAGCACAACGTCATGCAGCGAATGGGGCATCCACGGCTCAAGGAACTATATGACATGGAAGACCCCTTCAGTTACCGCGAAAGATTGACGATGCCCAAGTTTGTCATCAATGCGGCTGGCGATCAATTCTTCCTGCCGGACTCCTCTCAATTCTATTGGGACGAGCTGAAAGGACCGAAGGCGGTGCGGTACATTCCCAATGCCGATCACGGACTGGGTGGTACCGACGTCGGCGAATCGCTGCTGGCCTTCCATTGGCTGATCGTCAATCAGCGCCCGCTGCCCGACTTTCAGTGGAATCTAACCAAGGCGGGGATTCGCGTGCAGGCCAATGACCGTCCCGTCGCCTTGAAAATTTGGCAGGCCACCAATCCTGAGGCCCGCGACTTCCGCATGGAAACTCTAGGCAAAAAGTTTACCAGCCAGAGCCTGGAGCTGGACACCAATGGCGCTGGACTGGCCGTCGTACCAACCCCAGAAAAGGGCTGGACCGCTTACTTTGTCGAGGCTACCTACGATGTCGGAGCACCGACGCCACTGAAGCTAACTTCGGGAGTTCAGGTGATTCCAGACCTACTACCGTTTGCCGACAAAGACCCGGCTTTGCCTCCGACCGTAACGGTTGTGGCTGAGGCCTCCGAGAAGATTTCTGCGGAAGGCATTCAGGCTGCGATCGAGTCCATGAAAGCGGCTGGCCAACTCCCCAATCCGGAAAATGTCAAAGTTCTCGTCAAAGGTAGTCGCTGTTACATCAATTGGACTGGCAATCCTCACAAATTGCCGACCGAACTCGGCAGATTAGCGCTTATCCTACGTGGACAGGGCTGCAACACCATGAATTTCCAGGTCGAATCTGGCGATCTGATTACGCTGCCGCCTGTGGAATAGTAATGAATTGCTGGGCGGATGGCTCGCCGGTGGTCTGAGTAACCAGCCGCCCACGACCGCCGCCAAATTTCTTAACAGCCTTCGGGGCACGGAATTCCGTGCCCCGATTTTTTTTGCACGATTCCAACAGCCAGTTTCCGTCAAGACATAATCCCCCCGGTTCGCTACAATAGCCGCCTCAATTTGGTCGACTGTTTCACGGCGATGAGAAAAATTAGAAGAGCAGCCCAGGTATGCCACAAAAAACACTCAAGCTAGACCCGTTCCAAGTTCGCGACACTTTCCAAGGTCCCGATGGCCCGATGGGCTTCTATAGCCTGAAGAAACTGCAAGCTCAAGGCTTTAGCGGTATCGATTCCCTGCCCTACTCGATTCGTATTTTGTTGGAGGCGGTATTGCGCCATTGCGATGGCTACGTGGTCAGCCAGGACGATGTGCGCAACCTGGCTGGGTGGCAGGCCACACGACCGGCAGAAGTTGAAATTCCGTTTATGCCAGCGCGGGTGGTGCTGCAAGACTTTACCGGAGTCCCCTGCGTGGTGGACTTGGCTGCCATGCGCGATGGCATGAAAACGCTGGGTGGCGATCCGCGACGCATTAATCCGTTGATACCAGTGGATCTAGTTATTGACCACTCAGTGCAAGTCGACGTCTTCGGCTCGGCAGACGCCCTGTCCCGAAACGTAGACATTGAATTTGAGCGCAATCAGGAACGATATGAATTTCTGCGTTGGGGACAGCAAGCCTTCGACAACTTCCGTGTGGTGCCACCCAACACCGGTATCGTGCACCAAGTCAACTTGGAGTACTTGGCGCAATGCGTATTTGTTCGCCAAGATCACGCCGGTCCGGTGGCACTACCCGATACGCTGGTCGGTACCGATTCACATACCACAATGATCAATGGCCTGGGAGTCCTCGGCTGGGGTGTGGGCGGCATCGAAGCGGAAGCGGGTATGCTGGGTCAACCACTGTATATGCTGATGCCCGAAGTGGTTGGTTTTGAAATCACCGGCAACTTGCCACCAGGTGTCACCGCTACCGATTTGGTGCTGCGCGTGACGGAGATTTTGCGATCCGAAAAGGTTGTCGGCAAGTTCGTCGAATTCTTCGGTCCAGGCGTAGCCAAGATGTCACTGGCCGATCGCGCCACGATCGCCAACATGGCACCCGAGTATGGTGCGACTATGGGCTACTTCCCCATCGACGCAGAAACGCTGCGTTTTCTGGCACGTACTGGACGTTCATCGCAGCAAGTTGCGTTGGTGGAAAGCTACATGCGGGCTCAAGGCTTGTTTGCTGAACCAACATCGCCGGCTTGCCAGTACACGAAAGTTTTGACGTTGAATCTAAGCGACGTCGAACCGGCACTGGCTGGCCCGAAACGTCCACAAGATCGCGTTGTGCTGAAGTCGATGCAATCCAATTTCCGTTCGGCTCTGGTTGCTCCAGTTGCACAGCGCGGCTTTGGACTCGAAACACCAGCCCTGTCCGCGCAGGCGACGGTCAAAGACAGCGGTGCAAAGATCGGCCATGGATCGGTGGTGATTGCCGCTATAACCAGTTGCACCAACACTTCGAATCCATCGGTAATGATCGGCGCTGGATTGCTGGCCCAGAAAGCGGTGGCGCGCGGATTAAAAGTCAAACCGTACGTCAAAACATCGTTGGCACCCGGATCGCGCGTGGTGACAGATTATTTAGATCGCGCTGGCTTGACGCAGTCGCTGGATCAATTGGGATTTCAAACGGTCGGCTATGGTTGCACCACCTGCATTGGCAACAGCGGCCCACTGCCAGAACCGGTAGCTGACGCGATTACCGAAGGTGACTTGGTAGCCGCTGCCGTGCTCAGCGGCAATCGCAACTTCGAGGGACGAGTCAATCCACACTGCAAAGCGAACTACTTGGCCAGCCCCCCGCTGGTTGTAGCTTACGCCCTGGCCGGTACCGTGGATATTGACTTGGTGACCGAGCCATTAGGACAAGATTCGCAAGGCAAGCCCGTCTACCTGAAAGAAATCTGGCCTACGGCAGAAGAAATTCAGGCGGTCGAAAGTCGGTGTGTTGTCCCCGAACTTTTTGAGAAGCAGTATTCAGGTGCCTTCACATCCAACGAAAAGTGGAATGCCATTCAGATTACCGAAGGCAGTTTGTACAACTGGCAGCCTGGCAGCACCTACATTCAGCGACCGCCGTTCTTGGAGGGCATCGGCACGCAGGCCAAAGCGCCAAAACCAATTCGCGGAGCGCGATGTCTGGCGGTGCTGGGCGATTCCGTGACCACCGATCACATCTCACCAGCGGGTTCCATCACGAAAACCAGTCCGGCCGGTCAATTTTTGATTCAGCACGGCGTCGACCCTCGAGATTTCAACAGCTATGGCTCGCGGCGTGGCAATGACCGCGTGATGGTTCGTGGCACGTTTGCCAACATTCGTATTCGCAATCAAATGGCTCCTGGCACCGAGGGCGGTGTGACCGTGCATGTTCCCAGTGGCGAGTCCTTGGCGATCTATGATGCAGCCATGAAGTATCGTCAGGCAGGAACCGATCTGGTGATCTTGGCTGGTAGCGAGTACGGTACGGGCAGCAGTCGCGACTGGGCTGCCAAGGGAACCATGTTGCTGGGTGTTCGTGCAGTCATTGCCATGAGTTTTGAACGAATTCACCGCAGCAACTTGGTCGGCATGGGCATTCTGCCGTTGCAATTCCTGGAAGGTCAATCGTGGCAATCGCTGGGGCTAACTGGTTTTGAGAGCTACGATGTGGTCGCCGACAATCTGCAACCGCGCTGCCAAGCCACCGTACGCGCCACCGCAGCAGACGGCTCGGTGAAAGAGTTTCCAGTACTGGTGCGCATCGACACGCCGGTCGAATTGGACTACTACGACAACGGAGGCATTCTGCCAACCGTGCTCCGAAAGCTGGCTCAAAGCTGAGTACACTGCAGATGAAAACTCGTAACAGGTAGCTACTCTCGCCAGAGAGTGGTGGTCGGTGCATCCCACGGTCTGGAGAGCGTGGCGACGACGCACTCCCGTAACTACCAACGGTGATTGCCGCTACGGACGATTGTCACCAATCGCCATGTAACCACCCCATAACAGCGGATGCTCACCACTGGCCAGTGTTCCACTATCGCTACTCAAAGGCTTGAAGATAGGCTGTTCGGCCATTGCAAACTGTTCGCTCCACAATGCCAAGCTGGCACGGCGCAGCGCGATTGATAGTGGCTGTGATCGAGCAAGTTCCAGCCGGGCGCGCTGCAAGTAGCGGGCGCCGCTGGTACCACCGGACGACCAACGCGACAAGACGCCTTGACTGCCACTCAATAGCATCGCACAGGCCGGCAGAAACAAGTCGTCACCATTCCCAAGCTGACCGTTACGCACTGAGCTATCGTTGCCGGGCAGCCACAACAAATGGTTTCCGGCTGCAGAACTATGAAGCCAATCCTGCAATTGTCCGGCGGGACGATTATCCAGTGGTAAAGCTCGCAACTGCCATCCATCACTGTCACTGCTAACCCCATCCACCAATAGTAATTCATCGAATCGCACTCGCTGCCACAGGGCTGGGACTGTGGCGTTCTTTTGATTCAAGAAAATTAAAGTTGTTCCTCGCGAAGCGTCTGCAAGAATTTTGGCTTCGCGTTCGCTGACAGACTTATCGAGCGAGAATAGATTGCCGGCCATCAACAAACTGTCGGTTGGTTGCGGTCGAGAGCCGAGCGCTAATTTCACGCTGCCCAGCGTCGGGATATAGCACACCGAAGTTTGCATCTGCAGCGGTACTCGTTGAGCATCACACAACAACTCCACCGGTACATACCATGTCCAGCCGTGTGGGGCAACGATCAGTCGCTGAGCGGACCCAATCATTGTCCGGCTGTCGGGCGAGAACAGTTGCGTGAACAGCTCGTTGGCCAGAGTACGCCATTGTGCGCTGGGTAGAGCCGCATCTGCTGGCAGTTTGTCGCCCACTTTGCGATGCAAACCAATCGAAAGATACAGTGCCATTAATCGCTTTTGTACCGCAGCGCCATCAGTCACTTGCCAGACATGCATCTGCTGTTGATTGATGGCCAGGCCATACATCTGCTCTCCAGCAACCACCCACCCGGTCAACACGTCTCCTGGCGTTAGCTCCTGCTGAATGAGTCCGCGATGGAACTCGGCCGGTGCGAATCTACGCAGCGGCTGGCGGCTGGCGGCAAGGATCGTCAGTTGAGCCTCGAACTGCTCGGAGAGATTGGCTACGCGCTCGAATGTTTGTCGAGCATCGGGCTTAATCTTCGAGTCATCCAGCGGGATTGGAGCTTGCCGCAATTGTTGGACTGCCAAGGACAACTGTTCGAACAGCTCGCGCACAACAGGCTGACGACCAATTGCGTCTTGAACGATGGGACGGACCTCAGCAGGCAGTTCGTCCACAGGTTGCGACAGTGCCTGCCTCCAGGCTAGGACTCGCCCAGCCAGCGGCAATGCTTCGTACAAGTGCCGGCGCTGGCAATGATCCATACGCACCGCCACGCTTTCGGCATCGCTTGAATCGGCCAGCTTAAGCCAGCGAGCATAGGCTGGCGCGGACGATGTAGTCAGTGCAGCTAAAGTCTCCACGGGCTGGAGCTGCCACAGCACGCGTTGCGGTTCAGACAGCAACTCCGACAGAATCTGGTCGCCATCTTTCTGAGTCAACTGCCCTTCACTCAATAAATCCAAAGTCTGCTGCTGCTGGAAAACTCGCTCTGGAATGGGACCGGTGGCTGCCTTGCCACGCATGAGGCTCAGCGCCTGAGACAAGCGGTTCCAGCCAATCGCCGGTTGTCCGTCGGCAAACGCTGCGATGGCATCCACATAGGCCAGACGACTATGAATTCTTGGCAGCGGTTGCTCGCGGAGCTGCAGCAACAACTCGCGGGACGCCAGCTTCTTGGCCAGAGACGTATTGCCTGCGATCAAACTCAACTCCATGGCTGATACAACACAAGCCGCCTGACTGTAGACACTTCGCTTGCTACACCAGTTGCCAGCCGATCGCAGAGCGTCCAGCAAATCGATGCGTTGATTGGCACAGGCCGTATTACCTAGCCACTGCATGATCTCAGCCAGCGTTTCATGCTGCTCGTGCAGTGCCGAAAACAGGCTAGCGTCTTGTAAGTGAACGAGCGCGGCCTGATATTGTCCTTGCATAGCCGCCTGGCGCCCAAGGATCAACTGCCCCAATGGCGTGAAGAAATAATCGAAGCGATCCTCGATCCAGCTCGATTGCCGAATTAGCCTCACAGCTTGCGCTGGATCGCGTGACAACTGGGCCAATCCGCGCAGCATCACCCAGGATGTGTGTGCCCAGGGAGGTGCACTACGCAGTTGATACGAAAAATACTCCACGGTAGATGTCGTCAACGACGCCTGCGCGGCCAACGGTCCTAAGATTTGCCAGCGCCGGTAGAGCGCATGCCCTAGACAGCGTAGAACCTCGCCGACATCCAGACGCGACATCAGCAGTACCGGCGCGATGACGTTGCCTTGCGCATCAACCAGCGCACGGGTCGCATCGATATGCAACTGGACGCTGCCAGGAATATTCACCGAAACCGATGGGCGTGAAAGCTGGAACCAATTAATCCCGCGCGAGGAGTTTCCGAGCGAACCTGTCTGTGCCACTTCGCCCAGATTAAATCGCTCCAGCCAACCGGGGTATTGCAAAGTTGTCTGCAGTGCCAGGTCGAATTGCCTGAGCGCTTGAGTCAGATTACCCTGCAGATACAGGCACTCGCCCAGCATGACCAGTGGTGGGATGCTGTCGACCCAACCGCCGGTTGATGTTCGTTGAGCGTTCTCCAAGACCGTCCTAAACCCGTGGGTTGCGTCGGCAATGTTTCCGGCGCGCAGCAGATCGCGGGCTGCATAGTAGGCTGGCCGAGGAAGTTCGACGGTCGACTGCCCAAGTAGGTTGGCCACCGGCGTCATCGTCAAGCACACCACGGCCGACAGCGCACAGCGCCACCACCATTTCTGCTCGCCGAACTTATTCGCCTTGTGTAACTGCATGACAAACTCCACCTCCACTATATCCGGGCGATACGCTCCAGCCCAGTTTGCTAGCGTTTTGGGGCGGCAAGTTGACAGTTTCCGAGAAAATCAGAGCACGACACCCTGAAGAAGTGGGGGCTGTGAGTTCTACCTGTGGTTCCGAGGCAAAAAAAATGAGCCATTCCGTGACAAATCGCGGCTATTACGACGGTTTCGCTGATTGGCGGCAAACGCTAAGACCGATACAACCAGCAGAGTTTCACACGCACCACAGCATCTGGGACACTTTATCAACTATTGCGCCGGAGCTATCTGCCGGCGGCAAGGAACCCGAAATGAGCCAGCCCAAGCAATCCAAATCTATCGTCCTGATTGCCGCCAGCCTGCTGTTGTGTGCCGCAATCGCGACGAATTCTGGCTGCCAAGTCTCAGTTGCCGGACAAACGCTACCTAGTCCTTACTATTTGCTGGACGACGTTCAGTACTTTCCCGCCGGGCCCATGAACAAATTGGCCAACGAGACGGCGGCTCTTGAGCAGTCTCGCGCCAAAGCGGCCCGCTCGGCGCGATAGTTCGCCAGACCGACGCGTTGGTCGCATCGCAGTCGATCTGATTCTGTTATCATGCTCGCTTCTCCCACAGAATGTCTGCAGAGGCGAGAATGACGAAGTCCGACCAGGAAGTTAAGTATTTACTGTTTGACGTGGAAAGCGTTGCCGACGGCGATCTGATCGCGCGGACTCGTTACCCCGGCAGCGGCTTATCACCTGCAGCCTCAGTTCGTCGCTTTCGCCAGGAGCTAGTGCTCAGTTCCGGTCGCGATTTTATTCCTTACACCTATCAATTTCCAGTCGCAATTGTCATTGCTAAGCTTCGAGAAGATTTGTCGTTGGTTGAAATCGTATCGCTGGATCAACCACAACATCGCCCACACGTAATGACGCGACATTTCTGGACCGGGTGGGAAAAGTACAACCACCCCACCTGGGTCACCTTCAATGGTCGCACCTTTGACATTCCACTGATGGAACACGCGGCCTTCCGCTATGGAGTACCCATTCCTCAATGGTTCAATATCGGAGCCAAGGCTTACGATCAAAACCGCAATCGGTACAACATGAAATCGCACTTGGATATCCAGGAGATTCTGACCAACTACGGTTCTACTTGGTATCGCGGTGGACTGAACTTGGCCGCAGCGATGCTGGGCAAGCCTGGAAAAATGGATGTCCAAGGCGACATGGTCTACGATTACTATTGCCAAGGTCGAATCGCCGAGATCAACGAGTACTGTCGTTGCGACGTGCTAGACACCTATTTCGTGCTGCTGCGCACCTGGGTCTTAACGGGGCGGTTGTCTTTGCAGCAGGAACACGAGCACGTTGCGGCGGTCAGACAGTTGTTAGAATCACAAGCCGACGAGCACCCCGCCTATCAGCAATACTTGAGCCAATGGGGCGAGTGGGAAAATCCATGGGACAATCCGGTCACCACCTCGTAGGGTGTGACAAGGTCGCGGAAGGACAACGACTGCGGTTGAGCACGTATCGAACTGTCGAGCCCTGAACTACCGATCAACCGCGACCGCCGGCACACCAAAGTGACAGAGCGATGTAGCCATTTGGTTTTGAATATTGACCAGCCACAGTAACCGTTCAAAGGGCGAAAAACAGAAACGCGTGATGCGCAATGGTATTCATGAACCGCAGACGCTAGCCTCAGTCACGTCAATTCGACTTCGGCTAGCTCCTGCAGTTCAATCCCGACGCAATCTATTGCTAGTAGATAACGTGAGCGGGTGCCCAGCCGCTTTCGCAACTTCCTGACTGCTCTTGACTGTATGAAGGCTAAAGCCATAGTCAATTAATTTGATTTTTTGCCTCTAAAACTTGGGCAACCCAATTTGTTATCAGAATAGCAGGGAGCAGCATCAATGTACGGCTACGCACGCTTGGTCTTGATTTCCATCGATCTGTTTCTGAGTTTCGGAGCCTATGTGGTATTCGGAAAGCCAAGTTTTCGTCTGTACTCGCACTGAGCGCCCTGAACGGTACCAATGGATTCAAAGTAGATGGTATTGATGGTGCTGATGCATTAGGCGTTTCTGTCTCCGGAGCAGGAGACGTCAACGGCGATGACTTTGACGACGTAATTGTGGGTGCGCACATGGCCGAGCCTACCGATGCTCCTCCTACTACTGATTCCGGAGAGAGCTACATAATTTTCGGCAAGTCAAGTGGCTTTGCGCCGGTAATCCCAGCAAGCAGTTTGGATGGCACGAACGGCTTCCGTATCGATGGACGGATTGCTAAAGACTTCTCAGGCAATTCGGTGTCCCATGCTGGGGATGTCAATGGCGATGGTTTTGACGATTTAATTATTGGAGCGTGGGGTGCGGATCAACCACCCCCGGCCTTCCCTGACGCGCCGCCGCGCTTAAATGCTGGCAAGAGCTATGTTGTGTTCGGAGGAAACTTTACGCCGGATGTCGGCACGCAGGTAGGCAACAGTGCGAATAAGATATTGTTTGCCAGCAGAGGAGCCGCAGTCGACCGGTTGATCGGTGGGCTAGGAAACGATCAACTCTATAGCGATGCCGGAAGCGATGTACTTATAGGCGGACAAGGCGATGACGCCCTGGTGATACGGGATGCCGATTTTTCTGGTCGCAGACACATTGACGGCGGGAACGGATTCGACACGCTGGTTGTGCTTGGCGCCGGGCACGTTCTGAATTTGCCGGCAATCGCTGACAGTCGTATCGTCGATATTGAGGCGATTAATCTGGACGGCGACGGTAACAATTCGCTGATTCTCAACTATAGGGAAGTGTTGAACCTGTCCAGTACCAGCAACGTGCTGTATGTCCTCAGAAACGCTGGAGATGATGTCGATATTGGCACGGGCTGGACCCAGGTCAGCGATCACAATGAAGCCGGCCTTGTTTTCAGTGCCTATGTGCAAGGTGCCGCCATACTCCGGGTGCAGAAAGTTGCTGCAACAGCCTCCGTTGTTGGAAGATATGTCTACTACGCCGGCTCATCGTTTGCTGCAAGTGGAGTTCAATCCGCCCTCGATACTGTCAAAGTGCTGGCCCAAGCAGGAACGACCTCTCAGGTACTTGGTGCCAACAATCTGATCAACAGCTCTCGTGGCATCAATGGATTGGGGTTTGACATTGCAGGCCTGCCTAGCAATCTGAAGGTCACAGACTTTCAGTTCCAAATGAGCCCACAAGGTGTATGTAGCGAAGCTGCGAATCCTGTGTCCAGTTGGGCAACTGCGCCAACACCAACCTCAATATCGGTGGTGCCTGGTGCAACGGCTCGCGTGGTCATCAGCTAGGCAGATAACGCAATTGCCAATCGATGGCTTCGTGTAACGATTAAGGCCAACGCTAACACAGGGCTGGCCGCACCACAGGTCTATTACATAGGCCACTTGTTGGGCGAGACAACGGGCCTTGATCCTGTTGGCGGTGTGTACACTGAATCATTCGCAGATATCTCACTTATCAACACAGCGGTAAGCACCATCGTCGATGCGGGCAGTACGTTGGACATCGATAAGAATGGTACAGTATCTTTCGCTGACATCACTGCGATGCGCAATAATGTTAGCTTTCAGTTGACGAACATCACGATCCCACCGGCCAGCGGTAGCGGCGGCAGCGAAGGTGAAGGGGAAGAAGGAGAGGGAGAAGGCGGCGGGTTGTAAATCTGGTTGGCAAAACCTTGCTTGCTAAAATCGACTTACCATGACATCGTCGTTCAACACCTGACCAACGACATATTCCGGTATCATTGATTTCGCGCAGTCAGGGGTTGGAAGACTTAACCGTCTGGCGACCATGGCTACTGACGATGGTGACTACGCCCCAAGCCCGCATTTTTAAGGCTCAAATATACCCTGCGGACATCGAACATTTGCTTGGCATTCATGCTAAGATAATGTTCCTTCTAAGCGGGTCCCGACTAGCTCTGATGCGGGTCAGACCAGCGTCTTCGTATAACCAACATTCAGACGGTGGTGATAGTATGCGATATGCTCGATTGTTGTTGTGCCTATGGATTGCCTGTTGCGCAGCGTCCGCGACGGTTCGTGCTCAAGCGGTTCCTACGGACCAATGGCCAACCTGGCGTGGGGACAATGATCGGCATGGATCGACTTTGGCGGTGGTTCATCCGGCTGAATCAGCCGCTTGGGTGCATCGCTCTGCGGCACCGATCACGCCAACTTGGTCTACCGAAGCCGGTCGCGTGATGGAGAAACTGCTGCTGGATAATCGCATCGGTTACGATCTGGCGATTCAGCCGGTGGTGGCCGGCGGCAAGGTCTACTTGGGCTCGTCCGTAGACCACCAGCTCCAGTGTCGCGACTTGCGTAGCGGACAAGTACTGTGGAGCATGGTGGCCGACGCTCCTATACGGCTGTCACCGACCTATGCCCATGGCAAAATCTATTTTGGTTCCGACGACGGCTGCGCGTATTGCTTGGACGCAAGCCACGGCAACATCCTGTGGCAGCATAGAGCCGGCCCGAGCGACGATCGTCTGTTGGCTCGCGGTGAAATGATTTCGCGCTGGCCGGTGCGCACCGGCGTCTTGATCGATGGCGATCTGGCCTATTTTGGAGCTGGCATTTTTCCACACGAGCGAGTGTGGTTGTACTGCGTCAATGCACACAGCGGTGAAATTGTCTGGGTACAAGATCACTTGAGCGAACTGGATGCTGGCCGCACCGGACTATCGCCGCAAGGTTATTTGATGGCCACCAGCGATCAACTGTTTGTTCCCTCGGGGCGCTCGCTGCCAGTGGCTCTAGACAAGAAGAATGGGCAGGTTCAGCACGCCCGCAAACATTCTTGGCGCAATGAGGCTGGCGGGGTCGTCGGCGGCTATCGAGCGCTGTTGGCCAACAATCAGCTGATCGCCAGTGGTGACCATCATTGGCTAGCCATGGATCAATCCACGGGCAATGTGGGATATGGTTGGTTTGAAGGCAAGGAACTCATTATTCAAGGCGCCAATGCCTATTCGGTGACCGGTACCGAACTGATCAAGATGGACCTGGAGCAGTACGCCATCAATAGCCGCCGTCGCCAACAGCTGAAAATGAAATACCGGGAAGTCAGTCGTGGTGCCATCGCGATTTCCGACGCAGCCAAGCAGCGAGTACAAGAACAGTTGCTGGCCATCCAGCAGGAACTGGATAGCATCGCCGATATCGGCGTGCCTTGGCGAACGCCATGCACTGCGCGATCATCGCTCTTGGCCACCAAAGAGCTGGTGTTTGTCGGTGGTCCAGAACAAGTGACCGGGTATTCCACTGAAACTGGCCGGCAGATGTGGAGCGCAGCCGTTGAAGGTGATGCCACGGGACTGGTCGCAGTTGACGGATACCTGCTGGTCAGCACCGATCAAGGTCACGTCTATACTTTTGCCGGAGTTGACTTGTCTGTCACCTCCCCATCGCAGCAGGCCAGCAATGCTGGTTCGACTTCCGAAGCTATACCTGAACTGTACGAGCAAGCCGCCGAACAGATACTCAATCTGTCGGGCAAGCAGCGTGGCTTCTGCTTGGTGCTCGACAATGGCCAGGGGTTCTTGGCTCAGGCACTTGCCAAACGCAGTCAACTGAAGATCTATGCCGTCGATCGTGATGCTCAGGCGGTTCAGCAGGCTCGCAGTCGCCTGCATGACGCTGGCTATTACGGCCATCGAATCACCGTGCATCACGTGGATGACCAATTGCCTTACTCAAATTACTTTGCCGACTTGATCGTTTCTGATGCTTATGTCGTCAGCGGAAAACTGCCGGATTACGCAGCGGTATCGCGGCATCTGAAACCCGTGGGTGGGCAGATCGTTCTGCCAGTAACGGCGTCGAATCAATCAACTGGTGTCCAGTCAATGCTGCAACGCAGCTCCCAGTGGCTATTGGGGCTGGGAATCAGCGATCAAGCACAACTCAAACAAACCTCAACCGCGAACCTGCTCCAGCGTGGTCCGCTGCCCGGTGCCGGTAGTTGGTCGCACCTGTACGGCAACGCTGCTAACACCGCGATCAGTAATGAAACTCGGGTTCAATCTGAATTGGGCGTGCTGTGGTATGGCGACCCAGGGCCAGGCGAAATGGTCAATCGCCACGAAGGAGCTGTCGGACCGCTGGCGACCGGTGGCCGGCTGTTTGTGCAAGGGGAATCAACCATCTCGGCCTACGACGCTTACAACGGTACATTCCTGTGGCGACATGAGAATCCGAAAGCCATTCGCACCGGTGTTTATATGAATAATAATCCCGGCAATTTGGCGGCAACCGAAGATCGCTTGTTCCACTTTGTGCGCAATGAATGCTTTGAGTTGGATGCTGCCACCGGCAAGATACTGCGAGTTCATCGCTTGCCTGCGGCGCAGGATGACGGCGAGCATCAATGGGGCTACGTTGCCGTCAGCGAAGGCTATCTGCTGGGAACGTGCACGCTAAGAGACGAAGTGGAAGAAAAATTTCAGCGGCGCGGCAAAGTTACTAAAGACGCGACCGACAAGCTATTCGCCATCGAACTTGAATCGGGCCTACAAGCTTGGGAGTTTCAAGGCAATAGCGTCTCGCACCACACGATCGCCGTCGGACCAGGCCGGGTCTACTTCATCGACAGCTCGATCACCAGCCAGCAACGCGAAGAGATCCTCGCTCAGGACAAAACTGCCCTGGCTGCATTGACTGGCGCTGAGCGCGATTTGGCCGAGGATCGCGTCAAACGAGCCGATATCCGCCGCGCGATTGCGCTGGACTTGAAATCGGGCGAGCAGCTGTGGGCTCAGCCAGTGGACGTAACCGACTGCAGCGACTTGGGTATCGGCGGCGGCAAGCTGACGTTGATGTATTACAACGGTACGCTGCTGTTGGGTGGCGCCAACGCGAATGGTCACTTTTGGGAGCAATTTGTCAGCGGTGCGTTTACTCGTCGCCGACTGGTCGCACTTTCAGCAGACGAGGGTTATGTCCGCTGGAAGAAAGATGCCAATTACAAAGGGCGGCCAATCATCATCGGCAATCAAGTATTGGCCGAGCCATGGGCGTTTCAGCTACAGTCGGGCGATCAGATCACACGCGCACATCCCACCACAGGCCAGCAGGTACCTTGGAGTCTCATGAGAACTGGGCATCATTGTGGAATTTTGACCGGCTGTGATTCGGGGCTGTTGATGTTTCGGTCTGGCGATACCGCGTTTTATGATCTCAACGCCGACGCTGGAACGAACCATTTTTCTGGCCATCGCCTTGGTTGCTGGATTAACGCAATTCCCGCCAACGGCTTGGTGATGATTCCCGAAGCCAGCGCGGGCTGCGTTTGCCAGTTTTCAATCGCTGCCACGATCGTGCTCGAGCCTCGGCCGCGCACCATGCATTGGACGATCCATAGCGCCGTCGGCTCGCTGACACCAGTTCAGTCAATGTCCGTCAATTTCGGCTCACCCGGTGATCGTCGTGATGCAGATGGCACATTATGGTTGTCTTATCCGCGCCGCAACGCGTACAAAGAGACTTCGTTGGCAGTCGATGTGGACTTGCAGGCTATGATCACCGAGTCGGGTGGTTACCGCAGCCTCTCGGAGTCCAGGGTACAACTGACAACTACTGCGAGCAATCCCTCGAACTCGGCTGTGGAAGTGGTTCCGTGGATTGCATCGTCATGGGTCGAAGGCTTGCAGCAGTTGACCCTGCCACTGCTCGGTCCTGAAGACGCACCTGCCGAGTATCAGGTAACACTGATGCTCAGTAGCGCGGCCGATAATGATCAGCCTGCGCCCGGCAGTGGTTCTCAAGTTTGCATGGTCGATGTGACGTCGGCCGGGCAGTCGCTGCTCAGCCAACAATCCATTCCCGTCAGCCCGCCTGAGACACCCTACATTGTCCAGGCCACATTAGCGCCTCAAGCTGTCAAAGATAGTCTGACGCTGGAGTTTCAATCACAGACAGGTAAGCTGCGACTACATGGCTTGGTCGTTTCTCGCGTGACGAATTGACTTGATCGGTAGCCTGTGGTCAAAGTCAAATTGATCAGCGGTTGTATGTGAAATGCTGCGAGCTGGCTAAGAGGGCGGGACAAGCGGGAGCCAGTATACTGCGGATTCCTTCGAGTGGTACTTACAAGCGGCGCAGAGGAGCATCCAACTCGATCAGTCAGGCCCCGCGCCAGCCCACCAAGATCGTGAAGTTCGTTATGTGGATTGCAGCCGCGCCGATTGATCCTGGGCATGCACTTGCAATGGGACTGTTGTTACCCAGAGTAGTTGAAAGACGATAAGGAAACTTAGATGCGGCAAATTCAGTTCACGACGGCTCACCTCGGTCACTGTTGTCGAATCTCTAATCCGATCTACGCGCTGATTTTTGGGCTGCACATGGCGTTGGGTGCTTGGACAATTTGTCAGGCTCAGTCAATTCAACCCGAGGCCGATTCGCGTTATGGGGCGCTGACATGGATGCAACAGTCCGCCGAGTACCGCATGTTGACTCAGCAAGCTTACCACTGGGCTGCTAACCAATTGACTCAGGCCGTGCGTGATCCGCACTGGTCTGCCGACGAAGTTCAATTGTCCCAGGGAGGATTTCAGTCCAAGCCACCAGCCGTGGTCTTAGACTTGGACGAAACGGTGTTGGACAATTCTGCCTACAACGCTCGCAATATTCTGCGCGGCGAAAAGTTCACCGTACAGTCGTGGAACGCTTGGTGCCAGGAGGCCAAGGCCGAAGCTATTCCCGGAGCGCTCGATTTTGTGCGGACTGCAACAGGCTTGGGCGTGTCGGTGTTTTATCTTACCAATCGCGAAGACGCAGTAAAATCCGCTACCATTCAGAATCTCATTGCACTGGGCTTTCCTGCCACCGAAGATAGCGTATTAACATCCAATCCAGAAGCTGGTCGGGGAGATGACAAACTGACGCGTCGAGCCAACATTGCTCAAGGTCATCGCATCGCCCTGCTCATCGGCGACAGCATGAGCGATCTCTGCTCTGGCATGGATGCTTCGGCCACTGTGCGCAATCAAACGGCTGCCGACAAAGTGCAACTCTACGGCACACGCTGGATTATTCTGCCAAATCCGGTTTATGGTGGCTGGCAGCGCGGGCTGCCTTCTGGCGCTCAAGCACTGAACCCGAAACTCTAGGAATCGGTTGCATGCACTTATCTCTTTCGGTCCGTATCGCCGAAGGGTTCTTATCCAAAGAAGTGCCTGTGCTGCCGCTAGCACAAGTTGCCCAACTAGCTCGCGCGGCCGGCTACTGTGCGCTGTGCATGAGAGCATCACAGTTGAACGTCCACTCGTCACCGAAGGACATTCAGTCGGCAGTACAAGTTCTTGAAGCAACTCGGATGGCTGTCAGCATGGTGACTGGGAATTTGGACATCGTTTACAACAACGATAGCGGCCCGAATGTTCTGCGCAATATCCAGTCGCATCTCGAACTGGCGCGACAACTGGGAACATCGCTGATTCGCGTAGCCCTCAGGTCACCGGAGGATATACCCTGGGCTCAGCGGGCTGCCGATCAGGCCGCCGAGTATGGAATTCGCTTGGCTCATCAATGTCATACGCAAAGTCTGTTTGAGACAGTCCAGTCGATTGAAGACACATTGGAGAGTATCAATCGTCCAAATTTTGGATTGATCTACGAACCGGCCAACATGCAACTGTGCGGTCAAGAGTATGCCCACGATTCTATCAGCCGTTTAGCGCCGTGGATATTTAACGTCTACCTGCAAAACCAGCGTCTGGGCGAAGGCGACGTTTGTTTGCAGACCTGGTGTCGTGGCGAGGTGCAATTGCAAGTTGTGCCAGTTCACGCGCCTGGCAGCCTTGACTTTCCGGCGATTTTTTCCAGTTTAGAGCGGATTGGCTACTCGGGCTATGTAACAGTCCACCAATCTGCTGTCGAAGGCGAAACGCCATCACAGTCTGCGGCCCAAACCGCCGACTATCTGCGTACGCTAGCAAAATTCCAGCCCCCCGCGTTGGCGAGAGACTGCGATCATTCATCGCTAACGTAATGGCTTAAGACATCCAGTCGTCGGAGTCGTAGCGGACTCTCGAACCTCGCCACATTCCTCTCTACTTGCTAGTTGCCCAATGCTATGATGGCCGTGATCTTATCGGCGCTGATCTTAATTTTGGAGTAGAACGGATTTTCCCACTCACATGAATACACTCCACTGGAAGAGGCCTATGTTCCTGGTCCATACTCTGGAAAGAGTTCGCGAGCGATGGAACGCTAGTTTCTTTGACTCCGCGCCGGACACTCTGCCCTCTAGTTCAACCGCAAACAGTGCAGGCCGTTCCGCCTGGCTCGGCATGTCCGCTGACGCGCAGCGGTATGTCCGCCTGCTCCAGCTGCTATTGTTGTTGGTGGTACCCATTTTTCTAATTGGAAACCTCAATTATCCGCTACTGGACCGCAGCGAAACACGCGTGGCCGAGATTGCCAGAGAGACGCTGGTGCTTCGAGAATGGTCGACGCTGCATCTTAATTTTCAGGACTACTACGACAAGCCGCCACTACTGTATTGGCTGTGTGCCTTGAGTTTTCTGGCGTTTGGTGTCCACGAGCATTCTGCCAGATTCGTCCCGGTGCTCGCCGCCGCCATAACCATCTTGGCGGTCTACTGGTTTGCTCGAAGAAATTTCAATTCGCGAACAGCGGTACTCTGTGGGGTCGTACTGGCGCTGTCTCTTGGCTTCGCGTTTATGTCACGTTATCTGGTGGTAGATGGACTATTTACATCGCTGATCACCTTGTCACTCTTTTTCGGCTACGAAGCCATCAAACCAATACGTCAACACACCCTGCGCGATGCTTGTGAATCGACTAGCTCCAAAGCTGAGATTCCGGATTCCGCTAACAATTCACTGCAAACAGGTGTCAGGGTTTTTCGACCTCGATTGAGTTGGTGGTGTCTGTCGGCGGCCTGTTGTGGCTTAGCCGTGTTAGCCAAGGGGCCGGTGGCAGGCCTGTTGTGGATACCGCCCCTGTTTGTCATGGCGCTGTTGACGCGAGGATTCGCTCGACCGACCGTGTGGCATTGGGCTCTCGGAGCAGTTATCTCGCTGGGGATCAGTGTTCCCTGGATTATGGCTGCCATGTGGACCGATCCCCATTACTTGCTTGAATTCTTGGGAACACACAATTTGCAACGCTTCGCTGGTGAGTTTCACCCCCGTCCGTTTTGGTTTTATGTGCCGGTGATTTTGATCGCTGGACATCCCTGGTCGTTTTTGACGATTCCCTACATTCAGTTTCTGTGTGGTGCACGGAAATATTCTGGCTTGCAGCGACCGACGGCGGTGGGGTTCTTGCTGCTGGCCAGCCTATGGTGTCTTTTGTTTTTTTCTGCTTCGCGAGGCAAGTTGCCCACCTACATTTTGCCCTGCGCACCACTGACTGCGATTATGTTTGCGCATTTTTTGGATCAGTTGCTGTTTGTTCCTCTGCCGCCTGGCGAGTGGCGATTACCGAGAATCTGGTCGCCCTGGATGTCGATTGCGGCCACCGTTGCTGGCGGTGTCGTTCTAGTTGGCCATTCGCTGTCGATCGGGTTCGTTTCGCCAACAGAGTTGATATTATGCTCGATCGCGCTGCTGGTAGTGGTAGCGATCAGTTATGGAATGTGGCAGCGTGCTGCAGGTGCTAAGGCATTGTGGGCTTGGTCTGCCATAACAATGGCACTGCTGTTGTTTTTTTCGCTGCACGTCCAATTGCCCAAATACAGCGCTAGCCGCACTCTGTTGGGAGCAGGCTCCCCGCTAACGCAACAACTTAGTTCTGCTCAACTCCTACAAGAAAATGCCGCCTTGCATGGGGAAACTACCCTGCAAGTGACCCCCATTCTGACGGTCGGACACCAGTTTCCCGAAGTACCTTTTTACTTGAACCGCAATGATATTCAGAACTTTACAGATGCCGACAACGCCGACATAACCGCCGCCATCCAACAACAGCCAAACTCGCTGATCATCGCCGAACCCACTCTTACTGACGACGACCTTCAAGCCCTCCTGCCCCCCGGTAAACAGCTCACCCCCGGCCCCCAGCGCAGCATTTGCAAAGTGTGGTACGTGACCAGTTCGCCCCCGCAAACTCCATCAACCGCTAATCATTCCAATAAACCAATCCGCTCAACGACGACCTTGCCAAGTTTGTGAACTTGCAAAATTCCTCCGCCGACTCGCCCAAGAGCTGGACTATGGACGCCAAGTCCATATACCCGCCCATCTATAACCTGTCCCTGAAGAACCCCAGTGGCGGCGAGACTGTGCACACAGTAATCTGCAAGAGATCATGGACAAAACCGTCGCGCTCGACGCCGCGACTGCTGAAGTGCTGACGACGATTCCAGAGCTGTTGGCAGCGGCGCGTCTGTCCATGGTATGAGGTACAGATTGACGGTGGGTATCGAGTATTCCCTGATATGCTTCTGCATTCCGTTGCGGTGGGCGGCCAATTGGCCATGATTGGGGCTTCGCGCTTTACCAACTTACTTATTGCTCACACGACATGCTCAAAAAATGGCCAACAACCATTTCAAAATCGAAAACGCCTCTGGGCGTCGGCCGATGAGTTACCGGCCAACAGCAAGCTCAAGTCGTCGGAATGCTCCCTGCCCATGCCGAAGGGCACTCTCTGACGCCATTCGGCAGGGGGAACAACTACTACGAAGATTTGCACGAATGCGTAGGCAAGTTCGACTTCGTGATGGCCAATCTGCCGTTCAACGTGGATTAAGTCGCTAGAGTAGAATCAAGGACGATCCCTGCTTTCGGCTGGGGATGCCCAAGTTCAAAGTCTCAATCCTGGTCGCTACGTCGGCGTAGCGGACAAGGGGGAAGACAATTTCAATTTTGCCAATCGGCTGGAAGAATTCAACGAAGAACTGGAAGTTCTCAACAGCGAAGCCCGTGAGTTGGAAGAACGGATTGCAGGCAATGTTGCCAAACTGTTAGAGCTGGCGTCTTGGCGGCCCAGATTTTAACGCCCATAACCGTCATTAAAATTTTCACCCCCCTTTCTTTAATGCAACCGTTTTGATTAAAACCCGTTGGTAGAGCGACCCCAATCTCGTCCCCCCATCCGTCCCGCCATTGCTAACGGTTCCGTATCCCTCACTAAAATCTGGGGTCTCAAGAAACCCTGGAAAACGTGGGTATTGATGCTTTGCAAGGTTTAGCGATGGCTGGCTTAATACCCCCAACAGGACTCGAAAGAACTCAACAATCCCAAGGTTCTACGCAAATTCCCGATTCGGTTCCCTTACCGGTTCCCTTGCTCGCGTCAAAAACCGACCAACTGGACGCCCTCAAGACCCTCTGGGAATCTCTGTCTGAATCCGACCGCCAGCAGCTACTAGACTTCGCCCGAAAGCTGGCACAGCAGCCGACCACCTGACCCACAATGCGACGGTGGCCGCTGCCCTCTCGAGCATTCCGCATAGTATTAATATCATGTTCGACGTCGGATAGCCGCTAGCCGATCAAAGCGATTAAGCGCTCTGATATCAGAGCGCCCACTAAACCCCTGGCGTTTGCTGGGGGTTTTCTGTTTTTGGTCCGTCGTTCAATAAATCGACGATCTGGTCTTTCAGGGTGCGAATCTGCTCTTGAGCCATCCGGACATTTTTCTTCCAGAGACACAGCTCGAACTCTGCTTGCTCAACTTCTTTAGCGGTTAAGCGAACATGCTCAGCAACTTGGGCAGCCCGCTCCAACTGCTCCAACTTGAACACACTGACCGCAGCGATACGCTCGATCGGTTCGGCGGGCTTGTCAGGCTCTGGCCGACTACGTTTTCGACCTTGCAGCATGTTTCAATATCCAGTTTTTGTCGTATTGGCCCGCTATGACAGCTTGCCCCATCTCGGCAAGTAGCTCTGTTGCTTCGTCTGGGGTCATCCCGTCAACGTACTTCTCTATCAATACATCTTCGGTCGTCCGGGGTGCGATATCGTCTGTGCCTCCCGCTTGGGCATGAGCACGAAGATTGAGCGAATCCATACACAACAACAACTTGATAGCGGCGAGCTGGTTGCGGACGCAGCGACCGTCGGACATCACCGAATGGCAGAATTCTACAGCCTCCTGCTTCATCTCCGGCGAGACTGGCCAGCCGTTGCGGACGGATTCGTTGAGCATCCGCAGATCTTCACGCGGTCGTTCGACATTGAATCTACTAATCACGACAGAAAATCCCCCTATTCCCCCTGGCAAATACGCAGCTTGCCATGGCGCGGTGGCGTTTGCAAGGTTTCGCCCATCGTAAGACGCATCAGTACGTCAAACGATGGCGCTGCCATTTCCTTTACGACCCGCTCAACTGCTGGGACGTGGTAGCGTGGGATGCCATGGTCGATGATGTGCGGCAACGTCCCCGACTCAGTGTGCTCATTGATCCAATCGATGCTAAGCCCGCTGGCGAGCCGAGTATCACGATAAGGCGTAGCAGGGCCGTACTGCTGCCCGACGATTAGTTGTCAGCTCTGTCCTGCCGTCTGATGCGGTATGTTCTGGCCTGGCGATGGAAGTACGAAGATATCGTCGAACCCTGGACAGACGCGGAACCGGTTGACTGACTCGGCAGCGGCTAGGGCGTGAGATGGACAAGCTCCTACGACCTGACTACAGTGAGCTAGCAGCCGATCCGGCATGGCGAGCACCGATGCGGGCAGCGTGTCGGAACTTGTGCAACTTTCTGTGGTACGCTTGGCCGCACGTTCCTAGAGCCGACGGCAAGCTGAATCTTGCCAAGTACATTCCAGTCCTTTGCAATTACCTGCAAGCAGCAATCGAGGGCAAGCGACGGGCCGACGGCGTGAAACTGGATCGTCTGGTGTTCAATCTACCACCGGAATGCCTCAAGTCTGTGCTGTTTAGCGTGGTGTTTCCGGCGTGGGTGTGGACGATTGACCAGCGGTTTGGCGTGCTGTCTGTAGCCTACGATAACGGGCTGTTAATACGTGATTCGTCCGATTCGCGGGCGTTGATGGAATCGGATTGGTTCAAAGTGCTGTCGCCGGTGCTCATCTTGTCTTGGAGGGCACGTTAGGCAAGCCGAAGCCGAAGAAGTGGGTCGTTATGGCCGGGCTGTCTAGTGGCAAGTGCAAGTCGCCTGGATGCGGTCGCCCTGTAGCCGGTGACGACGGCTATTGCTGTGCCGACTGCGAGCTGGCCGCGTCGTTTGACGATCCTGAAATCGTGGCTGAAGTCCAGCATTCGCCGGAGTGTTGCCAGCGGTTGGCCGAGTCTACATGGTGGGATTGATTGAGCGCCCCGATATCGGGGCGCTTATTGAAGGTCGCTAATTCGCTGGGAATATCTGGATTCCGGACTTGCGGTTGCTAGCGTTTACGCAAGCGATAGCATCAACGAAATCGGCAAAATCAGCCGCTCCATGATTGCTAACTATGCTCCACCGGAGTACAATTCGTTGATTCCACGGAAGGGGCAGACCGATGGATAAGGAGTGTAGTATGGAAGATCGAGAAGGGTTTGGCATGAGGCAATACAAGAGGCAGCAAGCGACGCTAAAGTATCCCAAGCATTGGCTGCGGCCTGAAGACCTGTTGAACTTTGAAGAATCGCCAGCTTTCATTAGACGTTGGGGACAACTGGGTTTGGATGTTGAGAGAGATTTGTTTGCTTTGCAAATCGCTATTTGCGTTGACCCGAAGTTTGCGCCAGTGATACCTGGCACTGATGGGATACGAAAAGGACGTTTCGTGCCTCCGGGGCGGAATGTTGGTAAAAGCGGCGGATATCGGGTGCTGTACGTGTATTTTGAGGGGTACGGATTCGTCCATTTTCTGCTGGTGTACAGCAAGAGTGAAATCGAAGACATTTCAGAAGGAGTCAAGAGACAGTTGAACAAATTGGTGATAGAGGCTGGTAGGGAACTTCGTAGGAGATGGCCACTCAGACTGAATTGAAGCCATCTCCACAACACATTACGACGAACAAATTAACATGACAAACAAAGAACTGAATTCTATTGAACGAGACCTGTTGGAGGGTATGGAATGGCTTGTTGACAAGCTAAAGCAAGACAAGCCGTTTACGTGCCGTCGATTGGTCCTGAATCTCGAACCTCAAGAGTACACTCCGGAGCAGGTCAAAGCGACACGTAAGATTTTGCAATTGAGCCAAGCTCTGTTTGCAGAGTTCCTGGGTTTTTCGCGCAATAGTGTATGTGCCTGGGAGCAGGGAAAGAAGTCGCCACCCGATGCAGCTTGCCGTTTCATGGATGAAATCCAGAGAAACCCCGATTACTTCCGAAGAAGAGTCAGCGATTCGCTTGAAATGAAGCAAGTCAATGCCAGTGCGAAATGAGTTGTAGCTAACTAGCTGCTCCTCTTGGCCTGCTGGCTCTGCTGGAACTCTCCAATTCGCTGTGCCTTTTCTTTGTCCTGCCGCTGCTCGATCAACTGTCCAAGCTGGCCGACCTGCTTCTTGATTTGCGCGTCGATCGCCTCAGATATCTGACGGCTCAATGCTTCTGTGTCGATACGGGTCTGCACTTTTAATTGGTTGCGGACGTCGACCTCTGCCCGAATCGCTCTGGTCAATCCGCCCAACTCTCGATCTGCCAGCGACTGCCCTGAACGTCCAGCAACGCGCGATTGCCTGGATCGTCGATCAACTTGATTGTGTATGTCACTTCTTTGGTCATGGCATGGCCCTCCCTATGAGATAGGACCTGTTTGCTAGGGGCGATGCACAACGTCACTTCGCATCGGAAACGCATTTCCGGAAAGCCGCAGTATCCGCGACAGATTCCGTCGGGGAAACAGTCTATATGTGGTGGAGGCGTCGCCGTTGTTGCGGGTCACGGCGAACACCTGTAACTCTGTTGGAAAAGTTGCAATACGAAAGGCAATCGTATGAATGAGGAACGATTGATTTGTGCTTCAGAAGTAGCACGGCGACTAAGCGTCAGCCATGAAAGCATACGCCAATGGCGGCTATATCGCGGCTTGCCGTCTATACGGCCATGCCGGAGGCACATGTGCCGCTGGACAGACGTGCAACAGTGGTTGGAAATTCGAAAGGAAAATACCGAAGCAAGGAAAACCAACGATGAATCGTCAGTACCTAACAACCAGCCAGCGGGCAATCATGGTCGCAAAAATTGCCAGAGAGGCCGTCACCAAGGAAAGCGCTCTGATATCAGAGCGCTCGCCAAACTACCGGTCAGAGCTGGAATCGCGGGCCAAGGAGATGCGGGTCGGGCGAGGTATAGCATGGTCCGCTTTGCGGGTGCTCGCATCAGAGGACACTGAGCTAATCGCCAAGGTCGAGTCCGGCCAAACGTCGGTCAACGCGGCTTATCGGCAGATTCGGGGACCGAAAAAAATTCAGAAATAGACACTCTGCGAGTTTGCAGTTGTATCACTACTGAGCAAATCTAGCCCCGTTGTTTCGATTTTCGACCAATGGAGGTTAGGTATGACTCAAGAAAAGCAACTATACAACTGCCGCGATATGGCTAGGCGTGTAGGCGTATCGGTGGTGACTCTCAGGTATTGGCGGGACCACAAGCGGTTGCCGTTCATCAGGTTGCGTCGGCGAGCGATGTACGACCCGTCCGCCGTCGAGCAGTGGCTGGCGGCGAATCGCCAAACCAAGACTACTAGCACGGAGGGCACCACCGATGCTGACCCCCGCTGATATCTCCGCCATTGCCGACGCCGTGGCCACTCGACTCAGTGGCCAGCCTGATAGCGATGGCCTACTCGATTCGCACGGTGCCGCCCGACTACTGGGCTGTAGCGTGCCGACGGTCGAACGTTGGACTCGTGCGGGACTCATCCCGTCGCGCAAGTTCGGTCGGCTGCGACGGTATCGACGCAGTGACCTGCTCGCCAATAAGAATGGGGGCCATGATGCCTGAGCACCACGACCCCCGAAATACGCCTGCCAGCGATATCATCAGGACTACGACGGACGCAGTATCGCTAGCCAAGCCAGTATCGTTTGTCGAACTGGCCAAGCAGCATACTGAGCTACGACAGCCAGTCGTACACGGCTTATTGCGACTGGGCGAGGTAGCCAATGTCATCGCAGCGCCAAAAGTTGGCAAGTCGTTTCTCGCTGGCAATCTAGCCTGGTGCATAGCGACTGGCAGACCGTGGCTCAGTCATGACGTTGAACCGGGCCGAGTGTTGGTTATCGACAACGAGTTACACGCAGAAACGCTAGCCAGCCTCTTGGATCAAATTGCGGACGCAATGAAGATCGACCATAGCCAGCGTGGCCTACTGGACGTCATATCGTTGCGTGGTCGAGCCATGAGCGTTGAGACATTGACACTGCTAGACGTGCCGCCAGATCGGTATCGGCTAGTGGTGTTGGATGCCCTCTATCGCACTTTGCCACCGGGTACTAGTGAGAACGACAATTCGGCAATGATGAGCGTCTACAACCACCTGGACGCCATAGCCGCTAAATGGCAGGCCGCGATTGTGGTGGTCAATCACAGCTCCAAAGGCCAGCAGGGCGATAAATTCATCACCGACGTTGGAGCTGGTGCGGGCGCAATCAGCCGTGCAGCCGATACACACTTAGTCATCAGGCCGCACGAGGACAGCGAGCAATGCGTACTGGAGGCAGTTTGCAGGTCGTGGCAGTCGCCTGAGCCAGTATCTATCCGCTTCAATTGGCCGCTCTGGAGTGCGACTACTGCGGAACCATTGGTTAAGAAGCAAACCAGGCGCAACACGGAGGAACAATCAAAACAGGATCAGGTTTATTGTGACCACCTACTCTCAATTATCCCTGAGCGGGGCATTGTCCAAAATTCGCTAATTACCAAAAGCGGGTTCGGCCAAAACCGTTGTATGCGGCTACTTGGCATTCTCAGTCGAAACAAGCAGGTCAGTTCACAACGGAAAAGATGGCGTGGAGGGAAACAAAAGTTTGTCGTTTGGACCAAAGCCCTACCGGAAAGCCATACCGAATCCATACCGAATCATTTTTAGCCGGTATGGGGTCTACCCCTACCGGTTATTTAATACCGGTAAGGGAAGAGCACTACCGGCAGGCAGGGAAGATCAAGCCAAAATGAAACTACCAGCTCGCCTACACCCCGAAAACGTGACCGCTGTGGTGGCAAGTGGCTATCGGAATTCCAGTTGGTACGCAGGACAGGCATGGGACCCCAGCGAATCGCCAAAGCTATTGGTCGGGCAATGCGAGCCGGGCAAGTATCTCACACTCAAGTGAGACGCTGCGGGCGTGATACCGATGTCTACCGGCTGAGTGCTACGCCAACTGCTACGCCAACTGCTACGCCCAAGTACACCCGATATTGGTAATCGCGCTTAGCACCATGACCACCACCCGATACATTGAGACCTGCACGGCTAGGCAGCGCAGCCGAAAGCGAGCTACTCACTTGTTGCCGTGTTTTCTTTTGAGTCAGCGATAGGAGTATTCGCTCATGGCCAGCATCAGCCGCCTCTCTAGCAACGGTCGCAACGGATTCCGCATCCGGTTCTATTGCGAAAATCGCCAGCGGGAAATCTACATTCCTGGCAAGAGCAAGAAAGCCGAGCGGCAAGCCGAGATCATTTGTTGGCACGTTGATGAGCTTGCGTCGTCCAAACTAAACAACATTCCACCAGCAGCCGAGTCTGCGAAATGGGCATCTGGCACTACAGGCCGTTTGCGAGAATCGTTAGTCGCCTGGGGACTGGCCGAGCCGACCAATCCGCGATTGCTCCAAGATGATGGCCGACTGTTGGGGCCATTCGTCGATGCTTACATTAGCAGCCGTACCGATTGCAAACCGAACACCATTAGCAACTATCGGCAGGTTCGACGGTTGCTGTGCGAATACTTCGGCGAGCGACACCCCATGAACCGTATCTCGCCAGCCGACGCAGATAAGTGGCGGAGGTGGATGGTTTTAGACAAGGGTTTAGCCGTTGCGACCGTCAGCAAGCATTGCAAGCGGGCCAAGACGCTCTTGGCCGAAGCTGTGCGGGACCGTTTGCTAGTCGACAGTCCGTTCGAGAATCTGAAAGGTGGTTCCGAGGCCAACCCGGATCGGCAGCGTTTCATTGATAGCACCATGGCCCAGCAAATTCTTGAAGCGTGTCCAGATGCGGATTGGCGTTGCATATTCGCCTTGGCAAGATTCTGCGGAATGCGGTGCCCGTCCGAGGTTTTAACTTTGAAGTGGACCGACATCGACTGGGCCGCTGGCCGCATTCGCATCGACTCGCCCAAAACCGGCTTGCGATTCTGCCCGTTGTTCCCGGAGGTTCGCACCGAGTTAGCCGCTGCATTTGAGCTGGCACCAGACGGAGCTGTACACATAGTTCGTCGATATCGCAACGGGCAGAATCTGCGGACTCAGTTCCTACGCATCCTAGAGCGAGCTGGTATCGTTCCTTGGGCCAAGCCCTTTGTGAATCTTAGATCGTCGTGCAGGACCGAGTTAGAGAACGAAGGCATCCGGTCCCACGTCTGCGATTCGTGGCTGGGACACTCCACCGCCGTGGCCCAAAAGCACTACCTACAGGTCACCGACGCCGACTGGAAAAACGCACTACAGCGCCGTCCCCTTACTGGTTCCCTTGTCACTAGCGGTGCAGCAACCATCACTAAAAATCACGCAACGCACAAACCCTTGGAAAACATTGCTAGTGATGCTTCCCAAGGGTTTGTGATGGCACGCGGGATACCCCCAACAGGACTCGAACCTGTGACTAAGCTTTAGGAAAGCCTTGTTATATCCACTTAACTATGGGGGCAGTTGGTTTGAGAACGGCTGGCAGATGAGTATAACCGTGTTGTCAAGTTCAGTCAGCCAGTGTGTTGAGAGTGTGAGTTGCAGATGGACAGTTCGAGCGTTTTGCGAATATTGGATGTCAATTTCAATCGCGCCGCCGAGGGGTTGCGGACGGTTGAAGATGTAGCGCGAGTAGTGTTCGAGGATGCGTGCAGCGCTGCGTGGTTGAAATCGCTTAGGCACGAACTGGCGGAACTGGCCGCTCGAGTGCCGCGCGGAGAGCGGCTGGCGACGCGCTGTGTTGAGGCCGACGTGGGAACACAGCTTACCCATGCGGCGGAACTCAAGCGTGGGCAGTGGCGCGATGTGGTCGTGGCGGCCAACGAACGGACGACGCAGTCGCTGAGAGTCGTCGAAGAATCTGCCAAAGGCCTATATCCAGAACTTTCACTGGCAGCCAAGTCGCTACGCTACCGCGCCTATGACCGTTTGGCGCAGGTCGAACTGCGGATGGATCAGCCGTCCAGGAAATTTCCCGGTCAGCCGCTGTATGTACTGGTTGACTGCCAATTGCAACTGGACGATTTCGTCCAACGACTAGTGCAGTTGGTCGAGGCCGGCGCGGATCTGTTTCAGATTCGCGACAAGTCCGCCGAGGGGGCAACCGTTTTGCAATACGCCTGCGCAGCAGTGAAGGCGGTCGGTGCCCAGCGCGTGATCGTCAATGACCGGGTGGATATCGCACTGGCCAGCGGTGCCGCAGGGGTGCATGTAGGTCAAGAGGATTTACCGATTCAGCAAGTGCAGCGGCTGGCGCGAGGTAGTCTATGGATCGGCGTGTCGACTCATAATTTACAACAAGCCCAGCAGGCGCAAGCTGCCGGTGCTGACTATCTTGGCTGTGGTCCGACCTGTCCGTCTTCGACGAAGCGGTTTGCCGAGTTGGCTGGACTAGGATTTCTTCGGCAGGTTGTGGAAGAAATCCATGTCCCCGTCTATGCGATCGGCGGGATTAACGCAGCCAATATCGAAGAAGTTTTGGCAACTGGTGTTAGCCGCATCGCCGTCAGCGGTGCAATTTGGCAGGCCAATGATCCGCTGGTTGCGGCTGGGCTGTTATCAAGCCGGCTGCGGCCAGCAATCGCTCAGCGCTGCAAATTGGGCAATTGACGATCGGCAGAGATTTCACCATCGACCGCGTTTTGACGCAGGTCGCCGCCGGGCTCCATCGAGTGTTGCTACCGAGGCGGCTGGGGCAGTTGGGTTAGTCGATGCTTGGGCTTTGTGGTATCGTACTACCCGGCAGAAATGCAGTTCTCCAACGAGTCCAGGTGCCAGGCCGGCGATACCTGGCTGAGGCGCGACCTGATCCAGCGGTTTGTGATAGTTTGCAGTTAAAAGATTTGAGCTAGATGAAAAATGTTTGATTCATTATCCGAGGGTCTGCAGTCGGCGTTCAAGTCGTTGACGGGCAAAGGACGACTGACCGAATCCAACATGCGTGACGGATTGCAGATGGTCCAACAGGCCATGCTGGAAGCCGACGTGAGCTATGAAGTTGTCCAAGACTTCATGCAGCAAGTGTCCGACAAGGCGCTGGGGCAGCGAGTTTTGCTGTCGCTCAAGCCACACGAAGAGCTGGTGCGCATCGTCTACGAGCAACTGGTGGAAATCCTGGGGCCGGTAGATTTGAGCATCCCGGTCAAGCAGGGTGAAGTAACCATATTGATGTTGTGCGGCTTGCAGGGTTCAGGAAAGACCACGACCTGCGGCAAGCTTTCGCAGTTGCTGAAAGAGCAAAAGGTAACGCCCTACCTAGTGGCCGCAGACCTTCAGCGACCTGCCGCTATCGAGCAATTGCACACCATCGGGCGCCAATTGGGTGTCACGGTCTACAGCGATTTGCAGCAAAAAGACCCGGTTATCGTATGCCGCGAAGGCGTAAAGCGAGCCAAGGAGTCTGGTGCAAACATCGTCATTCTGGATACCGCCGGGCGACTTTCGATCGACCAAGAGTTAATGGCGCAGTTGACTCAGATCGACAAGCAAATTCAACCGCACCAAGTCTACTTGGTAGTAGACGGCATGACCGGTCAAGATGCTGTGCGCAGTGCCGCCGCATTCAACGAAGCCATCGAGCTGGATGGGGTCATCATGACCAAGCTGGATGGCGACGCGCGTGGCGGAGCCTTGCTGAGCGTCAAGCATGTGACTAAGGTGCCCATCAAGTTCATCGGGACCGGCGAACACTTGGATGCGCTCGAGCCGTTTCGCCCCGAGGGCATGGCCAGCCGCATTCTGCAAATGGGCGACATCGTAGCTGCCGCTCAACAGGCTCACCGCATTATCGACGACCGCGAACGAGAAAAACTGGAAGAGCGGATGCTCTCCGGGCAATTTTCGCTGGAAGACTTTCGCGGCGTGCTGGAAAAGATCGCCAAACCCGGCTTGATGCAAAAGATGATGGGGTTGATGCCGGGCATGGGCGAGCTAAATAAGATGCTGGCTGGCGAAGACACCGAGGGCGAAATGCGCAAGCTGGTGGGCATTATCGACTCGATGACGCCCGCAGAGCGCCGCAACCCAAAGAACATTGACACTCCACGCCGCAATCGAATTTCCCGAGGGGCGGGAGTTCCTGCCCATGCGGTATCGGGGCTCATCAAACAGTTCAACATGATGGCTCCGATGATGCAGATGATGGCATCCGGCGGGATCAAGAACCGCATGGAAATGATGCGGCAGTTGCAGGGCAGCATGCTAGACCCCAATATGGGTGGTGTCAACACAAAACAGAGCACCGGAAAGCGGCTGACTCCCAAAGAAAGGCTCAAATTGCAAAAAGAGCGTGAGCGGCTGCTCAGAAAGAAAAAACGAGGCAATTAGTGCTGAATAGACGGATCGAGTATTGGCTGAACCCCGCCGTCTAGTGCTTAAGCTCAGGACTTGCATCTGGTTATTGGGCGCCGCCGGTAGCCCGTGGTTTTGCAGGCTGTGCCTGTTTTTCCAAAGCTGGAACGATTTCCGCCAACTAAACTGAATCTTCAGAAGAGCTGTTGGCAGGGTGCCTATCGGCCTGAAGTGTCAAATATCCTGACAATTGCCGTTGCATGAGTCAGCTTTACGGAGAGAATGTGGTTTTGGGTGCCTATGCTCACCAGAACGTGGTCAGCTCCATATGTCGCATCAGACCTGCCCGGCGAAACCTGGGTGGTTAACCGTCCCGTGCAAAAAAAAATCAGGAGAGAATTGAGTGGCAGTCCGTATCCGCATGAAGAAGATGGGCAAGAAAGCTCGTCCTTTTTACCGAATCGTTGTCGTGGACGTTCGAACACCGCGTGACGGAAAGGTAATTGAAGAGGTTGGCCAATACGATCCTATGATTGGCGATACAGATGCGCGGGTGATCCTGAAACGTGAGCGGGTTGATTACTGGCTAGGCGTTGGGGCGCAGCCATCGGAAAAGACGGCTGTACTTATTAAGAAATATGGTACTTCGGGGACGCATTTATCGCAGCAAGAGACGGCTCAAGCGGCCCTGCAAGCTTCGCGAAAACGCAGGTCATCCAAGCCGGCTCAGACCTAGAAAAAAAATCCACAAATTTCTTGGTCGCTTGCTCAACGAACTGGGCTCTTCGAGCGACTAACTGGATAGATTGCGACCGCGGCCCCTCAGCTCTGGACATTATTTCAAAGTGTCCGCGAGCGCTGACCAAAGGTGTCGGCCTGATTGCGATACTTTGGGATAGAACGCTTGCTTGGCAACTGATTTCAGAGTGTCAGGGGGCAGACAGCCACCGCAGGAATTTGGGGCATCTCGCTTGGCGGCTGTTAGCCGAATTGTCGTTTGGTTTAGTTGTGAGACCGGTTGGGATTCGTTAGGATCATCGGTGTACAACTTCCAGCCTGATGAAGTTGGCGGTCGAGCGAGTGAGCGGTTCTGCAAAAATCAATCTCGAAAGTTCCCGTCATCCAGTCAGGAGTATTCTCGAAAATGGTCACTACAGAGAGCAAAGCCATGTCCAAGAAAAAGAACAGTGCCAGTGGCAAGAAGGCTTCATCGTCGGGCGGCCCAACGGGGATGGAGGCTGTGTACAAGCGCGAGCCGGGCTTGAAGACGACGCTTGAACAGATTGAGAAGCAGTTTGGCGAAGGCTCGATCATGCCACTGGGCGGCGAGCAGCTATTGAAGATCAACGGCATTCCCACGGGCAGCCTGTCGCTAGACATTGCTTTGGGGGGAATGGGGGTTCCGCGTGGGCGCATCGTCGAGATTTTTGGGCCGGAATCTAGCGGCAAGACGACGCTGGCGCTACACATCTGCGCCGAAGCGCAGCGCTCCGGCGGTATTGCGGCGATTATCGACGCTGAACACGCTTTTGATCCCAGCTGGGCCAAAAAGATCGGCGTCGAGCTGGATACGTTGTTGGTTTCGCAGCCCAGTTGCGGCGAAGAGGCGATGCAGATTGCCGAACACTTAGTTAAGAGCAACGCGGTCGATGTGATTGTCGTCGATTCGGTGGCAGCCTTGGTGCCACGGCAAGAACTGGAAGGCGAAATTGGACAGTCTCATGTGGGCTTGCAAGCTCGATTAATGAGTCAGTCGATGCGCAAGTTGACTGGTGCGATCGCCAAGAGTAAGACGGTAGTGATCTTCATCAACCAGATTCGCGAGAAGATCGGCGTGATGTTCGGTAGTCCTGAAACAACGCCTGGTGGTCGCGCCCTGAAGTTCTATTGCTCATGCCGCATCGACGTTCGTCGCGTGGGTAGCTTGAAAGAGGGTGAAGATGTTGTCGGCCAGCGCGTGCGCTGCAAGATCGTTAAGAACAAGGTAGCTCCGCCGTTCCGAGTTGCTGAGTTTGACATGATGCACACTGCCGGAATCAGCTACGAAGGTGACGTGTTGGACTTGGGCATGGAGCATAAGATCGTCAATCGCAGTGGAGCTTGGTTCAAGTTTAATGATACCTATCTGGGACAAGGCAAAGAGAAGGCGCGAGCTTTCTTGCTGGAGAATCCGGACATCACGGAAGAAATTCGCGAGCTGATCATGGCTTCGGGAGGTTATATTGGGCCTGAAGGTAAAGAGAGCGATGACCTGCAAGAAGCTGAGGCCGAATTGGCTGACAGCTAGAATTTTGACAGCTAGAGACTGGCGTGTGCAGCGCGTTAGTTCAACTTGGACTCGGTTCGAATGACCTAAGCCAGCAGCCCATCCGATGTGTGACCTACCGCTTTGGCTTTCGAGCCGCTTATCGATAGCCGTCCCGCAGCCAGTCTTGCGGGTGGCCATGAGTACGGTGGTTGCGCTTGGACTAGCTGGCACTCTGTGTGCGCAACCCGGTCAGCGGCCGGATAGTCAGGCAGCCAAGACGAATGATCTGCCAGCCGACATTCAATCATTGGAGTCTGAAACGCAGCAGGCGACCGGATCTGACGAAAGCGCAATGGCCGTGCTGGTAGCCATCGAAACCACGCTGGTTTCGGTAATCGAGCGCTGCGAGCGCTCAGTGGTTGCTATCGCGCGCGTTCCCAAAGATCGTGCCGCGCGAAGCCCACTCGATGTGCTGCACCCGGTGCCTTCACTGCGCCTGACCAACGATCCAGCCAACCCCGACTTTGTGCCTCAATTCTTCGGCAGCGGTGTGATCGTCGGCAGCGATGGTCACATTGTAACCTGCGCTCACGTTCTGGATGATCCGAGACATAACAGCTACTACGTTTGGATGGATCGTCGTTGTTATCCAGCGGAAGTCGTGGGCAAATTGGCTCAACCCCTCGCCGCTGATCCATTCTCCGATTTAGCCATGCTCAAGATCGAAGCTCACGATCTGCCGCTGATACCCGTCAGCGATCAGCCGGCTCGCAAAGGTCAGTTTGTGGTGGCGTTGGGCAATCCATACTCCATCGCCCGCGACGGCCAAGCCAGCGCGGCTTGGGCGATGATCGCTAACGTCAATCGATATGCCCCACGCGATGGAGACAGTTCGCCTAGTGAGAGCATTCATTATCTGGGGACCCTGCTTCAAACTGACTCGCGACAGCCGATCGGCAGTAGTGGTGGAGCGCTGATCAATCTGCGCGGGCAGTTGGTAGGAATCTCGACGTCGCTGTTGGCACAACGCGGCAACGAGCAGTCGGCGGGACTCGCTGTCGCCACCGATGATTTTTTTAAGCGTGTCGTGGAGAGCCTCAAACAGGGCCGTTTACCAGAGTACGGATTCCTGGGAATCCAACCCGAGGACCTGCAGCAAAGCGAACTGGATCGCGGGTTGCGCGGAGCGAGAATTAGTATGGTTCTGCCTGGACTACCCGGCAGCCTGGCCGGCTTACGTGAAGGTGACTTGGTCGTTCAGGTCGACGACAACCCGATCCATAGTCGCAATGATCTGTTTCGTGAATTGAGCAAAGTGCCAACGGGGCGCAAGGTATCGCTGGTCGTGCAGCGCATTCGGCCGGGCGCTTCCGAGCAGACTCTAAGCCTAGAAGCCGAACTATCCAAGAAGTTTTTGGCAACCAGCCGACCGTCGTTTAGCTTGCATGGCCCACCAATTTGGCGCGGAGCGCAAATAGAATTCTTGACCGCGATCGACGGGCAGGTCGAGCAGATTGCCGTCGCACGTGGTAGCCCGCGCGTGGCCCTGCTGTCCGTGGCGCCTGATTCGCCAGCTTGGAAGGCCGGACTGCGAGCTGGGTATGGGGTGGCTAGCGTCAACGGACAAGCGGTCCAGACGCCAGATCAGTTTCACCAACTGGTCCAGAATCTTAGCGGTCAAGTTACGGTGGTCGCCATCACTAGCGACGGGCAGCCTACCAAGGCCGTCGTTCAACCGTAGGTCGAGGCCACAATCCAGCCACCAACTGCGATGGCTGGAACAGGCGAGCCAGCATATATTGGGTCACCTCAATTGCCCGGTAAAATTGCAGCGGCTCATTGCATCACCGAACATATGGCTGGGGTACACTTCTTCTTTTAGTGGCAGAATATGAAAACCGACGAACTACGTGAAAAATATTTGGAATTCTTCGTGCAGCAGGGGCACTCCAGGCAGCCCAGTGATGTGCTGGTGCCCACTTGGGATCCATCTGTTCTGTTTACACCTGCGGGCATGAACCAATTCAAAGATCACTTTTTGGGCAAGGTCAAGCTGGACTTTACGCGCGCCACTACATGCCAGAAATGCTTGCGTACCGGCGACATCGACAATGTTGGTCGCACCGCCTATCACCACACTTTTTTCGAGATGCTGGGCAATTTTAGTTTTGGTGATTATTTCAAGGCCGAAGCCATCCTGTGGGCCTGGCAATTCTTAACCGACAAGAAGTGGCTGGGCATCGATCCTGCGCGCCTCACCGTCACGGTTTACAAGGATGATGATGAAGCCGCTGGGATTTGGCATGAAAAGATCGGACTACCAGCTAGTCGCATTTCTCGCATGGACGAAGATGAAAATTTCTGGCCCGCCAGCGCCCCCAGCCAAGGCCCCGACGGGGTATGCGGGCCATGCAGCGAAATCTACTACCAATTGGATAATGGCAAGGACGTTGAGATTTGGAACTTGGTGTTCACGCAGTTCAATCGCGTGGGTGAGCCCCCCAACAATTTGCGGCCACTGCCCAGCAAGAATATTGACACCGGTATGGGACTTGAGCGAACGGCCAGCGTTATGCAGAACGTACCCACCAATTTTCATATCGACATATTGTTTCCCATCGTCAAGGCGGCAGCCGAAGTTTGCTCGCGATCCTATGTTTACGACAGCGAAGATGGCCGACGGCTACGGCGAATCACTGACCATATCCGCGCCTGTGTATTTTCCGTTCATGAGAATATTCTGCCGGGTCCCAAGAAGGCGCGGTACGTTATCAAGCGGCTATTGCGACGGGCTGTATTGGACGGCCATCAGATGGGCATGCGCCAGCCTTTTCTGTATCAATTGGTTCCCGCCGTCGCCCAAGCAATGGGCGGCGCGTATCCGGAACTGAAGACTACCGTTCAGCGAGTGGCCGAAGTGATTCGCAAAGAGGAAGGGGACTTTTTCTCCACGATTGATGCCGGATTGGATCGGATCGCCAAAGTGTTTTCTCACATGGAACAATCGCGAATGTTGATGGTCGATGGCGACGAAGCAGCCACGCTCTATCAAACCTACGGCGTTCCGCCCGAACTGTTTCAAACAATGGCTGCCGATCGCAGTTTTACATTCGATTGGAGCGGATTTCGCCAGGCCATGAAGAAGCACGAAGAAATCAGCGGCGGTGGCCAACGCGAACTATTTCAAACCGGTCCTTTGGAAACGCTCAAGGCAGCTTTGCATCGCACGGAATTCGTGGGCTACGAAACTAATTCCAGCCCGGTGGTCGTTCAAGGCATCATCGTGGGAGACGGAGCTGACGAGCGGTTGGCTAGCCAGATTGATGCCAGCCAGTGCACAGACCAGCGCTTGCAAGTAGTCGTTGATCGCACTCCGTTCTACGCGGAAGGCGGTGGACAGGTGGGCGACCGGGGGCGCCTCCAGGCCGATGGCGTCGAGTTCTTAGTGACAGACACACAGCGCTCTGGCGAGTTGATTGTTCACTTGGGCCGCTTAACAAAGGGTCGGCTGTCGACGGGTCAGCAGTTGTCAGCTCAGGTTGACGACGCGCGGCGCAGCGGTATTCAACGCGCACACTCGGCGACGCACATTTTGCATCACGCTCTACAGTCGGTGTTAGGCGGGCACGCTCAGCAACAGGGCAGCAAGGTCGATGACGATTGGCTGCGATTCGACTTTACTAATCTGGTTGCACTGACCGATCAGCAAGTACAACAGATTGAATCGATAGTGACCGATCGCGTGCGCGCTGCCGAGCCGATTTCATGGAAGACGGTGCCGCTGACCGAAGCCCGTCAAGCGGGAGCCATGATGCTGTTCGGTGAAAAATATCCCGATCCGGTACGGATGGTCTCGATGGGCGATTTTTCTAAGGAACTATGCGGCGGTACGCATTTGCAGAATACTCAACAGGTGCAGAATTTTGAGGTCATGAGCGAGGAAGGCATCGCGGCCGGCACGCGGCGCATCGAAGCGTTGACCGGCGAGAAAGCCGCAGCTCGTCGTTCAGAGGTTCAGCAAGTCCTACAGCGCATCGCCGATGAATTGAGCTGCGCTACAGGTGATGTGGTGGAAGCCATCAAGTGCTTGTCGCTCAACGTCCGCGGGCTAAAAAAGCAGTTGGACGGGGGTGCCGAATGCCAACTACAATCGCTTTCCAGCTCGGCCGGATCGGCCAGTGACTACCCGCAGCAGCGCAGGCTACTGCGCGATGCATCGCGAATGCTCAATGTCGCCTCCGACAAACTACTGGCCCGCGTGCAATCCCTCAGGGCCGATCAACAGAAACTGCAATCACAGATTGCCGAGTTGGCCAGCGAAGGCGAATTGTCGGTAGCCAGTCTGTTGGACAGAGGCCAGATGGTTGGTGACACGCTAGTTTTAGTTACTGAGACGGTCGGAGCCAATCCAAATTTGATGCGCCGTTGGATCGACCAGATTCGCACGCAGAGCGCCCAACCGGCTGCCGTCTTGCTGGCCGCCAAATCGGGTGATGACAAAGTGATGCTAGTCGCGGGATTGAGCAAATCGCTGGTCGGCAAAGGCGTGAGCGCCAACGACTGGATTGGACAGGTCGCACCGATTGTTGGCGGTGGGGGTGGTGGCAAGCCAGACTTTGCGCAAGCTGGCGGCAAACAACCTGACAAACTACCTCAAGCCCTCGAAGCCGCACGGCAAGCCATCGGTAAGTTGTTAAAGGGCATCTGAGGACCGCAGATTGCCATCCCATGGAAGTGGGCATACCTCTTGGTAAGACCTGACATGACGCTTGGTCAGCGTGCCGCTGATACCAACACCGCAGGCTAGTCCTGCCCGGTTGGTTGGTTTCTGAGCTACAGGTTCAGCGGATAGTCCTGAATCGTTGTGTCGCGATGGCGTTGCAGGAACCGCAGCCGGTCGTAACCTCGGGTGATCAACTGAGACCGCTGCGAGTCGAACTGGCGATCCAATAGTCGGCGATCGAACTGGCCCGACACTTCGACCGGCGGCTTGAATTCTGGCGAGTCGATGAACTGAGCCAAGTGAGGATTGCAGCGGAGGTGTATGTCGCGTGTTCGATTGAGCTGGTCAGCAGAAATCCAGCCAACGATATACTGCAAATATAAGGAGCTATCGACAAGCCGTTTGACCTCTTGGCCACACACCGCACACAGATAACCTTCATCGCATCGGGCCACGTTTAAAGTCTCCGGCATCGCTAGTGAAACAGCTAGTCTGGGGGGAAAGATTGACTCGACTTTTCTGGTGGGGTATTTTGCCGCACGGCGAGCGTGGTGTCGCCGCAGTGTACTTGGCTACGACTCGATTTTAACGGATGGCAATTAACTGACAAACACACATTCCAGCTAACAGAATCGGGGGACGACGATGTTGATGAGCGCAGTGAATCGTTTCTGGCTTTTGGTCCTGTCTGTTTCCTTCGTCCATTCTACCTCGATCAGCTTAAACGCTGGCTTGGTGTACGTCGACCAGTTGTATGGTTATTCGGTCACCACGTACCAGTATACGATGGGCACCACTAGTTCTGGATCGGTTCCCTTGCTGGCAGATGTTTATCAGCCCGTGGATATTGGCTTGGGTGCCATCCCCGTGAATCGTCCTGCCATCGTGCTCCAGGATGGTGGCGCTTGGTCATCGGCCAGACGTACTGCAGGTCGGGTCACCGATCCTGCCCGCTATTTTGCTCAGCGTGGTTACACCGTAGTTATTACAGACTATCGGCAGGGTGCACCAGCAGCAGACCACAGTAATGCGACTGTGGGTAATACCATCTTTGGTACGCAGCCCTACGCGGGTTTGACGGTTCCGTTCCTCTATAGTATTTTTCCGGGGCTGAAGGCCGTACGAGCTGGAATTGAGGACTTTGCAGTTGCGATCGACTGGACTCGCACCAACGCCGCCATGCTTGGAATCGATCCCGACCGAATTGCTGCCGGTGGCGGATCTGCCGGAGCGATTAATCTATTGATGCTGCAGTACAACAATAACCCGATCAACTCGCGCTATGCGGCTCAAGCGGTGATCTCACTAGTGGGTTCCACCTACGGTAACTACAACAAGATTCAGGCTGGCGGCCCTCCGGTTTTCTTACTGAACAATACGGCCGACTTAGTGGTGCCTTGGGAACCGCAAATGCTTAACCGGTTCCTGGCTGTCGGCATCGACACGGAAATGTGGTACCAGCCTACCGATGCTACCTATCACAACGTTGAGTGGGATCTCGATCTTGGGGGACTCAATTTGCGGGAGCGCCTCCGTGACTTCTTAGCACGCACGGTGGCTACGCCTTATATGGTACCGGAGCCCTCTAGTTTCGCGCTGCTACTGTGTGCCATGACTGGCTTGGGATATCGGCATCGTCGCCGAGCGCTGTAGGGTTTGTCTTGCAAAATGCAGATATGTAACGCTAGTACATTTCCAACGCTAGCCAGGCTGTGGTGGGCCGGCGTGGGGCCAGGCACTTTTCAACCATAACTGCTCGCCAGCAAACAATGACTGTGGGGCGAGAGGACCAAGTTACCCTGGCCGCGCTTGGCCCACCCTGCGAAGCCACGAAGTCCGGCGCGCGGTACCTGAAAGTCCCAGTTCCCAGTGGGCAGCTAATGCGGTGGCAAACCGAGAACATCGAACATCGAGTACAACCCTGGTGGTTTGCCAACTAGAAACTTAGCAGCTGCCAGTGCGCCTTGAGCGTAACAATCGCGATTGGACGCAGCCACACGCAGCTCGATCGTTTCTCCTAACATGCCAAAGATAATCGTATGCTGCCCGGGATCGTCACCAGTGCGAATTGCGTGATATCCAATTTCGTTGCGAGTGCGTGGGCCACACTGTCCTTCGCGGCCGTGTACGTGGCTGGTCAAACCCATGGCGTTGGCGATCAGCTCACCGAATTTCAAGGCGGTGCCGCTGGGCGAGTCTTCCTTGAAACGATGGTGGCGTTCCAGAATTTCCACGTCGGGTTGTTGGGCTTTGAGCGCCGTGGCTGCCTGCTGAGCCAGACGCATGGTTAAATTCACCGCCAGGGACATATTCGGGGCCCAGCAGATTGGGATGAAATTAGAAGCGGCTCGAATGACGTCCACTTGATGCGGCTCTAACCCGGTTGTGGCTGCAACCAGGGCGATGGATCGTTCTTGACAAAGCTGGACAGCCTGCAAACAGGCGGCGGGAACCGAAAAGTCAATGGCGACATCGGCTCGGTCAGGCCACTGTTCGGTCAGCGTCAAGCCGATGGTGCCCACTCCAGCCGCCTGACCGGCATCGGAACCTATCAAAGGGTTCTTGGATGAGTCGACGGCGCCCACAATCTGCAATTGAGAATCTGCATGCCCCAGTGCGATCAAGCGCCTTCCCATCCGCCCGGCAGCGCCATGGATTACAAGCTGAATGCTCACCGATGATAACTCCTGTCAACTGTACAAGTGAATGGCTCGGATGATCGCATCCAGTTCGTTGGGCACGGCCACCGCCCGATTTGCGAACGAGGCACGGGCCACTCCACGGCTGCCCAACACTTCGTTGAATTTATCTTGGTCCGTCGTATGATAGGCCACGGTCGCAGTTGGATCTTTGAGCTGATGGCCAGTCAAAATACAAACCACGCGCTCTGAGGGGGCAATAACGCCCTCCTCTCTCAGCAGCTTTGCCCCAGCCACGCTGGCGGCGCTGGCCGGTTCACAGCCGATTCCGCCCGCACCAACTTGTGCTTTGGCGTCCAGCATTTCCTGGTCGCTGACCTTACGAACCACGCCATCACAAAAATCCAGGGCTCGCAGGCACTTCTTCAAGTTTACGGGGCGATTGATCTCAATGGCACTGGCGATTGTGTCCGCTTTGCAATTGCGACTATCCAGTTCTTGGTAGTAATCGCTGACGATGCGCTGATCGGGTTGTCCGTTATTCCAGCGCAGACCACGACGCTCGTACAATTGATACAGCGTATCGGCACCGGCGGCGTTGATGACGGCCAATCGAGGCACGCGGTCGATCAATCCCAACTCATGTAACTCTTTAAAAGCCTTGCCAAATGCGCTTGAGTTACCCAAGTTGCCCCCGGGAACCACGATCCAGTCGGGTACTTGCCAGCGCAACGCTTCGAGCACGCGGAACATGATGGTCTTTTGACCTTCCAGCCGGAACGGATTGACACTGTTAACCAGATAGATGCCGAGGTCTTTGGAGACTTCGCGTACGCGCACCATGGCGTCGTCAAAATCTCCAGCGATTTGTACAGTTAAGGCACCGTATTCCAGCGCTTGAGATAACTTACCGTAGGCGATTTTGCCACTGCCCACGAAAATCACCGCCTTCATCAGGTTCGTGACCGAACTGTACATCGCCAGCGAAGCACTGGTGTTGCCAGTCGAAGCGCAGGCGGCGCGGCGAGCGCCAGTCAGATGAGCATGTGTAAATGCGGCGCACATGCCGTTGTCTTTGAACGAGCCGCTGGGGTTCATGCCCTCATACTGTAGGTACAGATTACCTTCGGACTGCCCAACGTAGCTGGCCACACGATCGGCACGCTGTAGCAGTGTTTGACCTTCACCCACCGTCACTAAGAAATTGGTGGGTGCAAATGGCAGCAGTTCATGGAATCTCCAAACGCCGCTGAACCGAACCGGATCATGGCGCTGCGACCACATCTTCTCAAAATCGCGCAGTTGCTTGGGAACTGCGATCTGCGACCAATCGTACTCAATGTCAAGTAGGTCACCGCAATGGTCGCAAGCTGTCCGGGTCTGGCTGATGTCAAAGGTCGCTCGACAGCCAGAATTAATACAGCGTTGGCAGGCCACCCCACTAGTGAGTGGGCTGCTGCGACTAGTGGCCACGGATGGGTCGGCCATTGAAATACCCCAAAATTACGGTTTTCCAGGTGTCCAGGGCAGTAAATATCGTTGAAGTTGTGGTTATATCCTAGCAAGACCCTATCATGCTATTGCCCAACTACCTAAAGTAGGAAATTCTTAGATTCACTCAACGATGCCCCTCCAGAGAACAGTCAGATACACCCCAAACGGGCAGGGAGTTCATTGATGGCCAAAAAGCCGACAAAAGTCAAGAAGCCGACCGCTAAAGGTGGCTCCAAAAGCAAGTCACAATCCGCCAATGGGTCACTGACTTCGAAGTTGAAGGGTTCTTCCAAGGCCAAGTCCATCGGCAAGGCGAAGACTACCGCAAAACGTGCTACCGTAGTGTCTAAATCGGCGGTTAAGGCGTCAAAATCTAAGGTGAGCAACAAGAGTTCTAATGGCAAGGCAGCCGCTAGCAAGACCAGACGCGCGGCAAGTGGAAAGGCAGCGCAAAAAGTTGTAGCTTCCAAAGGCAAGTTTGCCAGTAAGGCCGGTAGGACGGCCAAGACACCGGCAAAGGTCATCTCGAAGAAGCTGAGCGGTAAAACGGCAGGCCATTCGACTGGTTCCAGAGGCGCGAAGTCGGTGGCGGCCCCAGCCAAAAAAGACTATTCCCAATTCAAGACGATTTTGCTAGAGAAGCGTCGCCGGTTGTACGGCGATGTGGCCATGATGTCTCAGGAGGCACTGGGGTCCGACGACGCGGCGGTGGACAATCACGCTCCCATCCATCCAGCTGAAGTTGGCTCGCACAGCTTTGAACAGGAATTCACCTTGGGGTTGCTGTCGCGGGATGGTGACAAAATTCGGCTGGTTGACATGGCCCTTGAGAAAATAGCAGAGGGCACGTACGGACTATGCGACGAATGCGGGGCCAGGATACCCAAAGGTCGTCTGGAGATGTTGCCGGAGTCGATCTTCTGCGTGAAGTGTGCCGGCCGGCTTGAGAGTTCAGGATATTGAAACACCGCCCAACGGAGACAGGAGTTCCAAGCATGCGATGGTGTTTTTTTGCGGCAATCGCTGTCGCAGGAGCGATCAGCGATTTGTGGACGAAACAGCGAATCTTCGAGTGGTTGGGTTTGCCTGGCGAGAGTCCGCCCTATTGGCTGCTTGAGCCGTATGCCGGGTTGGAGACTACGGTCAATCCGGGCGCGTTGTTTGGTATGGGGGCCGGCTGGGGTTCGGTGTTCGCCCTGATGGCCTGTCTGGCTTGCGTCGTAATTCTGGTTTGGATGGTGAAGTATCGGGCCATTGAGAGTTGGTGGCTAACCGTTTCGCTGGCGATGGTGCTCGGCGGGATCGTTGGTAATCTGCATGATCGGCTGGGACTGTGGAATCCACCCCTGGATCGGCCCGAATGGGCCAGCGGTGTCCGGGATTGGATACTTCTGCGATATGGCGAGTTCACCTGGCCAAATTTCAACATCGCCGACAGCCTATTGGTCTGTGGAGCCATTTTATTGGCCGTGCACTCATTCCTGTATGCGCCAAGCGGCGATGCCAAGATTCGAAGTAATGGCAGGCTCGGCAGTTCATGAACCGAGCAACTTTCGAGTGAATCGTCTGACCTAGAGGCTCACCGGTGTCGATCAACCAGACAATCAAGACCTTTCGTGATGGGCGACTTGCAGCCGCCATCGAGTTAACGCGGCTGGCCGGCAGAGCGACGCTCGAACATTTCGGGCGTCCCATTGATGTTGACCGCAAAGACGATAACTCACCTGTCACCATCGCTGATCGCGGAGCCGAACAGCTCATTCGCCAGCACTTGTCGCAGCGTTTTCCCAACGATGCCATCTTAGGCGAAGAGTTTGGCATGCAGGCCGGTAGCTCCGATTACCAATGGATTGTCGATCCCATTGATGGAACCAAGAGCTTTATCACGGGAGTGCCGCTGTATTCGACGCTGCTGGCTGTACAGCACCGAGGACAAACCGTCATGGGCGTGATTTTCATTCCAGCTTTAGATGAGCTGGTATTCGCAGCGGATGGCCATGGCGCTTGGCATTGCTTGGCTGGCAAACCACCCGCACGTTGTCAGGTATCACAGCGCACGTTGGACAAAGGCGCATTTTTGATGTCCCAAGCCGACCTCTTTGCGCGGCAAAATGCACTGGCAGCTTATCAAGCTCTTGAACGAGAAGCCTATGTGACGCGCACTTGGGGAGACGGCTACGGGTATCTGTTAGTGGCAACTGGACGCGCTGAACTGATGGTTGATCCGATCGCCAATCCATGGGATCTGGCTGCTCCACAAATCATCATCGACCAAGCCGGTGGTCGCTTTACCGATTGGCAAGGAAACGCTACCGCCTTTGGTGGCAACGGCATCGGTAGTAACGCCATCGTCCACCAACGCGCCCTGGACTGCTGCCGATCGCTGATTTCCAATTCAGAGTGAAAATTTGGCAACGCCTGCGCTAGTATCTTCAAGGTATCATCAGAATCAAATTGGCGATTGACGCGCGGGCACCCTAACATCCCAGGATTCTGACATTTTGCGAGATTCAAACATTATTGGCTGGTGGGTAGGCTTTCAACAACCGGCCTAACTACCGGCCCAGACAACGCTACCGGCATTCGTGGTATACTCAACAGCTGGGCTGTAAGCGTGATTCGACTCGGCAGAGTTTTCATGAGAGCAAGTTGGGTAGCCGTCGTAGGGGCGGCGGGACTGTGGTTGACGGCATCTAGCTGCGTTGCCGATGATTCGGCGACTGTAGACTTTCATCGCCACGTTCGACCGCTGCTGTCGGATCGCTGTTTCCAGTGTCATGGACCGGATGCTGCTACGCGACAAGCCGATTTGAGACTCGACGATCCAACTTCCCTGGCGCGAGTCGTCGCGCCCGGCAAGCCGCAGGAGAGCGAGCTGTTGCGGCGAGTGCTCAGCCATGATGCCTCGACCGTCATGCCTCCGCCAGAAATCAACAAGCCACTGAGCAGATCAGAAGTCGATCGGCTGAGGGCTTGGATTCAGAATGGTGCCGCCTGGTCAGGGCATTGGGCTTATCAAGTTCCTCAACGCTGGCCCATTCCCGAGGCAGGCCCGTCGCGCTGGTCGACCAATTGGATCGATGCCTTCATCGGTGCAAAATTGAGCGATTACGGTTTGTCACCCGCGCCGGTGGCCGAGGCGGTCACGCTGCTGCGACGGTTGACGTTTGATTTGACGGGTCTGCCGCCAACTCAGCAGCAACTAGAACAGTGGCAGGCCCCCCCGTTGGATCCGTTGACCTATGAAACAGCCGTAGACGAACTGCTTTTCAGTCCGGGTTTTGGCGAGCGACTGGCTATCTATTGGTTGGATTTAGTCCGCTATGCGGATTCGGTCGGCTACCACGGCGACCAAGAGCACAACATCTCCGCCTATCGCGACTGGGTGATTGGCGCTTTTAACGATGGTTTGACGTTTGACGAGATGACTCGCCACCAATTGGCTGGCGATCTGCTGCCCAACCCAACGCTAGAGCAGCGCATTGCCACTGGTTATAACCGGGTACTTCAAACCACACACGAAGGCGGATTACAACCAGGCGAATATCGCGCCATCTACGCAGCGGATCGCGTACGCAATCTGTCGGCGGTCTGGCTGGGTGCCACGGTAGGTTGTGCGCAGTGTCACGACCACAAGTTTGACCCATATACCATGCACGATTTCTATTCGCTGGCGGCCTTCTTCGCTGATATTGACGATGAAAAACACTTCACGGCTGGCTCAAATGAATCGCCAACTCGACGCGACCCCGAAATCGAATTGCCTACCGTGTGGCAACGGCAACGAGGAGCGGAACTCGCCCATGAACTGCAGCGTTTGCAAGATGAATTGAACATCGCAGACCCGCAGCAGCGCAAGGCAACGCAGGCACAAATCAAGCATACAGAGAAACTCATCAGCGAATTGAATAGACAAGTCCGCAGCTCGATGATTACCCAGGCGTTGGCTGAGCCACGAGTAACGCGCGTCCTGCCGCGTGGCAACTGGATGGACGAAAGTGGTCCAATCGTCGAGCCGAGCTTTCCGAAGTTTCTTTCGACGCCCAGACCATTAGGCTCTGAACAGTTACCAAGGCTGACACGATTGGATTTAGCCAATTGGCTGGTGGATTCTGAGGACGGAATTGGACTGTTGACAGCGCGCGTCCTGGTCAATCGCATCTGGCATTTGTTGTTTGGACAAGGTCTGGCCTCGGATCTGGGCGACCTTGGTGGTCAGGGGCAGCCGCCATCGCATCCAGAGTTGTTAGATAATTTGGCGCATGACTTGGTGGACCACCACTGGGATGTTCGCAGCACGATTCGTCTGATCGTGACTAGTCAGACTTATCGTCAAGCATCTTCAGCAGATCAACAGTCCTTGGAGCGTGACCTAGGGAATCGCTGGCTGGCGCGACAGTCTGCCTTTCGATTGCCGGCTGAGATGATTCGCGATAACGCGCTGGCCGTTAGCGGCCTACTGGTCAACCAGTTTGGCGGTCCAAGTTCGCGTCCCTACCAACCAGAAGGTTACTATCGTCACCTGAATTTTCCGCAACGCGAATATCAGGCTGATTCAACTGAGAATCAGTGGCGTCGAGGTGTGTACATGCACTGGCAGCGACAATTCCTCCATCCCATGTTGCGGGCGTTGGATGCCACTGGTCGTGAAGAGTGTACGGCCCTGCGCCAACAGTCCAACACACCACTGGCGGCGCTGACGCTGTTGAACGATCCAACGTTCGTCGAAGCGGCTCGCGGGTTGGCCGAGCGAGGCTGGCTTGCCGTCTCGAATACAAACTTTTCCGATGCGGACCATGCCAACGCTCAACGATTGAAGTGGTTGTTCCGAACCGTCACGAACCGTGAAATCAGCCAGCCGGAGCTGGCAGAACTCACGTTGCTGCTAGATACAAGTCGTAATTACTTTCAGGATCAACCTGAACAGGCAACAGCGTTGTTGGGCGTAGGCATTCACCCGCGGTGGACCGATTGTGTTGCTGATGAACTGGCTGCGTGGACCCAGGTATGTCGAGCGCTGCTGAACCTGTCTGAGCTGAACATGAGACTCTGACTATGAAAAAGCGCGAATCATGTTGGACAGCAGCTGGACATGCTGCAGTCCAAATTGCACTGGGACAGCAACTTCGGCGCCGAGCTTTCTTGCAATCTGCCGGCCTTGGCGTTGGATTGGCCGCGCTGAGCAGCCTACAGATCGAACAGGCACACGGGAGCGAGAACATCTCTGCAACTGCAGGGCTACCGGATCTGCCACATCATCTACCCCGAGCCAAACGCGTGCTGTTTTTGTACATGTCTGGCGGGCCATCGCAGTTGGAAACCTTCGATTACAAACCTGAGCTGAATCGGCTGGACGGCCGCCCCATGCCGGAATCGTTCACTGCGGGACAGCCGCTGGCGCAATTACAAGGTCAAGACCTGAAGATCCAAGGACATTTGACTCGGTTTCAACAGTATGGTGCCAGCGGACAGTGGGTCAGCGATTATCTTCCCCATCAGGCTTCGATCGTTGACGAACTGTGCATTATCCGCTCGATGGTCACCGAGCAGATTAATCATGACCCTGCGCATGCGTTTATGAACACGGGAACAGCGCTCAGTGGCCGGCCGTCGATGGGAGCCTGGATTGCGTACGGACTTGGTAGCCTGTCCCGCGACCTGCCCAGTTTCGTCGTCATGACCAGTGTGGGCGGTCGCAATCCACAGCCCATTGCATCGCGGCAATGGTCGTCTGGTTTTTTGCCTGCCCAGTATCAAGGTGTGGAATTTAATTCTGTGGGCGCGCCGGTCCACTATCTCAGCAATCCTCCGGGCATCGGCCTGCAACAACAGCGTGAACTGGTGGACTCGATTTCTCGATTGGACCAATTACGTCATGCCAGCCCATTGGGCGGCGATATTGAAGCTCGAATCGCCGCTTATGAGATGGCGTTTCAAATGCAAACGTCGGTGCCTGCGCTGGTGGATATGAGCGGCGAGAGCCAGCAGACACTCGACGCCTACGGGGCTACGCCCGGCGACGGCTCGTATGCCTCGAACTGCCTATTGGCTCGACGACTCTTGGAACGTGACGTGCGCTTTGTTCAGTTGTACCATCGCGGTTGGGATCATCACGGTGACTTGCAAAAATACATGGAAGTCTGCGGACGTCTAACCGACCAGCCGACGACAGCGCTGTTATTGGACCTGAAACAACGTGGACTCTTGGAGGATACCTTAGTCATCTGGGGTGGTGAATTTGGTCGCACACCGATGTTCCAAGGCAAAGGCGGTCCCGGGCGTGATCATCATATCAAGGGGTTTACGATGTGGCTGGCCGGTGGTGGTATTCGCCCTGGCACGTCCTTTGGCGCCACCGATGAATTGGGATACAACGCTGTCCAGCAGATCGTTCACGTTCGCGACCTTCACGCCACCATGCTGTATTTGCTGGGAATCGACGATCGACGATTTTCGGTCCGCCATCAAGGACTGGACATGCGACTGACCGGCGTGGAACCTGCGCGCGTTCTGCACGAATTGATCCGTTGAGTGACGAACCATTCAATTGCCAAGTCTCTACGTGACCTAGCCTTTCAGCAGCGCCGCGCTGAATCATTCATGCTCAAATGGAAACACTGGCCGCCGTCTATTTTGAAAACTTAGAGCAGACCTCAAGTAGTTGTAGCGGCTGTA